>CANFCX010000072.1 GCA_947445225.1 Rhodospirillales bacterium
CCCTATCGCCGCCCATTTGGCAATCGAAAACCGCGAGATTCCCCTACCGACTTTCGCCGGATTGGAGCGGGCGTCTCAAAGAACGGCATACCGCGCATGCGCGGCGCGTTCGATCGCCGCGGCCGTTAGCCTCTCGACGCCAAGACGCTGCCTGATCAGATCCAGCATCCGCAATTCCGTGTGCGGCAATTTGCCATCGGCCGCGGCAATGTCGCAGGCGAGCGCGTAGGCGGTCTCGCGCAGGCGTTCCGGCAGCGCCGCCTTGATCACGGCGAGCGTGCGTTCGAGCCCGTCCTCAGGCGAAATCATGACCGCGCATTCCTTGGCGGTATCGGGCAGCCGTTCGAGATCGAAACCGGCGAAGATCGGGAGAAGGCGCACCGCATCCCCGATCCGGCGAAGCTCCGGCGATTTCATTTCCCGATCCGAGGCCGACACCATGACCATCAGATAGATAAGCGCGGCGTGGGGGCCGATCGTCTTTGCTGCATTGTTCATGGTTGGCGAATGTACGGGGCTTTTGCCGATCGTCAAGGCCGAGCCGCTTCGAGCCCGACTCCCGGGCCACCGGGGTTGAGAAAATCGCGCGCGATCTTCAGCGCCTGGGCCAGTCCAACACGCTGGATCTCGACGCCGGCGGGGAAAGCCTTGGCCAACCGCGAGGGCAGGCGCGAATCGAGAAGGACAAAGACCCCGACATCGTCGGCGCGCCGGACCAGCCTTCCGAAAGCTTGTTTCAGGCGCAGCCGCGCGATCATGTCATCATAGGCGCCGCCGCCGAAGGCGCCCTTGCGGGCGCGGTGGAGTATGTCTGGGCGCGGCCAGGGCACGCGGTCGAACACGATCAGCCGAAGGCTGCGGCCGGGCACGTCGACGCCGTCGCGGACGGCGTCGGTGCCGAGCAGGCAGGAATCTTCCTCCGCCCGAAAAATATCGATGAGTGTGGCCGTATTCATGGCGTCCACGTGTTGGGCAAATAATTTGAGTCCGGCGGCCTCGAGCGGGCGGGCGATTCGCTCATGGACCGCGCGCAGCCGGCTGATCGCGGTGAACAGACCCAAGCCGCCCCCGCCCGCGGCCAACAGGAATTCGCGATAGGCGGCCGCCGTCTGATCGATGTCGTCGCGCCGCAGGTCGTTGACGACAATCACGCGGGTCAGGGCGGCGTAATCGAAGGGCGAGGCATGGCTGGCGCGGATCGCGTCCGGCAAATGCCGCGCGCCGGTCCGAATTTCCGCCGCCTTCCAATCGGCCTCGATGTCGCCGGTTCCATCGGTCAGCGTGGCCGAGGTAACCAACAAGCCCTGCGCCGGTCGCGCGACGCCGGCGGCGAAAGGCGCGGTCGGATCGAGCCAATGCCGATGCATGCCGACGTCAACCTCGCGCCCGTCGATCCGATCGATGGCGAACCAATCGACGAATTCCGGCGGCGCCGGCTGGCCAACGGTTTTCAACATCGCGCGCCAGCCTTCGATCGTGGCGTCTGCCCGCCGCAACAGCCCGCGGCCGATCGCCTCGATGCGCTGGCGCGTGGCGCTATCCAAAGTCGCGGATTCGGCGTCCAGTTTCGTAGCCAAACATTCGGCCAGCCGGCGCAACGGCTCGGCAAGTCCGGCCAGGGCCTTTTCGAGGTTGGCCGCGGCCGCCTCGACACCCGGGATGGTCGGCATCGTCCCGGCCTCGAGGCCGTAACCCTCATCGCCCGCGTTGGTGCGGGCCAGCACTTGGTGGCGGACCAGCGCGAGGAAAGTCTCGGCCGGGCCGATCGGATTGTTGGCCGAGAGCCGCGCGCCCCAGCTATCGCCGGGCAGTCCGCGGGCGGCGATCAAGGCCGCCTCCAGCGCGGCTTCCGCGGGTTCGTTCCCCACGACCAGATCGCCAACCCGCAGCTTGAGGCCGCGCGTTCGGCTGCGGCTACGGCCCTCGGCGCCCAACACCCAGCGCCGCAGGTCCGCGGCTTCCTGGCCCGATAGCAGGCCGGCGAATGCGGCATCGGCGGCGTCGAAGACGTGGTGGCCCTCGTCGAAGATGTAACGGCTCGGCAGTCTCGTGTCGTCGACTCCGCCCAGCGCGGCCTGGACCATGACCAGGGCGTGATTGGCGACCACGATGTCGGCCCGGCGGGCGCGGCGCACGCTGCGCTCGATGAAACATTTGTGGAAATGAAAGCACGCCGAATAGATGCATTCGCCGCGGCGGTCGGCGAGCCCAAGCGTGCGGCCGCGGCCGAGGATATCGGCGAGCCAGGCCGGGTAATCGCCACCGGTCATGTCGCCGTCGCGCGAGCGCGCCGCCCACCGCGCCATCAGGCCCAGCACGGTGGCGTCCTGCGGCCGCGTCGTGAGCCCGGCCGCCGCCTCTTCAAGATTGAGCAGGCACAGGTAATTTTCCCGGCCCTTGCGAATGACGACGCGCCGCGCCTTTTCCACCGGGTCGGGCACCAGACGGTCGATTTCGCGATCGATTTGGTGTTGGAGGTTGCGGGTATAGGTGCTGATCCAAACCGGCGCGTGATTTTTTTCCGCCCACAGCGTCGCCGCGGCCAGGTAGCCCAGGGTCTTCCCGATTCCCGTGCCCGCCTCGGCCAGCACGAGACGGGGATGGTCGCGGGAGTCGCGGGGACGGAAGGCCAGCGACACGGCCGACGCGTAATCGGCCTGCTGCGGCCGATCCTCGGCATCGGCGCCCAGCATTTGACGGAGCCGTTCGCGGGCCTCGGCCGGCTCGATGGGAATGTCGCCGGCCGGCGGGTCCGGCGCAAAGTCGGACCACTCGCCGAGCCGACGCCAAACCCCGAGCGCGGCCGTCGAGAGGTCCGTCTTGTAGGCGTGCGGATCGTCGCCCAAAGCCGCGAGCACAAAGCGACCCCACGGCCAACCGCCCCGCGTCATGATGCGGGCGATGCCGATGGCATCGTTGTCGATGTCGGCGTCGGCGAGTTCACGCAGCAGATGTTCGGCCGCTCGCGGCAACGACGATACTTCGCTGGCGGGGGTGCGCGCCGACCCCAAGGCCAGCGCATCGGCGATCCCACGCGCCGTCGGCAGGCAGAAACGCGCGGGTCGGACGAAGGCGAAAAGCTCCAACACATCGTAGGCGGGGAAACGGTCGGTGCCGAGCCGGCGCGCGGTCGCCGGCGCATGGCACAGAATCGGCGGCGTGGCCCGCGCGCGCAGGGCGGCATCGGCGTGGCGCAGGCGCAGCATCTCGCCATCGGCGGTTAGCCATAGGCAATCCACGGCGCCGGCGACCACGGCCGGTGCGTCGGGGAAGCGAAGAAGGGAGGAGCGGGGCGGCGTTTGCATCACACCGGGGGACTATAGGGCCGCACCAAGGGCGCCGCGACTGCCTGGACCGATGTCGGACCACGACCCGCTTCCTGGCCCAGGGCCGGTTGCGCGGAACGCCGCGAACGAGTACTAGGGTCCGACGATGTCGTCGCCCACGCCCATATCCGATTCCCCGCGCGATTTGGCGCTTCAGGCCCGGGCCTGGCCGTTCGAGGAGGCGCGCAAGCTGTTGGCCCGCGCCGAAAACGCGGCCAAGGGTTACGTGTTGTTCGAGACCGGGTACGGCCCGTCCGGCCTGCCGCATATCGGGACCTTCGGCGAAGTCGTGCGCACGACGATGGTTCGCCAGGCGTTTCGCCGCTTATCCGACGTCCCGACCAAATTGTTCGCCTTCTCCGACGATATGGACGGCCTGCGGCGCGTGCCCGATAACGTCCCCAATCGGGACATGATGGAAGCACATCTGGGGAAGCCGCTGACCTCCATCCCCGATCCCTTCGGCACCCATGAAAGTTTCGGTCATCACAACAACGCGCGACTGCGCGCCTTCCTCGACCGATTCGGGTTCGACTATGAATTCAAAAGCGCCACCGATTGTTATCGGGCGGGGCTTTTCGACGACACCCTCCGCGCCATCTTGAACCGTTATGACGAGGTCATGGCGGTCATGTTGCCGACGCTGGGTCCGGAGCGCCGCGCCACCTACAGCCCATTCCTACCGGTGTGCCCGCGCACCGGTCGCGTCCTGCAAGTGCCGATCGTTGCCCGCAACCCGGACGCCGGCACGGTTTCGTATCTCGACGAAAACGGCCGCGTCGTCGAACGGCCCATCACCGGCGGCCATTGCAAGCTGCAATGGAAGGTGGATTGGGCGATGCGCTGGGTCGCGCTCGGCGTCGATTACGAGATGTCGGGCAAGGACCTTATCGATTCGGTGACGCTGTCGGGACGCATCTGTCGCATTCTGGGCAGCAAGCCGCCCGAGGGGTTCACCTATGAACTTTTTCTCGACGAACTGGGCGAAAAGATCTCGAAGTCGAAGGGCAACGGGCTCACCGTCGATGAATGGCTGCGTTATGCGCCGCCCGAGAGCCTGTCTCTATTCATGTTTCAGCAGCCGCGCCGGGCCAAGCGGCTCCATTTCGACGTCATCCCGCGCCAGGTCGACGATTACCTGAGCCTGCTCGAAAAGCAGGCGAAGCAAACACCCGCGGAGCGGCTCGAAAACCCGGCCTGGCACGTCCATGATGGGAAGCCGCCCGCGGAATCCCTACATTTGTCCTTCGGCATTCTGCTCAACCTCGCCAGTGTCACCAATGCCGAAGACAAGACGGTTCTCTGGGGCTTCATCAGCCGTTATGCGCCGACGGCCTCGCCGGCCACCTCGCCGGTCCTCGACCGGCTTGTCGACCACGCCATCGCCTATTACCGGGATTTCGTGAAGCCGAAGCGGCGCCACCGGGCGCCGACGGCAATCGAGCGGGCGGCGCTCTCCGATCTGGCCGACGCGTTGGGGCGTTTGCCCGCGGGCGCCAGCGCCGAGACGGTGCAGACCGAGGTCTACGAGGTCGGCAAGCGCCACGCATTCCCGGATTTGAAGTCCTGGTTTCTCGCCCTCTACGAGACTTTGTTCGGCCAAAGCGAAGGCCCGCGCATGGGTACCTTCATCGCCCTGTTCGGGGTCGCCGAAACCATCGCCCTTATCCGGAAGACAGTGGCGGCCGAATAGTCATTCACGCGGCCCCGAGACCGCGTTGCAGCATTTCTTGTGCACTGCACAAAAAATACTTGATCGCCTGCCCTGACGCTGGCATATTCCCGCTATGCTGCGCTGCAACATAGATTTCCCTGAGCATAGCAGCGCCAAGAGACAAGCCCCCATTTCCGCCCCCTTTGTAAGGAGATTCTTCCGATGCCGGCCACCAAGAATACCGCCCACGCCGCGTTCGACCCCGCGATTCTCACCGTCACGGTGAAGGAGCAAGTCGAAAAGGCCACGGCGGCCGCCACCAAGGGTTTCGGCGAGCTGAAAGCGATGACCGAAGCCAATGTTAATGCCGCGATGAAATCGAGCTCGGTCATGGCCAAAGGCTTCGAGGTGATGGGCCGTCAAGTCGCCGCCATCGCCCAGGCCAATGTCGAATCCGCTCTCGCGACCGCGAAGAAATTGGCGTCGTGCAAGAATTTGCAGGAAGCCACCGAAGTGCAGGCTGCGTTTACGAAAGGTGCCATCGACAGCTGGCGCGCCGAAGGCACGAAGCTCACCGAGATCAGCACGAAGATGTCGACCGAGGCACTTCAGCCGTTGAGCGCCCGCTTCGCCCAGATGATCGAGAAGGCGGGCAAACCCGCCAGCTTCTAAACCACTTTCCCAAGGCTCTCCCGACCGATAGAGAACGGTAGAGCGGCGGGGTTCGCGTGGAATGTCAAACCGACGGCCCGGGGGGCTATTGCTCCCCGGGCCGTTGCGTCTTGACGCCGGCCGGCGTTATTGGTTGATCCAGACGATGCGGTGGATGAACACCACGTCATCGGCCGCCAGAACACGCGGCGCGCCGCCTAAATCGAACGGCAGCAGCTCCACCCTGCGGGCGTTTCGTCTAACCAACTGTTTCGCCAGCACTTCGCCGGTGGTCGTCTTGACGACAACACGATCGCCGCGCCGCGGGTTGGCCGTGGGCGACACGATGATCGTGTCGCCGGACCGGCAAACCGGAGCCAGGCCGTCGCCGCCGATCTCGATGGCATAAAGATGGGGGTCGCCGAGATCGGGAAACGCCAGGTGGTCCCAACTCTGGCCAGCGGGGCGGCCGGAATCGTCGAAATATCCGGCGATACCGGCCTTCGCGAGGCCAACGACCGGAATGCGCCGAGGAAACGGCATCGCCGGCTCATCGCCGGCGGTGATCGCGGCGACCAATTCGGTCACCGATGCGCCGGTGGCCTCGAGGATTTTGGCGATGCTCTCCGTCGTGGGCCACCGCGGTCGTCCGTCACGGGCGACCCGTTTGCTGCGGTTGAAGGCAGTTGGATCGAGTCCCGCCCGTCGCGCCAGCCCAGATGGAGAATAGCCGTGTCTCTCGGCCAGCAAATCGATGGCGCGCCAGATGTCGGCATGCCGTAGCATGGGCAATTAGTCCCATAAATTTGTCCCGACCGCATCACCAACACGGGCCTTGAACGGAAATGTGACTTAAGCAAGGTTGGGGTCGGGAATCGGGAGTACATGGCTAATCGCCGCATTTTTCACGTCTGCCGATGGGATGAATGGCGCGCCGCCGAAGCGGCGGGTCTTTATGCCGGTTCTTCCCAAGACCGCGCCGACGGTTTCATCCACTTTTCAACCGGCGAGCAGCTTGCCGCGAGCGTGGCCAAACATCGCGCCGGCCAGACCGGCCTGGTGCTTCTGACCGTGGAGACGGACCGGCTGGGCGATGCGCTGAAGTGGGAGCCGGCGCGGGGTGGCATCCTTTTTCCCCATCTTTATGGCGGATTGCCGCTTTCCGCCGTGGTCAGGACCGACGATCTGCCGGCCGACCGGGATGGCCGCCATGTCATACCCTCGTGGGCCGGCGAAGACCGGGACGGCTGAACCGCTCTGGCGCCGTTTCGCTTGTGCGCCATTGGCTTTTCCCACACACTGCGGTTTCGGTTCACAACCTTCGGCTCCACCGCCCGAACCGCTTTTCCCATGCCATTGCACCATCATCTTCTAATCGCGCTGTCCTACGCGGTGGTCGCTGCCATTATGGCGGTGGCGTTGCCTTACAATTTTCCCGCGCTCGAACCCGGCGATTCGCTGTTGCTCGGCGGTGAAGTTCTCCTGGCCTGCGGGTTGGTTCATGGCCTGTTGGCCGGGTTAGGAAACGGCCGGCTGGAGTCCGAGATGGCGTGGTTGCGGCTGCGTTTCGCCGAACTCGCCGATGAATTGGCCCGGGCGCGGAACGAGAGCCGCCTTATCCTGGAAGCCATCGAATCTTCCAGCCGCGTTCGCCAGGGGCAAACCGCCAATATCGGCAAGGTGATGGACGAAGTCCGGCTTCTGCAGGGACTCGTCGAGCAATACTCCGAACGCCATAAATCCGTGGGCGGCCGCGCCCAGCCGGCACCCACGGGCGAGATGCCCCCGCCGATGACGCCCGCCGCCGCCCCGTCGCCGACGAGCCGCGCGGCGCCGGTGCGTTATATGAAGGGAATCGACGACGCCACGGTGCTCGACATCGTGCGCGAGGCATTGCGGGCCGACCGCATCGACCTGTACCTCCAGCCGATCGTCAGCCTGCCCCAGCGCAAGCGGCGATATTACGAATGTTTCTCGCGCATTCGCGCCGGCGATGATTCCGTCGTCATGCCGGAGCAATATATCGGCGTCGCCGAACGCGAAGGTTTGATCGGGACCATCGACAACATGCTCCTGTTCCGCTGCATCCAGCTCGTGCGGCGGGTCCAAAAGAAGAATCAGAATCTCGGCTTCTTCTGCAACATCTCGCAGCACACCTTGGCCGATACCGGGTTTTTCCGCGACTTTCTCGCCTTCCTGTCCGACAATGCCGACCTTGCCGCCAACCTATCCTTCGAGTTCGCCCAATCGAGTGTCGACCGGCTCGGCGAAACGGCCGCGCGGCATCTCGAAAAGCTGGCCGAAGTCGGCTTTGGCTTTTCGATGGATCAAGTCGCGAGCCTCGATCTCGATTTCGCCGATCTCGCCGATCGCCATTTTCACTTCGTCAAAATCGAGGCGGCCCGGCTGATCGAGCAGGCGGGCGGCGAGGGCGGCGAGGACAAGGTGCAGGCGCTGAAGGCCGCGCTCGATCGTCACGGCATCGATTTGATCGTCGAGAAGGTCGAGTCCGAAAAGACCTTGGTCGAGCTGCTCGATTTTCAAATCGACTTCGGCCAGGGTTATTTGTTCGGCGAACCCAGAGTCTCCAAGGATTAGATCGGTTCGTGACGAACGCCAATACCGTTCCCGCGATGGCCGGCATGGCCGCGATCGCGGACCGTTATGACGGCTTCATCCTCGATTTGTGGGGATGCCTCCATGACGGCCTCAGCCCCTATCCGGGCACCATCGATGCCCTGAGGCGATTGCGAGCGTTGAGAAAGCGCGTCGTCATCCTTTCGAACGCGCCGCGGCGCGCGGGTGTGGTCGCCGCGACGATGGCGGCGATGGGGCTGACCGAGGATCTTTACGATGAGGTCTTGTCCTCCGGCGAAGAGGCGTGGCTCGCCATTGCCTCCCGCGGCGATCCCTTTCACGCGGCTCTGGGACGGCGCTGTCTGCTGATCGGGCCGGAACGCGATCGCGGCATGGTCGAAGGCAACGGCCTGGAACCGGTCGCATCAATCCGCGACGCCGATTTCATCCTGGTCACCGGCCCCCGTTTGGATGGCATGAGTGTCGCCGATCACGAAGCCGAGCTGGACGATGCCAAGGTGCTGGACCTCAAGATGCTCTGCGCCAATCCCGATTTCGAGGTCATGAAGGGCACCACGCGCCTCGTCTGCGCGGGCGCGCTCGCCCTAAAGTACGAACAGCTTGGCGGGGTCGTCCGCTACCACGGCAAGCCCTATCCGTCGATCTATGCCCTTTGCCTGGGGCGCCTGGCGATCGCCGATCGGCGGCGCGTGCTCGCGGTCGGTGATGCCCTGCGGACGGACATTGCCGGAGCGGCGAGTGCTGGAATCGATTCCGCGTTCATCCCCGGTGGCATTCACGGCCCGCAACTGGGGATTTCAATGGGGGAACTGCCGGAACCTGCGCGCCTTGCGCGCCTGTACGGGGATTCCGACACCAGACCGAGCCTAACGCTTGCCGCCTTTCGGTGGTCAGGTCAGTGATCGCCGCCGTGAAGAATAAGGTCGCGAACGCCCGTTTCATAGGTTAGGCCTTCGGGCGTCATCACCGCCGATTCCGGGAATTTCGATTTCAACAAACCCTTGCGTTCAAGCGCGATCCAAGGTGCTTCCAAGGCCAGGCCGGTGGCATCGCTGGCGTGAACCATGCGATGACCGACGTGGAAATGATCGCCATGGGGATGCGGCAGGTAACGCACGGTTACGGTACCATCACTCTCGGCGGTGCCGTGATCGGGTAGCTGTGCCAATTCCTGAAGCAGCGCCAGCGTCTTAAGCTGCAACGGGTTGAGGCCGAGCGGATTGATTTTCTTGGGCATCGTTGGCTTTCGGGTTAGGCGGTGTCGCCACTCATAACGGAAAACGCGCGCCGACAAAAGAGTGCGCGGGTGCGGCCGTTTCGGCTTCGATGGAGTAATCTGCGCCGCCGCGAGAGGCGTACAAGGGCTCGATGAGGGTCAAGGAGAGGCTGCGCGACGATGGGTAAAGTCTACCGCCGAAGCTGGGTTTGGCATTTCGATCAGCCGCCGGAAAAGATCTGGCCGGTCTTTGCCGATACCGCGCGTTTCAACGAAGCCGCCGGCACGCCCCCCTATCGGATGGAGGAAATCCCGCGCCCGGATGGCAGCGTCCTGCGTATCGCCCGCGCCCGTATCGGGCGCATGGAGCTGGAATGGGAAGAGCGACCCTATGAATGGGCGCGCAACAAGTACTTCAGCCAACGACGCCTGTTCCGCAAGGGGCCGTTCAAGACCTTCGGCCCATCGTTGACGCTCGAAGCCGAAGGCCAGGGCTGCAAGGCCACCTATACGCTCGAGGGCGAACCCGCGAATCTCATCGGTACCATCTTGTTGCGTTTTGGGTTCCTCGACCGGGCCGGCAAACTCATCGAGCGGCTTGCGCTTGACGCGGCCGCCTTTGCCGGGGGCAGCCGAACCCGGCCATTCGACGTTGCTCCAAAACTTCCCGAGGGTGCCAAGGAACGTGTCGCAGGCATGGTCGCCGCGATCGACACGACGCCCTTCGGCCATGGCTTGTCGCTCCGGCTCGCCGATCGTTTGTTGACCGCGCAGGAAGTCGATCTCGTCCGCATCCGTCCACTAACGCTGGCGCGGATTTGGCAAGTCTCGGCGCGCGAGGTTATCGAGCTGTGTCTAGTGGCGGTGAAGGTCGGGATGCTCGAATTACGTTGGGACCTGTTATGTCCGCGTTGCCGGGGCGCCAAGGAATCGGCGGCCACCCTCGCCGGTCTGCCGACCGGCGCCCATTGCCAATCCTGCAATGTCGACTATGAGAGGGAATTCGATCACAACGTCGAAATCACCTTCCGCCCCTCGCCCCAGGTGCGGTCGTTGTCCCATGGCGAATTTTGCCTGTCCGGTCCCATGACCACGCCGCATGTCATGCTTCAGCAAATCCTGGCGCCTGGGCAAAAGCGCACGGTATCCGCGGAGCTTGGTCATGGCGATTATCGACTACGCCTGTTGGGGCCCAGCACCGCGTCGGACATCTTCTTCGGGACCGATGGATTTCCGACGATCATCGCCGATCCACAACGCATCCTCTGCGGGGTTCCGGCGATGCCCGGATTCGTCAACATCGAAAACCGGACGGAGCGGGAGGCCACAATCGTCGTCGAATCGCGCGATTGGGTGATCGAGGCGCTGACGGCGCATCGGGTCACTGCCCTTCAGGCTTTTCGCGAGCAATTTTCCGCCGAGATATTGCGCCCCGGGGACGAAGTGGCGATCTCGCACATCACACTCATGTTCACGGATCTCCAGGGCTCGACCGCGCTCTATACCCGCATCGGCGATGCTGGTGCCTATCACCTGGTGCGCGAGCATTTTGCGTTCCTGGCCGAAGCGGTTCGCGCGAACAACGGCGCCGTCGTCAAGACCATCGGCGACGCCGTGATGGCGGCTTTTGTGCAACCTGCCGACGCGCTGCGGGCGGCCATCGACGTGCAACGGAATGTTGCCCGGTTCAATGCGGCCAATGCCGCTGCTCATGGCGCCGAAACCATCGTCATCAAGGTGGGACTGCATGGCGGCTCTTGCATCGCGGTCACGCTCAACGACCGCATGGATTATTTCGGCTCCACCGTGAATTTGGCCGCACGGCTGCAATCAGAAAGCCGAGGTGGCGAAATCGTGATGTCGGCCTCTCTCGCCAAGGACCCGGCGGTGGCTGCGTTGATGGTCGGTCTCCCCCCCATGGAACAGACCATTCGGATCAAAGGTATCGACGAGCTGGTGACCTTTGTCCGGCTGACAGAGCAGGCGCTGCGCAAGGCTCCCGCCTGACCCGCGCCGGGTCATCGGACTGCGGGATAGACTTGAGTTCAGGCAATAAGTTATTGTGCATTTTCCATAAGATGCATGAGCTTTTGCGGCGGAATCTTCGATGGCTGAATTCAAGAAGCCGACAATCGAGGAATGGTCCCGGCTTGCCGGCGCCAGTGTGAACGGCGCCGCGCCGGAGACCCCCGCGCGCGTCAACCCGGATGGGATTTCGCAGAAGGTTATTTATACGGAGGCCGATCTCGAAGCCATCGACCATCTCGGTGGAATGCCGGGGTTTCCGCCGTTCCTGCGTGGGCCTTACGCAACGATGTACACAAGCCGTCCATGGACCGTGCGCCAATATGCCGGCTTTTCGACCGCCGAGGATTCAAACGCCTTCTACAAGGAAGGACTGAAACAGGGCCAGAGCGGACTTTCGGTGGCCTTCGATCTGGCCACTCATCGGGGTTATGACAGCGACCACCCACGCGTCGTCGGCGACGTCGGCAAGGCCGGCGTCGCGGTGGATTCGGTCGAGGACATGAAAATCCTGTTCGACGGCATCGCCCTCGACAAGGTCAGCGTGTCGATGACGATGAACGGCGCGGTGCTGCCCGTCCTTGCCGCCTTCATCGTCGCGGCCGAAGAACAGGGCGTGAAGCCCGAAGCGCTCTCGGGGACCATTCAGAACGACATCCTTAAGGAGTTCATGGTCCGCAACACCTATATCTATCCGCCGCTGCCGTCGATGCGCATCATCGGCGACATCATCGCCTACACCGCGCAGCATATGCCGCGCTTTAACTCGATCAGCATCTCGGGTTACCACATGCAAGAGGCCGGCGCCAACCAGGCGCTGGAACTGGCCTTTACGCTGGCCGACGGGCAGGAATATGTGCGCACCGCGGTCTCTCGGGGCATGGACGTCGATGCATTCGCGCCGCGGCTGAGCTTCTTCTGGGCGGTCGGAATGAACTTCTACCTGGAGGTCGCCAAGATGCGCGCTGCGCGGCTCCTGTGGTGCCGGATCATGAAAGCTTTTGCTGCGAAGA
>CANFCX010000073.1 GCA_947445225.1 Rhodospirillales bacterium
CCCGAGGGCGCAACAGGGCGTCGCGCAGGCCGCGGGGGCGCCGGCTCCGGAATTGACGCGGGAGAGGCTCACCACGGCGCTCACCCTCGATGAGGCGCAGCAGACCAAACTTCAGGGTATCCTCGAGGAAACACGACAGAAACTCGCCGCCCTCACTCGTGGCCAACTCGGGCAGGACGAACGGCGTGCCGAAAACCAGCGGATCCGCATGGGGACGGTCGAGGCGATCACAGCGGTGTTGAGCCCCGATCAGCAAAGTGCATTTCGGCGGCTGCTCGCGGGCGACTCCTCCGCTCCGGTCACGACTCCGGGCAGGGTGTGGATCAAGGGGCCGGGAGGCGAATTGGTTCCAGTCATGATTCGCGTCGGCATCACCGATAGCGGCTTCACCGAAATCGTCGAGGGCGATTTGCGCGAGGGGCAGGAGGTTGTCGTCGGCATAATAGAAAGCCGGGCGCAAACGCAGGAGGGGCCGCGAACCCCGCGGCTCGGGCTGTGAGGTGGCCGTCCCGGTCATCGAAACCCGAGATCTGGTTAAGACCTATGTCCTGGGCGGCCAGGAAGTGCAGGCGCTGCGCGGTGTCAGCTTGGTCATTGGGAAGGGCGAATATGTCGCCGTCATGGGACCTTCAGGGTCCGGAAAATCGACTTTCCTCAATTTGATCGGTTGCTTGGATACGCCGACCGCCGGGTTGTACAGGCTGGACGGGACCGACGTCTCCGCGCTGCCCGCCGAAAACCTTGCCCAGGTGCGCAATCGCAAAATCGGATTCGTCTTTCAAGGCTTCAATCTGTTGCCGCGCCTGAACGCCTTGCAGAATGTGGAAATGCCGCTGCTGTACAGCGGCACGAATCGGCGTGACTGGCGCCGGTTGGCCGAGGAGAGATTGGCGGCCGTCGGTCTTGCCGAACGTTCCCACCATTTGCCGAGTCAGTTGTCTGGCGGTCAGCAGCAACGTGTTGCCATTGCGCGGGCGCTGGTGAACACGCCGGCCCTGATCCTGGCCGATGAACCCACCGGCGCGCTCGATAGCCGTACGGGTGAGGAAATCATGGGGATCTTCGAGCGGCTGAACGCGGAAGGCATCACCATTGTCCTCGTCACCCATGAACACGATATTGCCCGCTGCGCCCGCCGCATTCTTTCTTTCCGGGACGGCGTTTTGGTGCGTGACGAGAATGTGGACCGTCGATCGCCCATGGGACGTGGCCCGACCGAACCGGGGATCGGGGCGGCATCGCCGGTAGGGACGGGGTTGGGGGCGCCTTGAACCTCTATATCAACGGACGGATCGCGGTCGCGGCGCTGCGCGTCAACAAGCTGCGGAGCGTGCTGACGATGCTCGGCATCATCATCGGCGTCGCGGCAGTCATCGTCATGGTTGGAGTCGGCGCCGGGGCTCAGGCTCGGGTCGAGGAACAGATTCGCCTGCTCGGTTCGAATCTGATTGTCGTCATGAGTGGCTCGGTCAATCAGGGCGGCGCTCGCGCTGGACAGGGCACGCAGTGGACGATCAGCGAAGACGACGCCATCGCCATACAGACGGAACTGGAATCGATCGTCGCCGCCGCGCCGAATGTGCGCGGACAGGTCCAAATCGTGCACGGCAATCTCAATTGGGGGACGGCCGTCATTGGCGCGACGCCGGAATTTTTCGAGGTGCGCGACTGGCAGTTGGAAAGCGGCCGGGCGTTGGAGGTCGAGGACGTCCGCGACATCGAACGCGTGGCGTGGCTCGGCCAAACCGTGCTGACCAACCTCTTCCCGGACGAGGACCCGGTCGGGCTGACGGTTCGCATCCGCAACACCCCGTTCATTATCGCCGGAACTCTCGTCGGAAAGGGACAAAGCGGCCAGGGCCAGGATCAGGACGATATCATCGTGGTGCCGTTGAGCACGGCGAAGAAGAAATTGCTGGGCCGTCCGCCCGCCGACCCCCGCGTTGTTGCCTCGATCACGGTCAAGGTCGCCGCCGGCGCTTCCATGATTTCGGCCGAAGAGCATATCCGCGACTTGCTCCGCGACCGGCATCAGCTTCAGGCCTTCCAAGAGGATGATTTCATCCTGCGCAATCTCGCCGAAATCATGCGAACCCAAGAGGCGTCATCGAAGGTGCTGGCGCTGCTGCTCGCCGCGGTGGCTTCGGTGTCGCTGCTCGTGGGTGGCATCGGCATCATGAACATCATGCTGGTCTCGGTCACCGAACGAACCCGCGAGATCGGTCTGCGCATGGCGGTTGGCGCGCGGGGACGCGATGTGTTGTCCCAGTTCCTCGTCGAGGCCGTCTTGCTGTCGTTGCTTGGCGGCGGCATCGGCGTGCTTCTGGGCCTTGCCGGCTCCGCGGGAATTGGCCACTTCGCCGGCTGGCGTGTCTTGATCGAGCCGAGTTCCGTGCTTCTCTCCTTCGGCTTCGCCGGGCTGATCGGGGTGTTTTTCGGCTTCTATCCGGCGCGGCAGGCGGCGGCCCTCGACCCGATCGTGGCGCTACGACGCGATTGACCGCGATCGGCCGATCGGCGTTACTGCGCCCCCCCGCCGTCTTTCGGCGCACACCCGCCGCCGCTCATTCAAGGTGCAATGCCCAACACGGAGAACCTGCCGCGCCGCGACCGCGCCATCGTTGTCGGCATCCTGCTCATGATGGCGGCGATGTCGCTGTTCGCCGGGCTTGATGCGATCGGAAAATATCTCGGCCGCACCTACGACATCGTCGAAATCACCTGGGCGCGTTATTTCTTCCATTTCTTGTTCGTGCTCGCCCTGGTTCCCAAACACGGCGTTGGCTTCGCCACGCGGGCCAGGCGGCCTTGGATTCAGGCGGCTCGGGCCAGCCTGTTGCTCGTCATTTCTTTGCTTTCCTTTTTCACCTTGAAGTTCCTGCCCTTGGCGGAGATGACGGCGATCAACGCCACCGCGCCGCTTTTGGTCACGGCGTTGTCATATGTCGTCTTGAAGGAGCGGGTAGGGCTGCGCCGCTGGATCGCCGTCGCCATCGGCATGGTCGGCGTCTTGGTTATCATCCGGCCGGGTCTGAACACGATCGACCATGCCGCTTTCCTGGCCCTGATCGTCTCGGTTTGTTATGCGGCCTATCAGATCATGACGCGGTGGGTCAGCGGATTTGATTCGCCCGAGACGACGATCTTCTACACCGGCCTGGTGGGAGCGGTCGTTTCGAGCGCCCTGGTTCCGTGGGTATGGACGCCACCGACGCCGGAGGCGTGGCTGCTTCTAATGGCGGTGGGCTTGCTCGGCGGCGGCGGGCATTACCTGTTAATCCAGGCGTTGAAACGCGCGCCGGCGTCGGTTGCCGCGCCTTTTTCCTACAGCCAGATCTTATGGGCGACCGGGCTTGGCTTTGTGATTTTCGGCGATCTGCCGGACGGGTGGACGATCGTGGGGGCTCTGCTCATCGTCGGCGCGGGTCTCTACGCCTGGCAGACCCAAGCCGTCTTTGCGCGAGACGTCTGAGCGGAGGCGGGACTAAGCCGCCGCTTTGGGGCCGCGCACCGGGCGCAGCAGGAACGCTGGAACATGATCGCCAAGCCCACCATCGGCTTCTTCGGCGGGGCGCCGTTTTGGCGGCCGGCTCTCTGACGGCGCGGCGGCGCGCTGGGGTTGTCTTGGTTCGGGCGCCGCGGCGGTCCGCTTGACCTCCGCCTGCGCTGGTTTCTCCGCGGCCGGCGGTCGTGGTTGCCGCGGCGAACGGGAAGGCGGTCTTGCGCGCTTGGCCGGTGGGTGGTCCTCGGCTTTGGCCGGCGGCGGCGCCGCGGTGGGCTGCTCGACCTTCAGGCCTGGCATCTCCAGCAGCGGGATGTCCTTGCCGAGCATGCGCACGACGCCGCTGAGGTGCCGTCGATCTTCCGGCGATACCAGGGTGATTGCCTTGCCGCTGCGTCCCGCGCGCCCGGTGCGGCCGATGCGGTGGATATAGTCTTCGGCATGGATGGGCACATCGAACAGGAAAACATGGGGAAGCTCGTCGATGTCCAGCCCGCGCGCGGCCACGTCGCTGGCGACCAGCAGGGAGATCTCGCCGCGCTTGAAGGACTCAAGCGTTTCGGTCCGGCGGTCCTGGGGCATATCGCCGTGGAGCGCGGCGGCATTGTAGCCGTGGCGTTTCAACGAACGGGCGAGTATGTCGACATCGCGCTTGCGGTTGCAGAAGATCAAGGCGGTCTTGACGTTTTCGGAACCGAGCAGCTGTCGGAGGACTTCGCGTTTCATTTCCGCTTCGACGAAGACCAGCGCTTGGGTCACGGTTTCCGCGGGTGATGCCGGCGGCGCCACGCTGATGGTCTTGGGATTGGTCAGGAAGGCATTGGCCAGCCGGCGGATTTCCGGAGGCATCGTCGCCGAGAAAAGCAACGTCTGGCGCGACGGCGGCAACAGGCCGACAATGCGCTCGACATCGGGTATGAAACCCATGTCGAGCATCCGGTCGGCTTCGTCGATGACCAGCGTGCGCACGTCGTTGAGAAGGATACGGCCGCGCTCGAAATGATCGAGAAGCCGCCCCGGCGTCGCAATCAACACATCGACGCCACGGTCGAGCTTCTTGTCCTGGTCGCCATAAGCGACGCCGCCGATCAGAAGCGCCATCGAGAGTTTGTTATACTTGCCGTAGACCTGGAAATTTTCGGCGACTTGGGTGGCCAGTTCGCGCGTCGGTTCCAAAATGAGCGATCGCGACATACGCGCCCGGGCTCGGCCGGCGGCCAACATTTGAATCATTGGCAGAGTGAAAGAAGCGGTCTTGCCGGTTCCCGTCTGTGCACATCCCACCACATCGTGTCGGGCTAGGATTTCCGGGATTGCTTGCGCCTGAATTGGTGTCGGTGTCTCATACCCTGCGTCGGCAATGGCGCGCAGAAGGTCGGGACTAAGTCCCAGATCGGAAAAATTCATAAAACCTATGTTTCTGGCAGCCTGCCGAAATCGGAAAGCCAAGCCGTACGACAGAACAAATGGCGTCGCATCATAGGAAGTCCAAGCCCGCTGTCAAACAAAAGCGCCCGTCAAAGCCCCAAAAAGACCGAAAATCAATGGCCCTAACCATAAAAATAGTATATTTGCGCCAGACGTTTTCTCGGCCAGGCAGGCAGGGGGCGACCTGCAAAGCCTCGTCGAAATCGAGGTGGCCGGGCAACGGTTTGGAGGACCGGTGACGAAGCCCGCGATGAATTTTGAAGTCCGTACGTTGAAGGACGACCGTTGGATGATCGAGGTGCGTACCTCGAACCAAGGGGAAGCCATTACCCAGGCCCGTGAACTCGTGGGGAGCCGGGAGTTCGACTCTGTCCATGTCGTGGCCGAGACATATGACGAAGAATCCGGGACTTTCCGCGAGAAGGTCATCTTTAAACATTCGAAAATCCGCTAGGCCTGCCCACCGCAAGATCGTGACCTACCGTCGGGGCCGCGAAACCGCGATCGGCAGCTTCGCCTGATGGCGTCGCCGGAGCCGCCCCAGCGTTCGATGAGTCCGGCGCAACACAACGCCCATCGCCATCGTTTGGCGCGGAGATGGACCGAGGCGGAGGCCGCCTACCGCAGGCTTCTCGCCCTCGATCCCAACGATGTCGAGGCGGAGTACCTGCTCGCCATATCCCTGCAAGAGCAAGGCAAGGTTGAGGCCGCCGCCGCGGCCTATCGGAGCCTGATCGGACGTGCGCCCGGACATGTCGACGCCTACAACAACCTCGGCGTCGCGTACAAGGCCATGGGTCGGCTCGAAGAGGCGGTCGCCGCTTATCGCGAGGCTCTTAGGCTGCGCCGCGACCATGCCGCGAGTTGGAGCAATCTTGGGAACGCCTTGAAGGCGCTGGGCCGGCAAAACGAGGCCGAGGCCGCCTATCGCCGGGCAATCGAGGTCAGGCCCGACTACGCCGAAGTGCACCACAGCCTCGGTGCATTGTTGCTGGAGATGGAGCGCACGGATGAGGCGGAGACCTCGCTTCGCTCCGCGCTTTCGTGGAAGCCGGACTATCCCTCGGCGCTCAATTATCTCGGCATGGCGTCCCAGGAACGGGACCGAATCGATGAGGCTGTCGCGTTCTATCTGCGGGCGCTGGCCATCGATCCGGAATATGCCGAAGCGCACAACAATCTCGGTTTTGCGATGCGGCGGCTGGGTCGTTTGGACGAGGCGGTCGCGCGTTATGGGCTGGCCCTGGTCTTCAAGCCGGATTTCCCGCAGGCAGCCATGAACCGGGCGCTCGTGGACTTGGCGCGAGGCGAATTGGATTTGGGCTGGAGCGACTACCGATCGCGGCCGCTGGTGCGCCGAGACGTCGTGGCGGCTCCTCCAGCTCCACTACCGGCCGATTTGCGCGGTCGCACTTTCGTCCTGTTGAAAGAACAAGGGCTGGGCGACGAGCTTTTCTTTCTTCGATTCGCGCCTCTCCTCAAGGCGCGGGGCGCGGATTTCGCCATCGAGGCGTCGCCGAAAATCGCATCCATCCTTCGCCGCGTGGATGGTTTCGACCAAATCCTCTCCGACGGCGTCGGGCCGGCGGATGGAGAAAAGGTATTTCAGGGCGATCTGCCCTATCTCCTGGGCTGTGCCGACAGCGCCAACCTGCCGCCGCCGCTCAAATTGGAGCCATTGCCCGAGCGCCTGGATCGTTGGCGCCGGCGGCTCGACTCCGTCGGACCGAGGCCTCATGTCGCGGTGACCTGGCGCGGGGGCGTTAAAGGCCCGGGAAAACTATTCAAACAGGCGCCGCTCGATCGAATGGCCGGTGTGTTGGAGAACGTCGCGGGGTCGGTGATGGCCCTGCAGCGGCAGCCGCGTCCCGGGGAGGTCGCGGAGATGGAGAGCCGCCTCGGCCGAGGCGTGGGCGATCTCACCGATGCCAATGAAGACATCGAGGATGTGTTGGCGCTGCTGGCGCTGATCGATACCTATGTGACGGTCAGCAATACCAACGTCCACCTGCGCGCTGGCGTATCGGCATCCTGCCACGTCGTGGTGCCGCATCCGCCGGAGTTTCGCTGGCTCGTCGAGGGCGAGCGCACGCCTTGGTTCCGCGATTTCCATGTCTATCGGCAGAAGGCGGATGGGAATTGGGACGGCGCGATCGCGGCCTTGCGGCGCGACCTTGCCGGCTTGAAACATTGACAGGTCGGGCCGCCGCGGGCTGAATCGGCGCGCGCCGGTGAAACCCAGGTGCATTGCAGGGGAGAGGACGGATCATGCAAAGGTGGATAGGGCTGGTGTTCGGCGTTGTTTTCGCCGGAACCGCCGCGTGGGCGGCGGAGGACAAGGTCCTCAACATCTACAACTGGTCCGACTACATCGCCGAGGGCACCCTCAAGGCTTTCGAGGCGGAGACCGGCATCAAGGTCAACTACGACGTCTATGACAGCAACGAGACGCTCGACGCCAAGCTGCGGGCGGGGAAGAGCGGCTACGATCTCGTCGCGCCGACCGCCTCGCCGTTCTTGGCCCAGCAAATCCCCGCCAAACTGCACCGCAAACTGGACAAGGCGCGCATTCCGAATTTGAAGAATCTCGATCCCGAGCTGATGCGCCAACTGGCCGTTTACGATCCCGGCAACCAATACGCGGTGCCCTGGATGTGGGGAACGGCGGGGATCGGATACAACGCCGCCAAGATCAAGCAGATCATGCCTGACGCGCCGGTCGATTCCTTGCGCATGATTTTCGATCCGGCGATCGTGACCCGCTTTAAGTCCTGCGGTGTTGTTCTGCTCGATTCGGCAACCGATGTGTTGCCCGCGGCGCTGCTGCACACCGGAAGCAAGCCGGACAGCCACACGCCCAAGGACCTCGATTCCGCTTTGGCGCTGATGATGAAATTGCGGCCGAACATCCGCCGGTTTCATTCGTCGGAGTACATCAACGACCTCGCCAGTGGCGATGCGTGCCTTACCTTCGGTTGGTCGGGAGACATCGTTCAGGCCGCCAAACGCGCCAACGAAGCCAAGAACGGCGTTCAGGTCGCCTATTCAATTCCAAAGGAAGGCGCGCTTGTGTGGATCGATGCCTGGGTGATCCCGGTTGACGCTCCACATCCGGAAAATGCCCATGCCTTCATCGATTTCGTGCTGCGACCCGAGGTGACGGCGGCGAATTCGAATTTCATTGGATACGCCAATGGCAATCTCGCCTCCCTGCCGCTGCTCGACCCCGAAATCAGGAACAACCGCGCGATTTATCCCGACGCCGAGACGCGCAAGCGCTTCTACACCGTCTCGACCGGCGGCCGCGATTACGAACGTCTGCGCTCGCGCACCTGGACGCGGATCACGACCGGCCGCTAGAAGGCCGAGGGGCAATGAGCCGCGCGGCGGCCGAGACCGCCGTTTCGGAGCCGGGGTCTTTCATACGCATCGAGGATATCGCCAAATCTTTTTCGGGCGTGCCCGCGGTCGCGGGTGTCTCGCTCGAAATCCGCCGCGGTGAATTGTTCTGCCTTCTGGGTGCCTCGGGTTCGGGCAAGACGACACTTCTGCGCATGTTGGCGGGATTCGAGCGGCCGGATCGCGGAGCCATCTCGATCGATGGCGCCGATGTGACCGCGATGCCGCCATATTTGCGGCCGGTCAACTTGATGTTTCAGTCCTATGCTCTGTTTCCGCATATGAGTGTGGAGGGCAACATCGCGTTCGGTCTTCGCCAGGAAAATCTCTCCCGATCGGAAATCGCGCGGCGGGTGGACGAGATGCTGGCGCTGGTTCAGATGACGGCATTCGCGCGCCGCCGGCCCCACGAACTCTCCGGGGGCCAGCGCCAACGCACGGCGCTGGCCCGCGCGCTCGCGAAGCTTCCAAAGGTTCTGCTGCTGGATGAGCCGCTGGCCGCGCTCGACCGCAAACTGCGTGAAGAAACCCGTCAGGAGCTGGTCGCCATCCAGGCACGGCTCGGCATCACGTTCATCGTCGTCACCCATGACGCGGAGGAGGCCATGGGCATGGCCTCGCGCATTGCCATCCTGAAGGGCGGAAAGCTGGCGCAAATCGGGTCGCCATCGGCGTTATACGATCGGCCCCGTTCGCGTTATGTCGCCGACTTCCTCGGCCCCGTTAATCTGTTCGAATGCGAGATACTGGGGCATGAGCCTGGTTCGGTGGTGCTGCGGCTGGCCGATCTCGACACCGAGTTGCGTGTGCCGGACGAACTGGGAACGGCTCGAACCGGCCGAGCCTGGCTCGCCATCCGCCCGGAGCGCATGACGCAATCAATCGGCGTCGCGCCGGTCAATCGAATGCGGGGTGTTCTCCGCGCCGCCGTGTTTCGCGGTGAAAGTCATAGCTGCCGGATCGAACTGCCAAACGGAAAATCGGTTTTGTTCACAGCGCCTACGGTTGTCCCAATTCCGCGGCAGGGCGAATCTGTCGAACTAAGCTGGCCGCCGAGTGCTGGCGTGGTGTTGTTCGAATGAGCGGCCGTCATCGGACCCTAGCGATTGCAGCGCCCTTTGCGTGGATGTTGACCTTCTTTGTCGCGCCGCTCGCGATTGTGCTGAAGATCAGCTTCTCGGAATCGACCGCCGAGCGCCCGCCTTATGCCCCGCTGTTCGAGATGGGCACCGATGGCGGTATTGCCTTTCAGCCATCCGTCTCGGCCTATCTCCTTCTGCTCTCGGATAGCCTTTATTTCTATGCTTTCCTTGGCTCTCTGCGGATTGCCGCGGTTTCGACGTTTGTCTGCCTCCTGATCGGCCTGCCGATGGCCTATGCGATTGCGCGGTCGAGGCCGGAACGGCGAAACCTCCTTGTGCTGCTGGTCATGTTGCCTTTCTGGACATCGTTCCTGATTCGCGTCTACGCCTGGATGGCTTTGCTCAAACCCACGGGAATCCTCAATAATGTTCTGATCTCGTTGGGGCTCGTCGATGAGCCGCTGCCGCTGATGAACAATGATTTCGCGGTCCATCTCGGCATCGTCTACAGCTATCTCCCGTTCATGGTTCTGCCGATTTACGCGGCCTTGGAAAAGATGGACTGGACGCTCGTGGAGGCGGCCGCCGATCTCGGTTGCCGGCCATTGCGAACCTTCTTCGCGGTGACGACGCCGTTGTGCTGGCACGGGATCGCGGCCGGATCCTTGCTCGTTTTCATTCCGGCGGCCGGGGAGTTCGTCATCCCCGACCTGCTGGGCGGTCCGGATACGCTGATGGTCGGTCGTGTCCTTTGGACGGAGTTTTTCATCAATCGAGATTGGCCCGCGGCCGCGGCGCTGACGATCGCGATGCTTTCGGTTTTGCTGCTGCCGATTCTGGCCTTTCAGCGCATGGGCGTGGATACGGACCGGCCATGACCGCGGTGCGCGTCGGGTTCCCGCGAATCCTCCTAGGGCTAGGCTACGCCTTTCTCTATGCGCCGATCGCCCTGCTGGTGATTTATTCCTTCAACGAATCGCGCCTGGTTACCGTCTGGGGCGGCTTCTCGACGCGTTGGTACGGCGAGGTCCTGGCCAATGAGCGCATCGTGGATGCGGCGTGGTTGAGCCTGTCCATCGCCGCGATGTCGGCGACAGTGGCGGTGTTGCTGGGGACGCCGGCGGGGTTCGCTCTGGCCCGTTTCGGTCGCTTTTCCGGGCGCACCGTGTTCGCGGGATTGCTGGCGGCGCCCCTGGTCATGCCGGAGGTCATCACCGGCTTGTCGCTCCTGCTGCTCTTCGTCGGGTTGGAAGAATCGATCGGCTGGCCGAACGAGCGGGGAATGGCGACGATTGTCATCGCCCATGTCAGCTTCACGATGCCCTATGTGGCGATTGTTGTTCAGGCCAGGCTCGCCGGGTTCGACCGCAACCTCGAGGAGGCGGCGCTTGATCTCGGCGCGCGACCGCTCGCGGTGTTGCGCAGCATTACCTTGCCGTTGACCGCGCCGGCCATTGTCGCGGGCTGGCTCTTGAGCTTTACGTTGTCGTTCGACGATCTCGTAATCGCCAGCTTTGTCACCGGCCCGGGCGCGACGACACTGCCGATGCTGATATTTTCCAGCGTGCGCCTCGGCCTAAGTCCCCAGATCAATGCGTTGGCCACCATGATGCTCGTGGCGGTCAGCCTTTGCCTGGTCGTCGCGGCTTGGATGATGGGCCGGCGCCAGACCGTGTCTTCGTGACGCATTGCGTCCATTTGTCGCATAGCCGCCGATTGAGGGCGGAAAAAGGCGCAATCCTTGGTGTTTTGGCGCGATATCGCACGAAATGTCGCGAGTTCGACAAACGCTGGCCGCGCAATCACCTTTGCGTTTGCGCGATCCTGGTATAATTACATTGCTGCTTCGACGATCAATGCAGCGCCATTCCTCCTTCTTGGTGAACTATCGGCGTCGAAGCTGATCATCTTACCTCCCAGCCCCGCTGACCCACAGCGGGGCTTCTTCTTTGCGGTCGGCCGGAGGGAGTGGGGCCTGCCGATGGCTAGTCCCGAGAGGACACCAACTTCAGCGGTTTTTGTTCCGCGAACTGGGTCGCGTAAAGCGCGGCGAACGGGCCGTCCCGCTTCAATAGTTCCTCGAACGCCCCTTGTTCGGCGATTTGGCCATCGCGGAGCACCACGATGCGGTCGCAGCGACGCACGGTCGACAGCCGATGCGCGATGATGAAGGTCGTGCGGCCGTCGGTGAGCTGGTGTAACCCCTCCATGATCAGGGCCTCGGTCTCGGCGTCCACCGACGAGGTGGGCTCGTCCAGGATCAGGATGCGGGCGTCGCGCAGGATCGCGCGCGCGATGGTCAGGCGCTGCCTCTCGCCTTCCGAGAGCGTGGCGCCGGCCTCACCGATAACCGTCTCGTAGCCCAGGGGCAGTTTTACGATGGTTTCATGGATGCGGGCGAGGCGCGCGGCGCGCTCGATTTCGCCCATCTCGGCGCGGTCGCGGCCATAAGCGATGTTTTCTCGGATCGTCACCGGGAAAACCAGCGCCGGTTGCAGAACCATCGCGATCTGCCGTCGTAGATCTTGCAGGCGGTACTCCCGGACATCGACGCCGTCGATCTCGATGCTGCCGGCGCTGGGGTCGTAGAAACGCGGAAGGAGGCTGAGCAGCGTCGATTTTCCGGCGCCGGTCTGACCGACGATCGCGATTTTCTCGCCAGCGCGAACGTTAAGGTCGATGCCGCGCAGCACCGGCGATTCCTTGGAATAGTCGAAATGAACACCCTTCCAAGCGATGTCTCCGCGCATCTCTTCGCGCTTCAACGCACGTGTCCCGTCTTTGGGGTCGATGTTCTGATCAAGGATGTCGAAGACCCGCATCACGCCA
>CANFCX010000074.1 GCA_947445225.1 Rhodospirillales bacterium
AGCCTCGGCTACCGACCGCCGGCCCCGGAAACCGCGACACCGCCATTGCCGCCTTCCGGTTCCGCTACGCTCCACCTCCAGGCGGCAATGGCCAGGGAGGAAGCAATGCACTAACATTCAACCCGGACCACCTAATGGGGGCCGATCATTTAGACAGAGAGTTTGGTTGAATCGCGGTCTTGGCTTGGGCGTTTGGGTGTTGGCGCTCTTCATGCTCATCCTGGTGCCGCTTGAAAGCGCGATGGTACGCATCACCTTTCCGTCTTATTGGGAATCGACGCCTTTGTTACAGTCGTTAGAAATTCATGGAATACAACCGGAGACTGCATTGGCGCTGTTGCGCCGGACGGGTCAGTAACCGGTTCAGAGTGTCTGTCCGCGACTCCTTGCCTCCTCGCCCCAGCGTGGACGACAAATGAGACGGCCCTGTTGGCAAGGGCGGGGCCGTCTCCCTCCTCAAACGATTGTCGAGCGCTGACCTTGTCGGCCCCGGCTTGCGGAATGGTCATCGCGTAGCCGTTCTTTCCCGCCGCGCAAACGATCGGTCTTGCCTATGCACCCATTCGCGGGGGCGTAGCGAACACCGATCAACGATGCTTGACCTCGCCGCTGGCATGGCCGAATTTGCCCAGGTCGCAAGGGGGCCTCCATGTCAGCGGATGACGTCCAAATTCTCGCCAAGACCACGGAATATCAGGGCTATTTCCGCATCGACGCCTATCGGCTGCGCCACCGGCTACATCGCGGAGGCCTGACCGGCGACATCCGGCGCGAGGTTTTCGAGCGCGGCCGGGCCGCCGCGGTACTGCTATACGATCCGGGGCTGGATACGGTTGTCTTGGTCGAACAATTCCGCATCGGTGCCTTGAGCGCCGGCGAAAATCCCTGGGTCGTGGAAATCGTTGCCGGAATCATCGAAGAAGGCGAGACCGCGCCCGAGGTCGCCCGCCGCGAGGCGCTGGAGGAGGCAGGCTGCGCCGTTACCGATCTTCTTCCCATTCACGACTACCTGGTCAGCCCTGGGTGTTCCAGCGAGACCGTGTCGATGTTCTGCGGCCGTGTCGATGCTTCGGGCGCGGGCGGCGTCCATGGCGTGGCGGCGGAAGACGAAGATATTCGCGCCCTGGTCATGCCGGCCGACCGGGCGATCGCCGATCTCAAGAATCGCCGCTTCAACAACGCCTTGCCGATCATCGCTCTGCAATGGTTGGCGCTCGAGCGGGACACAATCCGGCGCCTCTGGCTCACGACGCCTTGATTCACAAAGCCAGTTGCCAGTATTCTGCCGCCCCCAAACCTCCTGGCGACCATACCCATGGAAATCCGCGACGGCCTTATCGGAACTGTCGGAAATACGCCCCTGATCCGGCTGCGGCGGGCATCCGAGATGACCGGCTGCGAAATCCTCGGCAAGGCGGAATTCCTCAATCCCGGTGGGTCGGTCAAGGATCGGGCCGCTCTTTTCATCATTCGGGATGCCGAGAAGCGGGGAGCGCTGAAGCCTGGCGGCGTCATCGTCGAGGGCACGGCGGGAAACACCGGTATCGGTCTTGCGCTCGTCGGCAATGCCCGCGGCTATCGCACGATCATCGTCATCCCCGAAACGCAGAGCCAGGAAAAGAAAGATTTTCTGCGTTTGTGCGGCGCCACGCTGAAGGAAGTTCCGGCGGTTCCCTACAAGGACCCCGGCAACTACGTCCACGTCTCCGAGCGCCTCGCCAAGGAATTGGCCGAGACGGAGCCCAAGGGCGTGTTGTGGGCCAATCAATGGGACAATCTGGCCAACCGGCAGGCCCATTACGAAGGCACGGGTCCGGAAATCTGGCGCCAGACGGATGGCCGCGTCGATGGTTTCGTTAGCGCCATCGGTACCGGCGGCACGCTTTCAGGCACCGGCATTTTCCTGAAGGAAAGAAACAAGAACGTCATCATTGGATTGGCCGACCCCATGGGTGCGGCCATGTTCAACTTCTTCAAACATGGCGAGCTGAAGTCCGGCGGCTCTTCGATCACCGAAGGGATCGGCCAGGGTCGCGTCACCAAGAATGTCGAGGCCACGCCAGTCGACGAGCCGTTCCAGATCCCGGACGAAGAAGCCGTGCCGATCATCTTCGACCTGCTCCAGCATGAAGGGCTATGCCTGGGCGGGTCCACCGGCATCAACGTCGCGGGCGCCATCCGCCTCGCCAAGAAACTGGGGCCCGGCCACACCATCGTGACCATCCTCTGCGATTCCGGCGCGCGTTATCAAAGCAAGCTGTTTAACCCCACTTTCCTCCGCTCGCGGAACCTACCGGTGCCCGATTGGCTGGTTTGACGCGGTCACCACAAGGATCGGCGCCGTGACCTATACACATCCCGAAGCTCTGGTCGGCACGGAATGGCTGGCCGCCCATCTCGACGCGCCGGATTTGCGCATCGTCGACGCCACCTATCACATGCCGCAGAGCGGCCGCAACGCGCGCGCCGAATATAACGAGCGTCATATTCCGGGCGCGGTTTTCTTCGATATCGACGATATCGCCGACGCATCGAGCCCCCTGCCCCACATGTTGCCGAGTCCCGAGAAATTCGCCAGCCGCATGCGAAAACTTGGGCTAGGAGATGGCAACCGGATCGTTATCTACGACACCTATGGACTGGTCAGCGCGGCCCGTGCCTGGTGGATGTTGCGCGTCTTCGGCCACAACGATACCGCCGTGCTCGATGGCGGACTGCCGAAATGGCTGGCGGAGGGGCGACCGGTGGAAGACCGTCCGCCGATGCCGCGCGAGCGCCACTTCACCGCGCGCCTGAACAATCTGATGGTGCGCGACCGCGACCAACTTGTGGCCAATCTACGCTCCCGCCGCGAGCAGGTCGTCGATGCGCGGTCCGCCGGCCGTTTTTCCGGAAGCGAAGTTGAACCCTGGCCCGGCCGCCGCTCCGGCCATATGCCCGGGAGTGTCAATGTTCCCTACACCTCCCTGGTCGACCCCAAGGACAAGACCATGCTTTCCGCATCTGCCTTGGCGGCCGTCTTCGACAAGGCCGGCATCGATCGCGCGAAACCTGTGGTGACAAGCTGCGGCTCCGGCGTCACCGCCTGCGTGGCCGCCTTGGGCCTGCATCTTCTCGGTGCCCGCGATGTTGCCGTTTACGACGGATCCTGGGCCGAATGGGGTCTACCGGGCGACGCGCCGGTGGAGACGACGGGCTAGCGACCGCGCCGCCTCATGAACGCCCAGGGCGTCGGCCCCGCCCGCCCTTCCCACAATGCCAAGAATTGATCGATTTGGCCGAGCCCGCGCAGCACCGAATACCGGCTGGGGTCGCGCCCGGCATGATCGATGAACTGAACGTCATGGGTGGCGCGAAAACGTTGGATGACGGCTTCGGAAATGCGCGGATCGTCGAGGTCATGCAGCTCGACCAGGATGTCGCAATGGGCAAGCCCCGGAACCTTCGCGGGATCGAGCAATTCGACCTCGCAGCCCTCGCAATCGACGATCAACAACGTCTTATTGCCCAGCACCGCGCCCAATAGCGCCGCGGTGCAGGTGGCGCCGATGATGATGCGGTCGGCGACTTTGTTGATCTCGGCCAGGCGGCGGCAAAGCTGGCGCGCCCGCGCGTCGGAATCAAAGGCATGGACGGTAACGCCGGACAACATGCGGGCGAGCCCGACGGCGTAATAACCATCGCCGCATCCGATATTAACAACGCTGCGATAACGCCTTGCCGGGGCCGAATAGAGAATCGGGTGTAATTCCAGTTCGTAGCTACCGAGCAATTTCGGCACCAACTGACGACCGAGCGGCACATCCAAATAGGCCATGCCAAAGAACGGGCCGCCCTGCACGGAGAAGCCGCAAGCGCGAACGATCGCCCGCCCGACAAGCCGCAGCCGATAGGCGAGCACCTGCTGGAAGGCCTCGCCCATCAGCCTCGCCGGGTCGGCATTTTCTTCGGCGAGCAAGCGGCGCAGGGCGATCAAGGAGGCGCGATGGATATCCTCGGGCGGCACGGCTACCACCATTACGCGATAAGCCTTAAGCTGTCAGCCCTCGCCTGATGGAGCGCGCCAAGTGTCGCCGCAGTCGCCTTTGGAATGCGTGATTACCTACATGGAGATGCGCTCACCTCCGACGCATGCGGCGCCTCCGCCGCCCGCCATGCGCCTCGCCGTCATGCGGGCGGAACGCTGCACGGTCGCCTTTTATCGGTTTCTCTACAACACGGTCGGCGAGAGGTGGCTGTGGACCGACCGCCGCGCCCTTCAGGACAACGATCTCGCCGCAATCGTCCAGGACCCGCTCGTCGACATCCTGGTGCTTTACGCCGGCGGCGTGCCCGCCGGGTTCGGCGAGATCGACCGCCGTTCGGGCCAAGATATCCAAATCGCCTATTTCGGATTGATGCCGGAATTCATCGGGCGCGGTCTCGGGCGTTTCTTGTTGCATTGGACACTTAACGCGGCTTGGCAACATCGGCCACAGCGGCTTTGGCTCCACACGTGCAATTTCGACCATCCCCGGGCTCTCGCCCTGTATCAACGGGCGGGTTTTGTCCCCTATCGCCAGGAAACCAATCCAATCGCCGACTCAAGCTAAGGTCTTGGGAACAACGACTCCGCCGTCAACGCGCGAAAAGGGCTAACATGGACGGCGACGGACGACTAAAGGGCACGGTTCGGCGATTCAACTGTCACCGCAAGATCTCCCACCATGAACAATCCATCGAAGCCTGACACGAAACTCGCCCATCTCGGGTCCAAACCGGCTGAGAATTTCGGCATCGTCAACCCGCCGGTCTATCGGGCATCAACGATTCTGTTCCCGACCCTCGCGGCCCTCGAGGAGGCCGCGAAGGACCCGTTCAAGGGCGTGTATTACGGACGCCACGGGACACCCACGACCTTTGCCTTCGAAGATGCCATCGCCGAGATGGAGGGCGGCTATCGGACGACGGCGTTGCCTTCGGGCGTCGCGGCCATCGCCGCCACTCTGATGGCGTTCGTGAAGACCGGCGACCATGTCCTGATGGTCGACACCGTTTACAACCCGGTCCGCCGCTTTTGCGACACGGTCCTCGCCCGCTTCGGTGTGGAGACCACCTATTACGATCCGCTGATCGGGGCCGGCATCGCCGCGTTGATCCGGCCGCACACGAAAATCGTGTTCACCGAATCGCCGGGGTCGTTGACCTTCGAGGTTCAGGACATTCCCGCCATCGCCGCCGCGGCGCACAAGGCGGGCGCGGCCGTTGTCATGGACAACACCTGGGCGACGCCGCTGTACTTCCAGCCTTTCGCCCATGGCGTCGATGTTTCCATCCAGTCGGTCACGAAATATGTCGGCGGCCATGCCGATCTCATGCTTGGCACAATCACATCGACCGAGCCCCTTTGGCGGAAATTGCGGCGCTCGGCGGCCGATTTCGGCGCCTGCGCGGCGCCTGATGTGTGTTCCCTGGCGCTGCGGGGTCTGCGTACACTTTCGGTCCGTCTGTCGCGCCATCACGAGAACGGCCTGATCTTGGCGCGTTGGCTGGCCAAACGGCCGGAGGTGGTTCGCCTCCTCCACCCAGCCCTGCCCGACGATCCCGGCCATGCGCTGTGGAAGCGGGATTTCACCGGGGCGAGCGGATTGTTCGGCCTCATCCTTAAGGATGTCCCGCGCAAGGCATTGGCCGCTATGCTCGACGGCATGGAGCTATTCGGAATGGGCTACAGTTGGGGTGGATTCGAGAGTCTCATTCTGCCGGTCGATCCCAGGCCCTATCGCACGGCGACGGCTTGGAAGTCTCCCGGTCCATTACTCCGCATCCATGCCGGCCTTGAAGACCCGGACGATCTGATCCGGGACCTCGAACGGGGCTTCGACCGCCTCGCCCGCTCCGTCTGAATCCTTTTTCTGGAATAGGCCGATGTCCAATCCCGCTAGCCCCACTCCGCTGCTCGCCGCCATCGCCTTCGATGCCAACGGTCTCGCGCCGGCCATCGTTCAGCAGCACGATACCGGCGAGGTGCTGATGCTCGCCTGGATGAATCGCGAGGCGGTGGCCGAGACGTTGCGGACCGGCGAGGCCTGTTATTGGTCGCGCTCCCGCAAGAAGCTGTGGCGCAAAGGCGAGACATCGGGACAGACCCAGCGCGTGATCGATCTGCGGCTCGATTGCGACAATGACGGCTTGCTGCTGCTCGTGGACCAAAAGGGCGTCGCGTGCCACACCGGGCGGCGGAGCTGCTTCTTCCAAGCCGCTCGTAATGGCGAGTGGCAGACCATCACCCCTGTCGAAGTCGATCCGAAGCAGCTCTATGGAAATTGACGGATCGTTTGAAAACGCCGCGTCATTGGCTGTATGTTGGGATTCGTGGACTACCGAAATCTGAACGGCACCGAAAAAGCGGCGATTCTCATGATCGCCCTGGGCGACAAGCTGGCGCCACGCCTGCTCGGGCGCATGAACCGCAATGACGCCCAGCGCATCGCCAACGCCATCGCGGCGATCCAGACCGTCGACTCCACGGTCGTCGAACAATTGATGGACGAATTCGCCGCGCGCGCGGGTGGCGCGCCGATTGCGCCGCCGCCGGGCCGAGCCATCGTGGCCCCGGCGCTTCCCGACGCGCCTCACAAGACGAATTTCAGCGCCTGACCCTCAAGCCGCCAGCGTGACGAGGTTGTGGAGGACGCTGCGGATTCCGGCGACGCGCTGTTTCGGATTCTCCCAGGCCCCCATCACCACCAGCCTCTGATCCGGGCGAAGTTTCATCGAACTTGCGTGCCGGGTGATGTAGCCGACCAGTTTTTCCGGGTTGGCGAAGCGATTTTCGCGGAACGAGACCACGATTCCCTTGGGACCGGCCTCCAGCTTCTCGACGCCAGCATCCTTGCACAGCCGCTTAATGGCGATGAGCTGGAGGAGGTTTTCAACCTCCGCCGGCAACGGTCCGAAGCGGTCGATCATCTCTGCGGCGAAGGCGTCGATCTCGGCGCGATCAACCAGCGTGGCGATCCGCCGATAGAGACTAAGGCGCAGACTAAGGTCGGCGACATAGGGTTCGGGAATCAGCACCGGCGTGCCGATACTGATTTGGGGCGTCCAGTCCTCCACGACCAATCCGCCGCCACGGGCCGCGGCGACGGCCTCCTCAAGCATGTGTTGATAAAGCTCGATGCCGACTTCGCGAATATGGCCGGATTGTTCCTCGCCCAACAGATTGCCGGCGCCGCGAATATCGAGATCGTGGCTGGCGAGTTGAAATCCCGCGCCCAGGCTGTCCAGGGTCTGCATGACCTCCAGGCGCCGCTGCGCCACCGGCCTCAAGGTGCGATCGGCCGGCAGGCTTAGATAGGCATAAGCGCGCAGCTTGGAGCGCCCGACGCGACCGCGAAGCTGATAAAGCTGGGCGAGGCCGAACATATCCGATCGATGCACGATCAGGGTGTTGGCGGTCGGTATGTCCAACCCGGATTCGATGATGTTGGTGGACAGCAGGATGTCGTACTTGCCGTCATAAAAAGCGGTCATCACCCGTTCGAGCTCGATCGCCGGCAGCCGTCCATGGGCCATGGCGATTCTCGCCTCGGGCACCAACTTCGACAGCCTTTCGCTCAATTTCGGCAGGTCTTCGATGCGCGGGCAGACATAGAAAACCTGTCCGCCGCGGAAACGCTCGCGCATGATCGCCTCGCGCACCACGACCGGATCGTAGGGCAGCACGAATGTGCGAACCGCCAGGCGATCGACAGGCGGCGTGGCGATGACGCTCATGTCGCGCACACCGGCCAAAGCCATTTGCAACGTCCGCGGAATCGGCGTCGCCGTCAGCGTCAGAACATGAACATTGGCGCGGAGTTGTTTCAGGCGTTCCTTTTGGGCGACGCCGAAATGCTGCTCCTCGTCGACAACCAACAGGCCGAGCGATTTGAAGGCAATCGACTTGCTCAACAAGGCATGAGTGCCGACAACAACGCCGATATTGCCCTCGGCGAGGTCGCGTTTGATTTCCGTGGCACGTTTTGGCGCGACGAGGCGCGAAAGCTGCTCGACGCGCAACCCAAACCCGGCGAAGCGCCGGGTGAAGGTCTGGAAATGCTGTCGGCACAACAGCGTGGTTGGCGTAACCACCGCGACTTGGGTGCCCGCCATCGCGGCGACGAAGGCGGCCCGCAGGGCGACCTCAGTCTTACCGAAGCCGACATCGCCGCAAATCAGCCGATCCAACGGCCGCCCCGAAGCGAGATCGACCAAGGTGTCGTCGATGGCCCGGGCCTGGTCCTCGGTCTCGGGAAAGGGAAAGCGCGCGCAGAACTCCTGATAACTGCCATCCGGCGGCGCCATGACCTCGCCGGCGCGAAGCTGGCGTTCGGCCGCGACCTTGATCAGTGCCTCCGCCATCTGGCTGATTCGTTCCCGGACCCGGGCGCGGCGCGCCTGCCAGTGAACGCCGCCGAGCTTGTCCAACTCGACGCCGGAATCTTCCGAGCCATAACGCGAAAGGACCTCGATGTTTTCGACCGGGACGAACAACTTGTCGCCGCCGGAATAGAGAACGCGCAGGCAATCATGCGGCGCGCCCGCGACCAGAATGGGCACCAACCCGTCATAACGGCCGATGCCGTGGTCGGCGTGGACCACCAGATCGCCGGCCGCCAGCGCGCTCGCCTCGGCCAAAAAGTGCTCGGCGGAACGTTTGCGCCGTACCGGCCGGACCAAGCGGTCGCCCAGGATGTCCTGCTCGGCAATGACGGCAAGGCCGGGCGCGACGAAACCCTGTTCGAGGGCGAGGACGATGACACCCAGGGTCTGCGGGGTTTGCAATTCGGCCTCGTCCAGCCCCGAAACGGTCATCACGTCACCGGAGCCGTGGTCGCGCATCAAGCCGGCAAGGCGTTCGGCGGCGCCGCGGCTATAAGCGGCCAACAGGACGCGGCGTCCGCCGGACTGCAAAGCCCGGACATGCGCCACCGCGGCGTCGAACACGTTGCCTTCGCCGGAAGCGGCCGCCGCCGATCGGGCATCGGCGAAATCGCGGCCACGGCGGCCGCCGCCATCGGGCGAACCCGCATCCGGCGGCGAAAAAGGCGAAAAGGAGATGGCGGTCATGCCGCGCAGCGTCTTGGCCCATTCCTCGCGGCCGAAATAGAGTTGGTCGGGTCGCAGCGGATGATAGACGGGCGTATCGCCGGCCATTTTCGACGAGGCAAAGTCGAGCCGGGCCTGGTGGAATTCCGCGATCTGCTCGAAACGCGCGGCGATGGCCCCATCCGCCTGGTAGTCCAGCGTCAGGGCAGCGCCCGGCAGGTAGTCGAAAAGCGTCTCCATGCGCTCATGGAACAGCGGCAGGAAATGCTCCATCCCGGCCGGGTGTTGGCCGGCGCTGACGGCTTCGTATAACGGATCGTTGCCGACGGCGGCCCCGAACAGCTCGCGATAGGCGCTTCGGAAACGCGTAATCGCCTCGGCATCGAGCTGGATTTCGGCCACGGGCATGATCGTCAATTCGGCGAGCTGCCCGGCGCTGCGTTGGCTGACCGGATCGAAGCTGCGGATTGCCTCCAACCTGTCGCCGAAGAAATCGAGCCTTACCGGCTCCGACGTTCCCGGCGGGAAAAAATCCAATATGCCGCCGCGCACGGCATATTCACCCGGCTCCCGCACCGTCTCGGCCTTGCGGAAGGAGCTGCGCACCAAGAATCCGATCAGTTTGTCGCGTCCGAGGGATTCACCCTTGCGGACGTGCAGCACGGCCCCGGCGAATGCCTTCCGCGGCGGCAGCCTCTGTAGAATGGCGTTTACGGTCGTAAGCACGAGGCGCGGCGGATGCGCGGCGGGTGTTGCCGCCAGTGCCGCCAGCGTCTCGATGCGCCGGCTCACCACCTCGCTATGCGGCGAGACTCGGTCATAAGGCAGGCAATCCCAGGCCGGCAGCGCGAGCACCTTGATCGCCGGCGCGAAGCAGGCGAGCGAATCGGACAAGCGAGTCATCCGCCCTTCGTCGCGCGCGACATGGATGATGTCGGCGAAAGCGCGCGGCACGCCCCCCGAAAGGGTCTGCAGAACCAACGCGTCGACGCCATCGGGTACGCCGAAGACGTCGTACCGGCCCGCTGTGTTTATTAGAACATTGTTTAATTTCAATTTATAATCTTGCGTTCTTAATTCCGATAATGAGCTTTAGAACATCGTGGTCGTGTTCGGGCGGCGGCATCGTTCTTCCCAGAATCCACGACAACAAAACGGCGTCGCCGGCACTGAGAAGAAGGTCATAACGATCAAGCTGGCCCGCATCCAGACCGCCAAGATAACGATCGGCGAAGCGGCCGAGCAAGGTGTCCATTTCCTTCATGCCCGTGTAACGACTGCGATAGAGCAGTCGCCTGCGGCGATGTTCGAGGGATTCATTCATGGCTGCTCCGCGGCGGCCTGTTAGGATATAGCCACGCGACGCCTTCCTGTCAGCGCCCGTCGATCGCGATAACACATCGATGCGTCCTTCCGTCCTCTTCCCGCTTTTCGCTTCGGTCGGTTCCCTGACCGGCATCGGCCCGCGTTTGGGCAAGCTGCTGGAGAAGGCCGCCGGCGGCCGGCTCATCGACCTCGTGCTGCATGTGCCGGTCGGACTGGTAGACCGCAGGCACAGCCCCAAGATCGCCGAGGCCGTCGAAGGCAGCATCGCCACGATCTCGGTCACCGTCGACAGGCATATGCCGCCCGGCAACCCCAGACTGCCCTATAAAGTGCGCTGCCGCGACGAAACCGGTTATCTGCACCTGATTTTCTTCCGGCCCCGCGCCGAATACCTGAAGACGGTGCTGCCGCAGGACGCGGTTCGCATCGTCAGCGGCAGGGTCGAACGGTTTCGCGATGAAATCCAAATGACCCACCCCGACCACATCGCTTCGGCCGAGGATTTCGCCCGCCTCGCCGCCGTCGAGCCAGTCTACCGCCTGACCGCCGGCCTGACGCCGAACGTGATGCGCAAGGCGGTGCAGGGCGCCATTTCCCGGATTCCCTCTCTCCCGGAATGGCAGGATCCGAGCCTTCTCTCCCGCGAGCACTGGCCTTCGTGGGGTGAGGCACTTCGCGCCGTCCACGCCCCGGCCGAGGAGGCGGATCTGTCGGCCGTGGCGCCAACACGGCGCCGACTCGCCTATGACGAGCTTCTCGCGACGCAATTGGCGCTGGCGCTGGTGCGCAATCAGGTCCGACGCCTTCCCGGCCGCGCGATCGTCGGGGATGGCAGGCTGCGGCGCCTCGTGTCCGCTTCCCTGCCTTTTCAGCTGACCGCCTCCCAGGAGGTCGCGGGTCGGGAGATCGCAAGCGATATGGGAAGTGGCGCGCGTACGTTGCGCCTGCTCCAAGGCGATGTCGGGAGCGGCAAGACCGTCGTCGCCCTCTTCGCCATGCTCAACGCCATCGAGGCCGGGGCGCAGGCCGCGCTGATGGCGCCCACCGAGTTGCTCGCCCGCCAGCACTTCAACACCATCGAACCTTTGGCCATGGCCGCCGGAGTAAAAACGGCGTTGCTCACAGGCCGGGACAAGGGCAAGGCACGTCAGTCCGTCATCGACGGCCTTGCCTCCGGCGAGATCGGTATCGCCGTCGGTACCCACGCCCTTTTTCAGGAAGATGTCGCCTTCCACGACCTTGCCCTGGTCGTCATCGACGAGCAGCACCGCTTCGGCGTCCATCAGCGGCTAGACCTCGCCGCGAAGGGGCCGGCGGCGCATGTCCTGGTGACCACGGCGACGCCGATCCCGCGTACTCTCGCCTTGGCCGCCTATGGCGATATGGACGTCTCCCGCCTCGCGGAAAAACCTCCGGGGCGGCAGCCGATCGACACCCGTACCGTGCCGCTGACACGGCTTGACGAGGTGGTTGCCGGAATTGCCCGCGAAACCGCGCGTGGGGCGAAGGTCTATTGGGTCTGTCCCCTGGTCGAGGACTCCGAGGCCATCGACCTGTC
>CANFCX010000075.1 GCA_947445225.1 Rhodospirillales bacterium
TGCAACATGACCATGGGTTGCAGCCAATAGTCGACAAGGGCCGATCGTTGATCGCCAAGCGCCCGCTCGATGCCGCCGCAGCCGTAATGCCCGCAGACTATGATGTGCTCGACGTGAAGAATGTCGACGGCGTATTCCAGAACGGCGAGCAGGTTCATATCGCTGGTATGCGCGACATTGGCGATATTCCGATGCACGAAAACCTCGCCGGGGTCGAGGCCGAGCACGTCATTGGCGGTCACCCGGCTGTCGGAACATCCGATCCACAGATATTTGGGGGATTGTTGCTCCGCCATGCGAACGAAAAAAGTCGGGTCGTCGCGGGTCTTGCGCTGTGCCCATTCGACATTTCGGTCCAGGAGATGATCGAGACTCATTTCGGGGATTCTCCGGCGGCGCCGAGACAATGGCCGGAGCGACCAACGATGTCGTTGATCTAACGCAAAATTTATCGCCCAACCGCGGGCACCAGCCCCACCCCCGCGCCGGGTTCTTCTGGCGCTCGCCGACGGCGCTTGTTCATCCTAGACTGGCGGGAAATCCAATTGAGGTGACCATGCCTTCCTTCGATGTCGTGTCCCGCACCGAACATGCCGAAGTCGACAATGCGATTCACGGCGTCATGCGTGAAATCGAAACCCGCTACGATTTCAAGGGCAGCCATTGCACGATCGAGCGGACGGATGACGTTCTCTTGCTGCGCGCCGACGACGACATGAAGCTGCGGCAAATGCAGGAATTGCTGAAGGGTTATCTCGCCCGGCGCAAGGTCGCCGGCGGCGCCTTCGATTTTCAAAAGGCCGAAACCGCTTCCGGCAACACGCTGAAGCAGAACGTCGTCATCAAACAGGGGATCGAACGCGAACTCGCCCAGCAGATCATCAAGGCGATAAAGGACGCAAAACTGAAGGTTCAGGCCGCCATCCACGGGCCGGAATTACGCATTTCCGGCAAGAAACGCGACGACCTTCAGGAAGCCATCGCGCTGATCCGCGGCCTGGGTCTGCAACAGCCTTTGCAATACGTCAATTTCAGGGATTAACAACCGCGTTTGTTAATGGAAATCGCGGCTTTGGATTTTGAGACCCGGTTCCTTCTTCTGGCGTTGATCGGGACTGGCGGAAATCGCTTCATCACCCCGGCCCTTTGGCATCTGGAGCGGCGCATCCGCCTCGCCGATGCCCTTGAGCCACGCGGAAAGATTCTCCAGCCTTTCGGCGACGACATGAATGACCGTGCCCTCGCGTTGCACCCGGCCGATGCAGCCGAGCAGCCGCGCGGAAATCACCACCCGGCGGAAACGTTCGTAAAGCTGGGGCCACACAATGAGATTGGCGCCCCCCGTTTCATCCTCGATCGTCAGGAAGGTGATGCCGTTCGCCGAAGCGGGCCGTTGGCGCACGAGCACGAGCCCCGCCACCCGCGTTTTTTGTCCGTTGCCCATATGCGTCAGGCTTTCGGCCGTCGCCCAATCAGCCGAAGCCAGGGTTTGGCGAAGAAAGGCAAGCGGGTGTTGGCGGAGGCTAAAACCGGTACTGGCGTAATCCTCGAGGACTTCGCTGCCCTGGGTCATCGGCCGCAATGCGACCGGAGGCTCGACGATTTCGGGCCTCGACACGTCCTGGCGGCTATCGGCGGAAACAAAGAGCGGCAGCGGCTTGCCCCGGAGGGCACGGATTGCCCACAAAGCCTGGCGACGATCCAATCCCAGGGAGCCAAAGGCATCGGCCTCCGCCAGACGTTCAAGCTGCGCCACCGCCAGGCCGGCGCGGCGCCAGATCTCCTCGACGCTGAAGAAAGGCCGCTGGCGCGCATCGATAAGTTTTTGCGCCGCGTCTTGGGCCAAACCCTTGGCGCAGCGAAGGCCGAGCCGCACGGCGTGACCGCCGCCGTCGCGCGGCTCCAGCGTACAATCCCATAAGCTGCGGTTGACATCGACTTCCCGCATCTCCACGCCATGCGCCCGCGCATCCCGGATCAACTGCGCCGGGGCATAAAAGCCCATGGGCTGGGCGTTGAGGATGGCGCAGCAAAATACATCCGGGTGGTGGCACTTAACCCAGGCGGAGGCATAAACGAGGATGGCGAACGACGCGGCATGCGATTCGGGAAAGCCGTAACTTCCGAAACCTTCGATCTGACCGAAACACCGTTCGGCGAATTCGCGGGCGTTTCCATTGGCCACCATGCCTTCGATGAACCGCGTGCGGAATTGGTCGATGGTTCCGGCATTGCGGAAGGTCGCCATGGCGCGCCGCAATCCATCGGCCTCGCCCGGCGAGAAGCCAGCGCCCTTGATGGCGATTTGCATGGCCTGTTCTTGAAACAAGGGAACACCCTTGGTCTTGCCCAACACCTCCCGAAGCGCCTCGGAGGGATAGATTTCCGCCTCTTTCCCATCCCGCCGGCGCAGATAGGGATGAACCATGTTCCCCTGGATCGGACCGGGCCGCACGATGGCGACTTCGATGACCAGATCGTAATAACAACGCGGCTTAAGCCGCGGCAGCATGCTCATCTGGGCGCGCGATTCGACCTGGAAGACCCCAACCGAATCGGCCGCGCAGAGCATGTCGTAAACCTTCGGATCTTCCTGGGGAATCCCGGCAATATCGAGGTCCAGGCCACGATGCTGTTTAAGCAGGTCGAAGGATCGCCGCAAACACCCGAGCATGCCCAGGCCGAGCACATCGACCTTCATCATGCGTAAGGATTCGAGATCGTCCTTGTCCCACTCGATGACCGTGCGCCCGGCCATGGCCGCGTTTTCGATCGGCACCAGATCGTCGAGACGATCCCGAGTGATGACGAAGCCGCCGGGATGTTGGCTGAGATGCCGCGGAAATCCGATCAGCTCCCGCGACAAGGCAAGCGTGAGCCGGAGCCGCCAATCCGAAGCGTCCAACCCCAGGGCGCGCGCTTCGGCGGCATCGATGCCCGCCGCGCTCGCCCCCCACACCGAATGCGCCATCGCCCCGGTCACGTCGACGGGCAGGCCGAGCGCCTTGCCCACGTCGCGGATCGCGCTGCGGGTCAGGTAACGGATGGCGGTAGCGGTCAACGCCACGCGATCGCGCCCATATGTCGCATAGACCCATTGGATGACCTCCTCGCGCCGTTCATGTTCGAAATCGACATCGATATCGGGCGGCTCGTTGCGTTCGATGGAAATGAACCGCTCGAAAAGAAGTTCGGTGAACGCCGGGTCGATCGATGTGATGCCGAGGACGAAACAGACGGCGCTGTTGGCGGCGCTGCCCCTGCCCTGGCACAGGATCCCTTGCGCCCGGGCAAATCCGACGATGCGCCAGACCGTGAGGAAATAAGGCGCGTAGTTGAGCTGGGCGATGAGATCGAGTTCGTGCCGGAGCAACACACCGACTTTTTCGGGGACGCCGCCGGGATAACGCCGCGCCGCCGATTCCCCCACGAGTTTGGTCAGCGCCGCCTGCGCCGTCAGGCCCGGGATCAAGGTTTCGTCGGGATATTGATAGCTGAGTTCGTCGAGAGAGAACCGGCAACGTTCCGCGATCTCCATCGTGTGCGCCACCGCTTCGGGATGGCGCGAAAAAAGCCGCGCCATTTCCGCGGGCGGCTTCAAGAACCGGTCGGCCGAACGCTCGCGGCGAAAGCCCAGCGCGTCGATCGTGCATTTTTCGCGAATGCAGGTCAGCACATCGGCAAGGATGCGGCGTTCGGAACGGTGATACAGGACATCGTTGACGGCTACGGTCGGAAGCCTGACCCTGGCGGCAAGATCGGCGAGAGCCTGAATCCGTGCTGCCTCGCCGGGACGGAACCGCCGGGTCAGCGCGAGATAAGCCCGGTTCCCGAAATCGGCATGCAGCCGCGACAGCGCGCGGCGGAGCGGTTCATCGGCGCGTTCGGCCAGTGCCACGACGATCTGCCCTTCGCCATGGTCAACGACATCCCCATAACGAAGCTCACATTCGCCTTTCCCGGCGCGTCGCTTGCCCAGCGTGAGCAGCCGGGTAAGCCGCGCATACGCGGCGCGGTCGGTGGGGTAACACAGCAGGCTCACGCCGTCGATAAGGTCGATCCGGCAGCCGACGATAAACCGTATGCCGGCCTTCTTGGCGGCCATATGGGCGCGGACGATGCCGGCCAGGCTGTTGCGGTCGGTGACGGCGACCGCGGCCTGGCCGAGCGCAGCGGCGGTTTCAACCAGCTCCTCCGCATGACTGCCCCCGCGCAGGAAGGAGAAGTTGCTGGTGGTTTGCAGCTCCGCGTAACGGATCATCCGAAGAGTCCGTGCAGGTACCAGCGATACGACCCCGCGGACAGCCCTTCGCGGTAGAGCCAAAAGCGGGCGCCGGCCTCGTCCTCGACATGGAAATAATCGCGCGTCGCGCGGACTTCCTCCGGCCTTCGCCACCATTCGCCGAACACCCGTTCCGGCCCATCGGCCCTTTTCACGACATGCCGCTCGCGCCGCCACACGAAAAACATCGGGGGATGATCCGGCAACAAAGCCATCGCTTCGATCGGCTCGGCCGGAAACAGCAGGCGAACCGGCCGCGGCACATCGCGAGGCCAATCCGCGCCATCGGCCGGCGCCAGCGGCGGGCGCCGGCGTACCGACCGTTCCGGCACATCGCTTTGGACCGGGGCGAGGCCGTAAACCCGCCCCTCGCCGAGCCGATTGGCGAGGCGGTCGATGAGCGGCGCGAGGCCGGACGGTTCCTTTTCGCGCCCCGCGTGAAGGTCGGATTGCCGCGGGAGCAGGCTTTCGCTCCGCCAGGCGGTCAGCGTCACGATCTCCACCCCGAACCCCGGATCGATCCTGTCCAATTTTTCGACCAGCAACCGGGACAGATGGAGCGGATCGCGACTGGCTTGGGCGGTTCCCGCCATGATCCTTTGGGTGCCGCCATCAACACCCAGAACCGCGAGGATGAGCAGCCGCGCGCCCGCCCCGGCCGCCTCCAGGTCGTGGCACAGCAGCACGGTCAGGTCTTCGGTAGCCCGCCGAAAATCCTCCGGCTGCGAGATCGGCTCGGCAAAGGCAAGACGCCGTTGTATCGGCGGCGGCGGCGCCACGGGATCGAGCGGCTCGAAGAGATGGCCCAGGGCCTGATCCAGTCTTTCCAACACCTCGGGTCCGAACCGTCTGGCCATGGTCCCGCGCGGCACCTCGTAAAGTTCTCCAACCCGGCCGAACCCCAGCCGGCGGAGCGCCTCCACCGTCGCTGGCGGCAGGCGCAGCGCCGCGACCGGCAAATCCTTCAGCATCGGGGCAGGGAGGCCGGGGGGAATGACGCTGACGGTCTTGCCATGATGGCTGAAGGCCCAGGCGGCGCCCGGCGTATCGGCGATCGCGGCGCGGGCCGCGAGGCCGGCCTTTCCCAGCCGCGCCACGATCCTGTCGAGCATCGCCGCCTCGCCGCCGAAAAGATGAGCCACGCCCGTCGCATCGATCCAGATACCGTCCGGAGGACAGGCCCTGGTCCACGGGCTGTACCGCAGGCAAGCCGCGGCAAGCCTGGCCAAATCCCGCTGCTCGACCAGCGGCTCGGCCGGCGCCAGGACGAGGTTCCGCACCAAAGCCTGGGCATGGGTCAGCGTCATGCCCGGCGCCAGCCCGGCCGCTTCCGCCTCCTCGTTCACCGCCGTCAGCACTTGCCGATTGCCTTCGGCGGCGACGACGGCCAAAGGCCTATCCCGCCGCGGCGGCTTTTGACCGTTCGGACCCGGCGCGCGATGCCGCCGATCGGTCTGCCAACTCGGCAGGTAGATGGAGATGACCCGTCTCATCACATGACTCGACTATCCAAGCCGCGGGTTTGCCGCCGCGGCAGCGTAAAAGCTCCATATGCCAGCGGGCACGGCCGATGCCGGGAACGGGAAGCGGCGTCGAGGGCAAGGACGAAACCCGCCAACGGCTCATCGCGGCGTTCGGACGATCGATCTCCGCGTCCCCCCGATGCAGGACAAACCCGGTGACACCGGAGGTTTCCGCGGCAAGCTGCAACCGGCGGCTGGGCGTGAGATCGAGCTTGGTCAGCTCGCCGACCACGGCGGCAAGACCGGGATGGCGCAGCCCTTCTTCCATGCTCCACAGGATTTCCGCCTCCGACCGCGCTTGCGCCAGGATGAGCCGGGCGGGGTTGAGCCCCAGACAAGCGAGGGCGGGACCGTGAAGCTCGGCGCCGCGCAGGCACCACAAGACGACCCCATCGAGGCGGGCGGCGATGCCCCCGATCCACGCAGCCGCGACGGCGCCGTGGTTCGGGTAAGGATTGCCGTCGAAGACCTCATGCAGAGCGGCGCGAACCATGCCGCCTTCCGGCAAGGCCACATCGATCTGCCCGATACCGAAAGGCAGCGCCTCGCCCCTGTCGGAACGGCCCTGGCCGGCGCCCCGCTCCAACCCCTTGACCCGCAGGCGCAAAGCTTCGATTGCCGCTTGGCGATCCGTCACAGACATTCGATCTTGCCTCTATTACCTCGTTTGTTCTATTTTTGTTCTCATTCAGAGTCAAGGCGAGGGGAGTCCCGATTGAAGGAAAGGTGGGCGCCTCTATATCAATGCCCTGAGCCGCTCGCTTGAGGTGGATCGGTGAATGCCGTCCTGTCGCCTGCCCCGCCACGCTCGGCAATGACCCGCTTCCCGCTTGACGCCGAGCACCATGTCCTCCTCGGCAGGCTCCCCGATGCGGCGCTGCCTTCGGTATCGGGTTTCGAGACGTTATGGAACCTGCATCCGGATGGGTTCCGGACGATCCAGCTTCACTCGCGTCTTGTGCAACTCCCGCGCTGGCAGCAGGCCTATGGCCGCGACTACCGATTTTCCGGGCAAATCAATGAGGCGCTGCCGATCCCGCCGGATTTCCTGCCGTTTCTGACCTGGGGGCGGGAGGCCATCGATCCCCATCTCGATTCGATGCTGGTCAATTGGTATGACGGAACGCTGGGCCACTACATCGGCCGGCACCGCGACAGCGCCATTGGGATGCGCCAGGGCGCGCCCATCGTCACCGTTTCCCTGGGCGAGACCCGAATTTTCCGGATGCGGAAATGGCGCGGCGACGGCCAGCACGATTTTTCCGTCGATCATGGCTCGGTCATCGTCATTCCCTACGACACCAACCGGGCCTGGACACATGAGATCGTTAAATCCAAACGCGCCACCGGCCGCCGCATCTCGATCACGATGCGGGCGTTCGACTGAGTCCGCGCCCGCCTAATAACTCATGCTGGCGGCGTTGAGGATCCCGATCGACAGGGAGGCAACGGCCAGGCTCACGCCCGCCGCGACATTGCCTTCTTCGATGCGGCGCGACAGGCCGCTTAGAATCGCATTGGCGGCCACGAACACGACAAGCTGCACTATAAGCGCCACCCCGCTCCATACCGCCATGTCGAGCAGCGAGACGCTGTGGATCACCGCGCTGGCCAATGGCAGGGTAAAGCCGATGATCGCGCCGCCCAGGCTAAGCGCGGCGGCGGTGTTGCCGGCCTTGATCAGCGCCACCTCGTGATGCGGCGTGACCGCCATGTACAGGACGACGAAGATCGCCTCGGCCAGGATCGCCGCCCCGAAATAAAGCGCGAAGCTGCCGAGGCCTTGCAGGGAAAGGGCGATGTCCATGACGGTCACCTGAAATAATGGGGGACGAAACGACTGGTGTCGCGCGTGATCGGCGTGGAGTCCTCGCGGATGCCGATGCCCGCGGGTTGGCTGGCCACCACCCAGGCGCCAATCACGGGATAGTTTCCATCGAAGGCCGGCATGGGAACATGGGCCTGATAAACGAACCCCTCGGCGCCGTAGCCGCCCGCGGTTTCGGTCACGACGCGACCGCCCTCGATGACTTGGACGTTGGCGCCTTCGCGGCTGTAGATCGGCTTGCGGACCACGGCCCCCTCGATCGAACCCGGATCAAGCGCGGCCGGCAACAAATTGGGATGGCCGGGCGCCATTTCCCAAAGCAACGCAAGTGCTGCCTTGTTCGACAATACCATTTTCCAGGGCGGCTCGATCACACGGGCGGCCCCCGACAACAGATGCCGGCCGAATTCCTCGCCGACGATCCACTCCCATGGATAGAGCTTGAACAGCGTTGTTATCGCGGCGTTGTCGAGATCGCGAAAACCCACGCCATCCCAGCCGATGTCTTCGATGGCGATCCGCGCGGTCTCCAGCCCGGCCTGTACGGCGGTGTCGCGTAGATATTCGACGGTACCGCCATCTTCGGCATGATCCTTCACCGACGAGAAATGGACGCGCTCGCCCTTCAGGCCGAAATTCTTCCAGGCCTCGATCAGGCGCTCATGGATGGAGTTGAACTGATCGGCGCCCGGCTGCACCGCCTCCAGCCAATCCCATTGCACGACGGCGGCTTCAAAAAGCGCGGTCGGCGTGTCGGCGTTGTATTCGAGGAGTTTGGGGGGGCCGTCCCCGCCAAAGGCCAGGTCGAAACGGCCATAGAGATTTTTGTCGCCGGCCTTCCAGCTTCGCTCGATACCTTCACAAGCCGCCGGCGCTATCGCCAGCCGTTCATAGGCCGGCGCGCCCGCGCTCACGACGCGGCCGACCAACTCCAGCGCCATCTGCTCGAGCTCCGCGGTCGCCGCCTCGATGGCGTCGATTTCGGCCGCGGTGAAGGCATAGCAGGCGGTCTCGTCCCAATAGGGCGAGCCGTCGATGGTGTGAAAGGCGAATCCGAGATCGCGTTCGACATGCGCGCGCCAATCGGCGCGCGGAACCGTCGCCTGGCGCTGCAACGGAGTCTAGCTGCCGGCGGTGCTGCGATACGCCGACGCCGTGTTGCCAAGCCCACCGCGCGACACTTCCGCGACCTGGGTGGCCGGCCGGAAGGCAGCCGTCTTGCCCGCGCTGCCAAAGGCACCGACATTGAAGAGTTTGCCCTGTTTGGGCATCACGGCGGTATTGTCGGGTCCGCGATAGACCGGCTGGGCCATGCGATTGTTGCTCAGCATGTTGCCCATCATATAACCCATCATCATGGGCATGAAGAACCCGCCGACCCCGGATGACGCGGTTTGGGTTTCGCAATTGCCGGCGCCGAATTCGGCTTCGCACTCATCTTTTTTCGAAAAACGCGGCGCCTCGCTGGCATGAACCTTCGCGCTCTCGGTCGCGGCGTCGGTGCAGCTCGCCTCGGAATAGGCGGCGGAACATTCCTTGACGTCGGCGAAAAATTTGGCGTCTTGCGGCAGCGTGTCATCGCCGCAGGCGGCAACCAAAACGCTAGCGCTGCCCAGAAGCACCAATCGGATCGCGCTGGATTTCTTCATTTCGCCATCTCCCCTATCGTCAGGGCTCAATATGGTGATCCCGGGCCGCTTACGGAAGGGGTATTTCCAACACTGGCCGCCACGCGTCAATTCCTGGGGCTGCAATCCTTGATCCAGGTCGCGATCATGCCGATCTGATCGTCGGTCAGCGGCGGAAGATCGAACGGCATGCGTTCGCCCATGCCGCCGACTTCGATATGAGTCCCGCGGAGTTTATGGAGCAGATAACTCCCCTCGGGGTTGCCCGGATCGACGATCCGAAGATTTGTCGCCTCCAGGCTCTTGATGTTGACCAGGAAATGATAGGCCAAGTCCTTCTGGAGGATGAGCTCTTCCATGGGATTGATCGGCACGTGGCATTTCGCGACGGCGCAAGTGACGTCTAACAAAGGCTCGATGGTCTTGGAAAAACTGACCGTGGATTTCGCCTCCGCGACATCGCAGGCCGCGAGCGCCGGCGCCGCCAAGGGCACGACCAGGCCCAGGGCAAAGATCGCCGGCAAGGTGGCGGAGAGGTTACGGGCGACGGCCGCGCCAACTTTCCCAGCCAGGGTGTCAAACAGCAATTCAACGCATTTCACGGCAACCTCCGGCAAGGAAAAGGCGGTGGCCAGCCCCCTTCAAGGCCGGCCACCGCCCAATGTCGAAACTACGCCCAGCTGAGATCGTGGTTGCGGAGCGGCAGGGAACGAATGCGCTTGCCGGTCGCCCGGAAAATCGCATTGCAGATCGCCGCCGGCAGCGGAGGATTGGGCTGTTCACCGATCGGCGAGACCTTATTGCCGCCGGTCAATCCGCCCCAATGAATCCGAACTTGCGGAGCATCGGCGATGCGTAACATCGGATAGTCGTCGAAATTGCCCTCGACGACGCGGCCGTTCCGGATCGTGATTTCCGAATACAGCGTGTCGTTGAGGCCGAACATGATGCCGCCTTCCAGCTGATTGGCGAACGGCCCGGGGTTCAGAACCCGGCCGACGTCGAAGGCGATATCGACCGTGTGGACCTTGATCTCGCCACCCGGGCTGACCGAAACCTCGGCGATTTCAGCGACCTGGGTCTCTGCGCGCTGGAAGATGGCGAAGCCTTGGGCCCGCCCCTTGGGAAGGGGTTTGCCCCATTGCGCCTTGGTGGCGACTTCGTTGAGCGAGGTCAGCCAACCCTTGTCCTTGACGTCGCGCAGGAGGTAGCGCCGCAGCTCCACCGGATCCTTGCCGCCGGCGATAGCGACTTCATCCATGAAGGACTCGCCCGCGAAGGGGTTTTGGTTGTGCCCAGGACCGCGATAGGCCCCGATGCGGATGTGAGTCTTTTCGGCATGGTGTTCGACCAGCAGGTTGGGGAGGTTGTAGTCGAAATCCGGCCCGAGCGAGGCCAACGATTCTCCGGCATGGCGGGTGATCCAAGCGATCGGGAACCCGTCGGCGCCGAGACCGGCGGTGAATTTCGTGATCGCCATCGGCCGGTAATAACCCTGCCGCATCTGTTCTTCGCGGCTCCAGATAAGTTTGACGGGACGGCCGGGCACTTGCATCGCAATCGCCACCGACTGCCGGATGTCCTCGCTGCGGCCGCGGCGGCCGAAATCGCCGCCGAGATAGAGGTCCTCGGAATTGATGAAGACCTTTTTCGGATCGATGCTCGCCTGCTCCGCGGCCACCGGCTGGGCGGTGATTCCGCTCTTGGCCGACGACCAGATGTCCACGCGGTCGGGAGTGTAAAGTACCGTCGAATTCATCACTTCCATCAGGGCGTGATCGATGTAGCCCGTCTCATAGGTCGCCTCGATGACCTTGACGGCGTTTTTCATCGCGCCGACCGCGTCGCCGACCTTTTTCCCTTCCTTGCCCGGCGTCTGGAGCTTGTTGAGGAATTGTTGACGCAATTCCGCGGTGTTGGTCTTCCCCGCCGGGCCGTCGTCCCATTCCACCGGCAGCAGGTCGAGCGCGGTCTTGGCCTGCCAATATTGCTCGGCGATAACAACAACGGAATGTTGTAGAGCGCTGTCGGCGGTCGCCGCGGTCGATTTGTCCATATGCGGCCCGAGAGCCAAGACCTTGACGATGCCAGGCCTGTCCTTGATGGCGTCGGCATTGAAGCTTTTCAGCGAACCGCCGCGAACCGGCGATTGTTTGATCGCCGCGTGAAGCATGTTAGGTAGCCTGACGTCGATCGCATATTTCATGCTGCCATTAACGATGGATTTCGTTTCCATCGTCGGCTGGCCCTTGCCGATCAGCGTCCACTGGTCCATCGGCTTGATCTTGGGCTCGGCGTCGAGCTTGATCGTCGCCGCCTTGGCCGCGACTTCGCCGTAACGCAGCGTCCGCCCGGTCGGGCGATGGGTGAGCTTGCTGTCCTTGGCGTCGATTTCCGCGACCGGCACGTTCCATTGCTGCGCCGCCGCCGTCTTCAACCGCTCGCGCGCGCTGGCGCCGGCTTGCGGCAA
>CANFCX010000076.1 GCA_947445225.1 Rhodospirillales bacterium
CCTTGGGCGGCGCCAAAAACAAACGTGCCGGCCTCAAGGCGGGCCGGCACGTCAGCGCAGAAAAAAATAGCGACCGGCTATTTGCCGTTAACGGCATCCTTCAGGCTCTTGCCCGCCTTGAACTTCGGCAGCTTGGTCGCCGGAATCTTGATCTTCGCCCCAGTCTGCGGATTGCGGCCTTCGCTCGCGGCCCGCTTGGTCACGTAGAACGTGCCGAAGCCGACGAGACGAACATCGCCGCCCTTCTTCAAGGTCTTTGTCACGACATTGATCATCGACTCGACAGCCTGCGCAGCGACAGTCTTGCTGAGGGCCGAGTCGTCCGCCACCGCGGCCACGAGATCATTCTTATTCACTTGGGATCCCCCTTGTTGCCAATCTTGAAAGTCTGTTCAGCCGACGCTGAACGCCGCCCCAACGCAAAGAGTCATAGCTTCGCGCCACGGCCGCGTCAATCGACGTCGATGAGATTTCCCCAGTTTTCAGGGGAAACAGATGGCCGCTCCTCGCGCCCGATCCAAGACGCGCCTAATGCGTTCGCAAACTTCCCACGTCGCCATCCCGCGCCGGGCCGACCGGCACGTCATCCTTTGGCTCTACCCACTCGATCGGTTGCAATGGCTGCGTCAATGCGACGCGCAGGCAATCGTCGACGGTGGCCGCGGGGATAATGGTCATGCCCTTTTTGACGTTGTCGGGAATCTCGGCGAGGTCCTTTTCGTTGTCCTTTGGAATCAGCACTTTCTTGATGCCGCCATGCAACGCGGCGAGAAGCTTCTCACGCAAACCGCCGATAGGAAGGACGCGGCCGCGCAAAGTAATCTCGCCGGTCATCGCCACATCCTTGCGAACAGGAATCCCGGTCAGCGCCGAGACGATCGAGGTGATCATCGCCACGCCGGCCGATGGGCCATCCTTGGGTGTCGCACCCTCGGGAACGTGGACGTGGATATCCTTCTTTTCAAAGAGCGTCGGTTTGATGCCGAATTCGATCGACCGCGAGCGCACATAGCTGTTCGCGGCCTGCACCGATTCCTGCATCACGTCGCCGAGCTTCCCTGTGATTGTCACGCGACCGCGGCCGGGCAACAACACGGCTTCGATGGACAGCAATTCGCCGCCGACCTCGGTCCAGGCGAGACCGGTGGTAACGCCCACGAGATCCTCCGCCTCGGCTTCGCCCCAGCGAAACCGCCGAACGCCCGCGTATTTTTCGACATTGCGGTGCGAGACAACGAGGCGCTTCATCTTGCGCATCAGAATGTCTTTGACCGCCTTGCGTGCGAGGTTTGCGATCTCGCGCTCAAGATTCCGAACGCCGGCCTCTCGGGTGTAATAGCGGATAAGGTCGCGGAGCGCGTCGTCCGACAGCGTCCATTCGCCGTTCTTGAGCCCATGCGCCTTCATTTGCTTCGGGATCAGGTGGCGCTTGGCGATTTGCACCTTTTCATCCTCGGTGTAACCGGGGATTCGGATGATCTCCATGCGGTCGAGCAGCGGCTGGGGCATGCGCAACGTATTGGCCGTTGTCAGGAACAACACGTCCGAAAGGTCGTAATCGACCTCGAGATAATGGTCGCTGAAACTATAATTCTGCTCGGGGTCGAGAACCTCGAGAAGCGCGGACGCCGGATCCCCGCGCCAGTCCGCACCCATCTTGTCGACTTCATCGAGCAGGAAAAGCGGGTTCGACGATTTCGCCTTCTTCATGCCCTGGACGATCTTGCCGGGCATGGAGCCGATATAGGTGCGCCGATGGCCGCGAATTTCGGCCTCATCGCGCACGCCGCCAAGGGAAATGCGCACGAAGTTTCGCCCCGTCGCCTTGGCGACCGATTTGCCGAGCGAAGTCTTGCCGACGCCGGGCGGGCCAACGAGGCAAAGAATCGGCCCGCGAACCTTGGTCATGCGCTGTTGCACGGCCAAGAATTCGAGGATGCGCTCTTTCACCTTCTCGAGGCCATAGTGGTCGACGTTGAGCACGCGCGCGGCGAGTTTGATGTCGCGCTTGATCTTCGTGCGCTTCTTCCACGGAATGGACAGAAGCCAATCGAGATAGTTGCGCACGACCGTGGCCTCGGCCGACATCGGGCTCATGGTGCGCAGCTTCTTTAGCTCGCCCATCGCCTTTTCGCGGGCTTCCTTGGTGAGGCGGGTCTTCTTGATCCGGTCCTCCATCTCGGAGGCCTCGTCGCGACCCTCCTCGATCTCACCCAGTTCCTTCTGGATCGCCTTGAGTTGTTCGTTGAGGTAGTACTCGCGTTGGGTCTTCTCCATCTGCCGCTTGACCCGGTTGCGGATTCGTTTCTCGACCTGAAGAACGCCGATTTCAGCCTCCATGAAGGCGAAAATGCGCTCCAGCCGTTGCACGACCGATTCGGCTTCGAGAAGCTCCTGCTTCTCCGGAATCTTGAGCGTCAAATGCGAGGCGACCGTGTCGGCCAGTTTGCTGGCATCCTCGATCTGGTTGACCGAGACCAAGACCTCCGGAGGAATTTTCCGGTTCAATTTGATGTACTGCTCGAATTGCGAAACCACCGTGCGAACCAGGGCTTCGAGTTCCTGGGCCTCGCCGGTCTGTTCGACCATCGGCTCCGCATAGGCTTGGAAAAAGGCCGGGTTGTCCGTGTATTTGACGATGCGGGCGCGGGTGTTGCCTTCAACCAGGACCTTGACGGTGCCGTCCGGCAGCTTGAGCAGTTGGAGGACGGTGCCGATAGTTCCGACGGAGAAGATATCGACCGCGGTCGGATCGTCCTGGGCGGCGTTTTTCTGGGCGACGAGCAATATCTGCTTATCGTCCTTCATGACGTCCTCAAGGGCCCGCACCGATTTCTCGCGGCCGACGAATAGCGGCACGATCATGTGTGGAAAAACCACGATGTCGCGCAACGGCAGAACCGGATACTGCGTGCCGCGGGGAGTCTCTAACATGGGACCTCTGACCTTGGTTCCTGAGATCGTTCAGCGCCCCGCCGCAGCCAGTCGGTGCGTCGGATAGTGTTGAAGGTGGCCTCCGGCCGCCCCTTATTCAAGACTGCCCTGGACAGGAGCGAGTCCTAGGCGCTGGACCCAACATCGCCGCGACGGTCGCCATAGATATAAAGCGGCTGCGCTCGCCCTTCGATGACCTCGCGATTAATGACGATTTCTTCGACGCCATTGAGCGTGGGCAGCTCGAACATGGTGTCGAGCAGAATGCCCTCCATGATCGAGCGCAGGCCGCGGGCACCGGTCTTGCGCTTCACCGCCTTGCGCGCAACCGACCGCAGCGCGTCATCGGCGAATTCCAGGCGGACGCCTTCCATTTCAAACAGACGTTGGTACTGCTTGAGAAGAGCGTTCTTCGGCTTGATCAGGATGTCGACAAGCGCATCCTCGTCGAGTTCCTCGAGTGTAGCGATCACGGGAAGGCGGCCGATAAACTCCGGAATCAAGCCGAATTTGAGCAAATCCTCGGGTTCGACTTCCTTCAGGATTTCGCCGGTCTGTCTTTCATCGGGGCCGCGGACATCGGCGCCGAAGCCGATGGTCGTGCCGCGCATGCGCGCCGAAATGATTCTTTCAAGCCCGGCGAAGGCGCCGCCGCAAATGAACAGGATGTTGGTCGTGTCGACCTGGAGGAATTCTTGCTGCGGATGTTTGCGTCCGCCCTGTGGCGGCACCGACGCGACCGTGCCTTCCATGATCTTGAGCAGCGCCTGCTGCACGCCTTCTCCGGACACATCGCGGGTGATCGATGGGTTTTCGGATTTGCGCGATATCTTGTCGACCTCGTCGATATAAACGATACCGCGCTGCGCGCGCTCCACATTGTAGTCGGCGGCCTGAAGCAGCCTGAGGATGATGTTTTCGACGTCTTCGCCGACATAACCGGCCTCGGTCAAGGTCGTGGCGTCGGCCATGGTAAAGGGCACGTCGATGATCCGGGCGAGTGTCTGCGCCAGCAACGTCTTGCCCGAACCGGTCGGCCCGATCAGCAAGATGTTCGACTTCGCGATCTCGACGTCGTTGTTCTTGGTTCCATGCGACAGGCGTTTGTAGTGATTGTGCACGGCAACCGAGAGCACACGCTTGGCATGGGCCTGTCCGATGACATAGTCGTCGAGGACCGTGCAGATGTCGCGCGGGGTGGGCACGCCGTCGCGCGACTTGACCAACGTCGTCTTGTGCTCTTCGCGGATGATGTCCATGCACAACTCGACGCATTCATCGCAGATGAATACCGTCGGCCCGGCAATAAGCTTGCGGACCTCGTGCTGGCTCTTACCGCAGAACGAGCAGTAAAGAGTATTCTTGGAGTCGCCGCCGCTGGATTTGTTCATTGAAACACCGTCAGCCGCGAACAGAAGGGACTCATGTTAGCCTCGCCTGCCCCGGCCGGACAACGCCAAAATCCCGCATAAATCGCTTTCTCACTCAGACTTTCGTAGGGGGTCTTAACCATTGAGGAGGGGAGTTTACTCCTCCGCCCTCAAGATAGGGTTAACAATCCCGAGACTTTCAAGTCCCGGTTTTCGCCGAATCGCTAGCACCCGGGCGCCTTAACACGACTTCGTCGATCAGGCCGAATTTCTTGGCTTCCTCGGGAGACATGAAATTGTCGCGCTCAACCGCGGCTTCGATGACGTTGAGGGCCTGTCCGGTATGATCCTGTAGGATCGCGTTCAACCGGGCACGCATCGAAAGAATTTCTCGGGCCTGAATTTCGATGTCGGTGGCCTGTCCCTGGGTGCCACCGGAAGGCTGATGGATCATGATTCGGGCGTTGGTGAGCGAAAAACGCTTGCCCTTGGCCCCAGCCGCCAGCAGGACCGCCCCCATGGACGCGGCCTGGCCAATACACACCGTGGAGACATCCGGACGGATGTAACGCATGGTGTCATAGATCGCCAAACCAGAGGTTACGACCCCGCCCGGTGAGTTGATATAGAACGATATGTCCTTGCTTGGATTGTCGGATTCGAGAAATAGCAGCTGCGCGCACACGAGGCTGGCGACGGCGTCATTGACCGGCCCGACAAGGAAAATAATTCTCTCCTTAAGCAGCCGGGAATAAATATCAAACGCCCGTTCGCCGCGCGCCGTCTGCTCGACGACCATCGGCACCAAATTGTTGGCATAGATTTCAACGGGATGGCTCATGGGCTTATCCCTCGACCTTCTTGGAGCCCTTGTCCGGGCCTGCGGCGGCGTCGGCCATGCTCGCGGCCAGCCGCTTTACCTCCTCGGTCGTGACGACTCGCTCCGTCGGCTTGGCCAATTCCAAGATAAAGTCGACGACCTTATCCTCGAAGAGCGGGGCGCGTAGATTCGCCAATGCTTCCGGGTTCTTACGATAATATTCAACAACTTGGCGTTCCTGCCCGGGAAACCGGCGCGCTTCATCGCTCATCGCGCGGTTCACTTCCTCGGGGCTGACGCGAATATTGTTGAGCCGTCCGACCTCGGACAACAGCAGTCCCAGACGCACCCTCCGCCCCGCGATCGTGCGGTATTCGGCGCGAAGCTCATCGTCGCTCTTCCCGGCATCGGCCGGGTCGAGAGCGCCGCGTTCGCGTTCGGCCTCGACATTTTTCCAAATCGCCTCGAATTCCATATCGACCATACCCGCGGGGACGGGGAACTCATGGGCATCAACGAGACCATCGAGGAGCTGGCGCTTCAGGCGGGCACGGGCGAGATTGGTGTATTCGCGTTCAAGCTGTTCGCGCATGATCTTGCGCAGAGCCGGTAGGTCGTCGAACCCAACTTCCTTGGCCAGCGCGTCGTCCACGGCCACGGGCACCGGAACCCGCACTTCGGTCACGTCGACATGGAAAGTGGCGGTCTTTCCCGCCAATGTCGGCGCGCCATAGTCCCCCGGAAAGTTCACGGTGAGATCGGCGTGGCTGCCGGCGAGGAGCCCGATAAGGCCGTTTTCCATGTCGGGGAGAAGGCGGCCTTCGCCGACATTGACCGATAGTCCCTTGGCGGTCCCGCCCGCGAATTCCTTGCCGTCGATGCTACCGACTAAATCGATCACCGCGATGTCGCCCTTGGCGATCGGCCGCTGTTCCTTGAGCGGCTCGGAACGCGCGCGCGATTTTGCCAGCCGTTCCAGGCCGGAATCGACTTCGGCCTCGGCTATTTCGACTTTGAGTTTCTCCAGTTTGAGCTGCGAAAAATCCTTGGGGTTGATGTCGGGCAGAATCTCGACATCCATGTTGAATTCAAGATCGGTGCCCGCGCCGAACGATTGGATTTCCACCTTCGGCTGAAGAGCCGGGCGCAAGCCGCGATCCGACATCGCCTGGCGCGACCCATCGGCAACGACACGCTCCAGCACCTCGCCGGTCACCGACGCGCCGTAGCGCTGACGGAGAAGGCTCATCGGAACCTTGCCCGGGCGAAAACCCGGCACGCGAATGCTGCGCCCCAAATCCACGAGCCGATCGTCGATCTTGGTCTGGATGTCCTGGGCCGCGACGACGACTTTGAACTGGCGCTTCAGGCCCTCGGCCTGGATCTCGGTGACCTGCATGGACTATCGCTTTCTCGCTGGCCTCAGGGAGGCGTCCTCTGGCAAAGGGCGAAACTGGTGCGGGCGAAGGGACTTGAACCCCCACGACTTGCGTCACCAGAACCTAAATCTGGCGTGTCTACCAATTTCACCACGCCCGCATGGCTAACCCGCTGGGACGGCCGGCGTCAACCACCACCCCATACCCGCGAGATATAGGCTAACGGATGGGACGCGCAACCCCATAAATCGCCATTCGCCACGTCAAACGTATTATGTGGGCGAAATCGATCACCGGGGCAAAAGGCGCCGCAGGGTCGCCGGCAGAGACTCCGCCAGGTCCTCCGCTATCAGTCCCGGCCCGATTTCGGCGGCCGCTTCCCCATGCAGCCAGGTCGCGGCGCAGGCAGCGTCGAATGCGGACATTCCCTGCGCCAGCAGCCCAACGGCGAACCCTGCCAACACATCGCCCGCGCCGGCGGTCGCCAGCGTCGCCGGTGCGTTGGTGTTGATTGCCGCGGTGCCGTCCGGGGCGGCGATGACGGTGTCATAACCCTTGAGCAGGACAACCGCGCCGCTGGCGGCGGCGGCGGCACGCGCGCGCGCCAGTCGATCACCCTCGGTTTGAAACAGCCGGCGATATTCACCGTCGTGCGGTGTCAAAATGCAGGGGCCGACAATCGATTTGAACAGCAAGTCCGGGGTGTCCTCGAACACCGAAAGCGCGTCGGCGTCGAGCACGCAGGGCCGCCGCGTCGCCAAGGCGACCAACACCCGACCCCGCGTGGACAGATCGAGCCCGTTACCCGGACCGAGGAGCACCGCGTTCTTGCGCTCGTCGGATAGGAGCTCCTCGAGGTTGCTGGCGTCGTTGAGCGCCGCCGTCAGAATGGAGGGCCTATAAGCGGCATAACCCGGCAGCGCCGAGGGCCGCGCCGCGATGGTGACGAGCCCGGCGCCGATTCTCAGTGCGCCGCCGGCGGCCAGGCGTGCCGCGCCTGTCATGCTCGTGCCGCCGACAACAACCGCGTGGCCACGCGTATATTTGTTGCCTTCGGGTCGCGGCCAAGGATAACGCGCGACCCATAGATCGGGGCGGTTTTCGTTGAGGCTGGGGTGACTCCCAAACATCGAGTCGGCGATGCCGATATCGGCCAACACGATCTCTCCGCAATGCAGCCGGCCCGGCAATAGGAGGTGCCCTGGTCGCCGACGACCGAAAGTGACGGTCAGGCGCGCATGGGGCGCGGCACCTAGGACGCGGCCGGTATCGCCGTCGATTCCGCTCGGCATGTCCACGGCCACACACGCCAGACCGCGAGCGTCGATGGCCTCCACGACCTCTCTGGCCTTGCCGTCGAGCGCCCGCGCGAGGCCTGACCCGAACAACGCATCCACAACGAGGTGCTGTCCCTCGAGCGCGCCCGGCTCGCAGGCCACGGAATCGATGGTCGATTGGTCTGGCCGATCAGACCCTCCGCCAAGTCGCGCAAGGCGAATGGGCCAGCCTGCGGCCGCCAGCAGCCGCGCGACGACCAAACCATCGCCGCCGTTATTCCCCGGCCCGCACAAGACAATCGTTGGCCGCGGCGAGAACCGCTCGCGGATCGCCGCGGCAACCGCCGCTCCAGCGGCGTCCATCAATTGTGCAGCCGAAATGCCGGCGGCAATCGCCCCGCTTTCCGCCCGCCGCATTTCAGCGTTGGTCACAAGCTGCGGGTGCGGAAGCGGGCGCTGTTTCATTTCCGTCGCGATCATGGCCGCTCGAGACTACCGATACCGCGCCCTATTCGCTAGGTACCCTGACCGCGGCACCGCCTGTAAGAATGACGCAAACCATTGTGGGAACGCGGCACGCGATGATAGTCTTTGCCGTACATGCCAATCATTCGGGATCGGTCATGGGCAGATTTGTAGCGCTGTTGGCCTTGGTCGTGTTTCCGGCGCTTGCCAGCTTCGGAACGGCGCATGCCGGTCTCGACGAGGCGTGGCGCGCATTTTCGCGTGGCGACTACCAACTGGCCTTTGCCGAACTTCTTCCTCTCGCTGAGCAGAACGACTCGAACGCGCAGTTCAGCATCGCCTTCCTTTATATGAGCGGAAGGGGTGTCTCCCAGGACCCCAGTGAAGCCGTAAAGTGGTATCGCCGTTCGGCCGAACAAGGAAATCTGAGCGCGCAGACAAATCTTGGCGTGCTTTACGAAACCGGCCAAGGTGTGGAGAAGGATTTCGCCGAGGCCTTGAAATGGTATCGAAGCGCCGCGGATTTGGGCGATTCAACGGCGCAATATAACCTCGGCCTCTTGCACGCAAACGGCCGCGGCACCCTGCAGGATCCGATTTCCGCGGTCATTTGGTTGAGCCGCGCCGCGGAGCAGGGACACGCCCCAGCCCAGGTCACGTTGGCGCTTCTCTACGCCAATGGCCAGGGCGTCAGCCAGGACTTCCTGCAAGCCCATGTCTGGTTCGACATTGCCGCCACGCGGGAACCACCGACCGATGAATACGACACCGCGATGATGGGCCGCAAAGAGGCCGCGAAACATCTGACCGGCGACCAGATCGAACTCGCGAAGGCAATCGCGCGAAATTGGGGGCCCAAACAGGAGATTCCCTCTCTGCGCCCGCAAAGCCCCGCGATCTTTCCGCCCGCCCCTCGCCGGTAATCCCGCGGCCGCTCCTTAGTAAAGGAACATCGGCTTTCCCGCCTGATTGCGGATTCGCGGCCGATAATTTTCGGGGTCGTACAGTTCCGCCACGTCGACGATCCGTTTGCCTGAAGCAAACGTCTCCAGCGGCACGGTTGTGTAGCAGCCCTTTTGGATCGCCATCATGACGCCGAAACGGCACTGTTTGAGCTGTTCGATCGCCAGGCGGCCGAAGGACATGGCGACCATCCGGTCGAGAGTGTCGGCCGGCCCCGCGCGCATGACATAGGTCAGCTGCGAATTCATAACATCGACGCCGGTCAATTTCTTGATGGCGTCGCCGGTCATCGCACCGATGCCGCCGAGTTTCTTATGCCCAAAGGCGTCCTCTTCGCCGTGCTGGACGACATCGCCGCCGATCATCGTCGCGCCCTCGGAAAGAACGACCATCGCGTAACGCGACGGGTTCTTATTGCGATCCTCGACAACCAGTTTGCAAAGCCTTTGGATGTCGAAGGGGACCTCGCTGATCAGAACGCGGTCGACGCCGGCGAGAAGTCCGCTGATGAGCGCGGATTCGCCGCTGTTGCGGCCGAACAGCTCGATGACCGCGATGCGCTCGTGGCTTCCGGTCGGCGTGCGGAGGCTGGTGATGAGATCGGCGGCGCGCGTCACCGCGGTCGAAAACCCGATGCAATAGTCCGTCCCGAAAACGTCGTTGTCCATCGTCTTGGGCACGGCAACGACCGGAAAATTCTCCTTGGTCAGCCGCACCGAGTACGACAGCGTGTCGTCGCCACCGATGGAGACGAGCGCGTCCAGCCTAAGGTGCTTCAGGACCTTTAGGACATGCGGCGTGCAGTCCACGGTCTTCTCTCCGCTCTTGGGCTTGAGGCCGGCTAGGAATTTCGGCAGATCCTCGATTTTTACCCGAGACGGATTGGTGCGGGATGTGTGCAGGAACGTGCCGCCGGTGCGATCGACGGTTCGCACGGCCAGGCGATTGAGCGGCACGGTCCATTCCCCGCCGGCCTTCGGATCGTCGATATCGAAACGCAGCAACCCGGCCCATCCTCGTTTAATGCCGACAACCTCCCATCCGTTGTCTTCCGCCTGATGGACGATCTCTTTGATGCAGACATTGAGCCCGGGAACGTCGCCCCCGCCGGTCAGAACCCCAATACGCATTTCGGCCCCTCTATGCTCCAGGAATGTCGATGACAATAAAGCGCGTGAACCCGGCGTCGCCGCAAGATTCACGAAGGTGAACCGGGAACAAGCTCTCGGCCCTTAGAATTACTGGTTTGCCTGGTGTTAGCCAAGTGCGGGATGCCCGAGGCTCGTTGACGCCAGACCCGGAGATTTCACTTTGGCACCCAATTGCCGTAGGTACAGTTCCGTATATTGAAGACTTGCCCCAAGGCCTAGATTGGCCAGGTGTGGGCTATCATATTCCCTACCCTGGATTCCCTGCCCTGGCCGGACCTGTTTGCCGACCCCGGCCGGACATGCTGCGAGATTCGGAAATGATGAGGCAGGCTGCAGCTACGATTGTCGTTGTCGACGACGACAATGACGTTCGCGACTCGCTCCGCATTCTGCTTGAATCTTTCGGGTATTCCGTACGGACACATGGCAATGGCGCGGATTGCCTGGGTGACCCGCACCTATCCGACGCTGGATGTGCGATCCTGGACGTCAATCTCCCTGGGATGAGCGGACTGGAAATAGCGGCGGATATGTCCCGCCGCGGCCTCGATTTGCCGGTCATACTGATCACAGGCGGCGGTAAGGCCAAGCTGGGGCGAAGTCTGCCGCCCGGCGTATTGGGTGTCCTCGAAAAGCCTTTCACCGAAGACCTTTTGTTGTCACTGATCCGGCTCGCACTCGCCTAGTAGGCTTGGCCCCGCCCATCGCGAACCGGCGCGTCAGACCCGATCATCACATCTCTCGGGCGTAGCCGGCATCTCAAGGGAATACGTAGTTCTACGTAGGTAGATGTCCGAATTTTCCCGGGACGGAAAACCAGCGACCCTTCATCCGCATCAGCAATCCATTGTTGCGGGAGGAATCGATGAACCGGGAACAGACTGCGGCCAGTATCGCCAGATTCGCCGGAGCGGCGGCGCCGATTCGCCTTGCGCGGATTCCCGCGACCGCGCCGGGTTCGGGCTTCGACCGAAATACATCCACGGGTCCGGCTGATGGCTCAATCTCCCGCTTTGAACGCGACCGATGCGTCTTCTGCGAGGGCGAGGTCGCCAGCAGTTACTTCAAGGTCGTCAGCGGTGCGGTGCGTCTTTTTAAGACCCTGGTTGATGGCCGCCGGCAGATCGTCGGCTTCGCCCTGCCCGGAG
>CANFCX010000077.1 GCA_947445225.1 Rhodospirillales bacterium
CAGAAGCCGGCGGTCCGCGCGGACCCGAACCGACGCGTTACGGCGATTGGGAAAAGCGCGGCCGCTGCATCGACTTCTAGGGATCGTTCGTGCCCGCCACGAAGAGAAAATCGGCATAGAACGGCGGCTGGGCGATGGCGGCGATGACGTCGGCGCGGGACAACCGCAGCGGCGGCCCCGATCGGCCAAGGCGGTGCGCGGCATAACCCAGGGCTTCCAGCCGCGACAACAACTGCTCCGCGCCCGATCCCTGGCTGCGCAGCGCGGCGTCATCCACTTCCACATACAGGGCCGGCCGCGAGCGCGCCAAAGTCTCGACCGCCCCCGCCAGCACGCGCGCCTCGGCGCCCTGCACATCGATCTTGATCAGCGACACCATCGGCCAGCCCTGTTCGGCCAGCAATCCGTCGATGGTCACCGCCGGCACCGTGACGCCTGCCGTGGCCAGGCGGTGATCGCCGGGATGATCGGGATTGACCGCCAAATTCAGGACGCCGCTGCTTTCGGCCACGGCCGCTTGAACGCATATGACTTTTCCGGCGAGGCCTGAGCGCGCCATCCTTTCGGTCAGCCTGACGAAATTTCCGTGTTCAGGTTCGATGGCGATGACTCGTCCGGCATCCACCCATCGGCCGAACCTTTCGGTGAAAAAGCCGACATTGGCGCCGACGTCGATCACCCAGCCGCCGACGCCGATATAGGGCCTCAGCGCTTCAACCGCGCCCGCCTCGAACGAGGCCTTGTAGGCCTCGTAGGCGGTGTCGAAAAGCCGGCGCCCCACACCCCCGGACAGGAATCCGGTCGCGGACACGGCGCGATACAGGCGCAGCAGGAGCGACTGCAAGGCGGCGTTCATGTCGCCCGGCGATAGATCGTGATCTGTGGGTTAACGTGGTTGGTAAACCCGGGAAGCCAATCCGGGGACAACCGCGGTCGAAAGCGCCGCATGACGGCAAAACCCTCATCTGGCCTTTCGTCGCTGCCCTCGCGTTCGATGACGACCCGAAAGGCGCAGCCCGGCGCATTGATCGCAAACCGCGCCAGGTCGAACGGCGGCACGTCGTATGGGGTCGGCGTCAATGTCGGCAGACACACGCCAGAACCGGAAGGCAGGTTGGCGTCGATCCATGCCCCGGCCAGGAGCCGGGTCGAGTGTTCGGGATCGTTTTCATCGACATAAGCGAGCTTCGTGGGTACAGACTGGACCAATGTCGCCATCAGGGCCACGGCGAACGCTGAAATCCGCACATGCCGGCTCGCGGCCAAAAGTAGCAGACCGGCCGGTAGCACGTAGGGAACGTAACGCAGATTGGTGTGCCACACCGAATGAGCCGCGGTCACCACGGCCGCGAGCGCCAGGGCAAGACCCAGAGCCGCAGCAATCCCTCGCGCGCCGGCGAAAGACGGCCGCGCCAGTTCGCGCGCCAACACGAACAGCAGCAGAAGGCCAAACCCAACCCCAAATCCCGGCAGGAACGAATTCTCCACGAAGGCCCACAAATCGGTCGGGGCAATCGACGGGGCATACCAACCCGCCGCACTCTCCCCCTCGATGGCCAAGGCACGCCAGTTGACGAGCGCGAAGGGGTTGGACAGGGCATAGACCGCCAGAGATGAAGCCGGGACTCGAACAAGGGGTACCCAATCGATCAGGCCGCGCGCGACCGCGACAAACAACGCACACCAGACCAAGGCCGCGAACAGCCCGAGCGTGGTGACGGACCCAACCGCCAGCCCCAGGCAGAGGGCGAGGGCGCATTCCTCCCAGCGTCGTTGCTTTCGTCTTTCAAACAGCGAGACGACAAGGAACAGGGCGCAGGTCACGTAGAGAAGCGCATACCAATGCGGCTTCATCACAACGGAAAACATGATCGAGGCCGGGCAAAACAGGTAGATCCCGGTGCCGGCAAGGGCGATGGAAGGCCGCGCCACCATCCGCAACGTCAGAAAAAGAACGAACCCCGAAAGGGTGAAGGCCGCCAAGACGAAGGCGCGCCCCCAGGCATACACCTTGTCCATGCGATCGGGATCGGCGAGCAACACGTCCAGAGAGCCCAACGGCAACAGGCCGAGCTTGGCGGAGGCATAGAACCAACCGCCCAGCGGATACAGGAACGCGCCTCCGTATTGATAAAAATGCGGATCGAATTGGCCGAAAGCGGGATTGATCCGCGCCAAGGCCATGACGTTGACGACCTCATCGGCCTCGATGCTGTAGAGCTTGTACCGCAACATCCATCGATCAAGCGTCTCGGCTCCACCGGTGTTGCTCACCGCGATCGCCGCGCGATTCAACGCGGAATTGTCGATATCGATTTTCTCGATTTGGTGATCGCGAATGTGCGCGAGGTCGTTGATGCGCGTGCCATAGTTGATGGTCAGAAGCTGAAAGGCGAAGAATACGGCGCATGCCGCAAAAGCAAGCCATACGCCCCAAAATGAATGCCGCGCGCCCACAGTGGCAGCCTTGCTGGCGTATGAGATGTCAGCCACGCGGGGGCTCCGGCCGCGGACGCGCGATGATGTTGCGCCCGGCACCGTCGGGGATCATACGCCGAAGGATGTCGCGCCCGCGCGGCAAAGGCGCCTCCGAGGAAAGGTCCACCAACTCGTAACCCGCGGTTTCTAGGATATCGAGCAGGCGATCGAGGCTATCGCCGCGTTCGCCGAGAATATAAGGCGATAACTCCATGACGATGGCGGGGCGGCAGCGGCACAACGTCTCCTCCGCACCCGCCAGAACGCGGCATTCAAATCCATCGACGTCCAGTTTGATGAAATCGACTCGCCCAATGGCGTTCTCCGCCAGGTAGGTGTCCAACGTCATCGCGCCGGCGCCCGCGGTCGTCATGTCGCGCCCGCGAAGTTTCGGGTGAACGTCCGCACCGCCGGCCAGCGGCCAGCTTGAGGGGAGCGTGCTGGGCAGTGGACCGTCGCCGCGATCGAGAAGCATCGTCTGCGCCACGGTCACGCGCGCCGCATAAGCCGGATTGAGCGCAAGATTGGCGCGCAGTTTGGCGATGGCGAAATCGGTCGGCTCAAAGGCGACAACGCGTCCGGTCGGACCGACGAGCCGCGCCAGCGGCAGGGTATGCGCGCCGATATTCGCACCGATGTCCAACACGACGTCGCCAGCCCGAACCAGGCGCTCACAAGCCGCGACAGTTGCCGCCTCGAACGCGCCGAGGAGAAAGATCGAAAAATCGATGCCCTCGTCAAGGTCGAGTCGCCACCGCAGGCCATTGCGGCTCACCTCGGCCGCACTCCCGGCGCCAAACATCCGGCGAAGGCCAAGCAAGGGCTGTTGGCAGAGTCGCGCGAGCGCGATCTTACTCCGCGTTGTCAGCAAGGATTACGGCGCCTTCAGCTTGCGGAAGGCGAAGACCACCATGCGCAACAACATCCAGCCATGGCGGAACCTCGAAATCTGGGTCTCGCCATAACGGCGGTCCACATAACGGATGGGCACTTCCACGATCTTCAGGTTGAGTTTCGAGGCCCCAAAGATCAGGTCGAAATCGCCGAATGGATCGAAATCGCCGAAATAGTCGCGGCCCGCGACCAGTCGGCGGTATTGCAGGCGCGCCAACGCCTTGGTGCCGCACAGGGTGTCGGTAAAGCGTTGATTGAGGAGCCACGAAAAAATCAGCGCGAAACTTCGATTTGCCCAGAAATTGAGGAAACGCATGGCGCCGCGCTCCATGGGGTAGACCAGCCGCGTGCCGTTGACGAAATCGCCGCGGCCCTCGGCCAGCGCCTCGTAGAATTTCGGCAGACTTTCCGGCGGCACGGTGAGGTCGGCGTCGAGAATCATCAGGAAGTCGCCGCGCGCCTCCGCCATTCCCAGGTGGACCGCATTGGCCTTGCCGACGCCATCCTGGCGCAGGACCCTGATGTCGCGATCGGGGTAGGCCGCCTTCACGCGCAGACACTCCTCATACGTGCCGTCGCGGCTGTGGCCCTCAACGAAGATAATCTCCAGTTCGTCGCAAAAGCGCGGCAGGCGCCGGATGGCCGGTTCGATATTCCCCTTTTCGTTACGGCAGGGAATGACGACGCTGGTCGAAGCGTGGGCAACGGCCTGCCCGCGCCGCGGCCGGGCAACGACGTAGTTACGCAAGCAGGCGCGGCGCAGAATCGGCAGCGGCGCGAGATAGCGGTTGACCAAGGCGCCAAGGCCCAGCAAGCGGCGCGGCAGCAATTGCCGCCATTCGATCTTTATCGTCTCGAAATCCGCGAGGTCCAACAACGCGGCGAGATCGCGGGTCGACAGCCAGTTCTGTTCCTCTTGCGGCATCTTGGCGCCCAGACGCTCCGCCAGCCACAAAAACGGCTCCCACAGTTTTGAATAGTAGGACAGCACGACACGAGTCTGCGGCGTACACAGGGCATGAAGGTGTTTGAGCGTCGCCTGGCAGTCATCGAGGGAACCCATGGTGTCGGCCATGATGATGACGTCGAACGGCCCCTTCAGCTTGGCCAGCGTTTCGGCATCCTCGATATCCCCGACGACGAATTCGAGATGCGGGTGATTGCGGCGGGCGACCGCCACCATGTTCTCGCTGAGATCCAGCCCGACGCCGCGGGCGGGCGCAAGCGCCCCCAACAGGCGACCGGTGCCGCATCCGATCTCGAGAACGTTGAGACCCTTCGGCACCAGGAACCGCATGTACCGCCATTCGTCCTGGTGGAAATAGGCGCTGCGGTCGATCCAGGAATCCCTGTCCGCCGCCTGACCGTCGGCGAGCGCGCGAATCCGAGCCTTACGCCGCGCCGACAACGCGGCGGGAAGGTCGTCCGTCACTTTGGTCGAAGGGCCGATGTCGTTCACGCGGCGGGCGGCGTGTCGAAGCCGGGTTGCGGCCGCGGTCTGCCGGTCAGCAGCCAAATCGCACCCCCCGGCAAACCAATGACCAGATTTGCCAACCCATAGGCGATGGAAAGAGCCAGGGCGTCCGCCGGCGGCAAGCCGATGAAGCCGAAGGCGCTGACCATGGCCGTTTCCCGCAAACCCCAACCGGCGATCGAAATCGGCAACACCGAGACCAGGACGACCGGAGGAATCAACAGGACACAATTGATCAGGGAAAGCGGAAGATCTGAATCCCACGCGAGCACGAAGACCGAGAAGGCCGAACAGAAGTGCACCGCCATGCCGACCAGAAGCAGAAGCGCGGCCCGACCGGGATCGGCGAACATCCGCCGCGCATCCGCGAGCAAGGCGGCCATGGCGGCGAGCGTCCTCACCCGGGACAGAAAATTCGGAATTTCGCCATAACCAAGAACGATGGCCGCGGCGGCGAGACCGAGCAGCGTTACCAGGGCCAGCGCCTGGCCGGCCGGCCCGGCCGTGATCGCCATCAGGAACCAGGGCAGACCGATGGCGATAAGCGCCAGATTGGCGAGCAGCGCGACGCCGCGATCGATGAGAACCCCGCCGACCGCCGTCTTGAGCGGCTGGCCCAGGCGATAGGCGCGCCAAATCCGAATGCCGTCGCCGCCCACGGTCGAAGGAAGCGTCTGGTTGAAGAACAGGCCGACCAAGAGCGCTCCCAACAGATCGCCAAAACGCAGCGGCCGACCCAGCGCTTGGCTGATCAACGACCAGCGCCAGGTGACCAAGGGTACTTGTAACGCCAGAACCGCGAACACCGCGACGATTCCGCCCACGGAGAAGGCCGCCATGCGGGTCGTTGTTGCCCCCCAGTCGATGTCGCCGAGCAACCACCAAACAAGCGCGGCCGAAGCCGCCGCCTTCGCCAGGAAGGCAAGCCAAATGCGGTGAGTTTTTGTGAAATCCATGACGCCGATTGCCGTTGTCGGCGCATTTGATACGAAGGTCCGGCGGAGCGCAATCACGAAGCCCGCACAGTGGCGCCCATCCAGCGACCTAGCCAAGGCATACGGTCAAGCCATGGCCTCATCGCCTGAGCGGCCAGCAGAATCAGGAAGGGCTCAACCGGTAGGCGATAGCGCACCGACGACACGGTGACCATATGCACCGCCGTCAGGAAAGCTGCGAATAACGCCATCGGCAGCACTGGCCGCCAAAACCTCCAGCCGTCACGCGCCAGAAAAACCAGGGCCAGGCCAAGGACCACGCCGTAGCTCGCCAACGAAAGAACAATGATCGCCGGTTTCTCATATTCCGGCGCGTACGGCCACAGCCGCCAAAACCGAACGAATTTGACGCCGGCCATGGCCACGAAATGTCCCGGATTTTCGGCGATATAGTCGAAGGCGGCCCGTCTGAGCGCTGCGTTACGCTCGATGCCCGCTTCGATTCCAACGAATGGCGTTAAGTCGAAATCGCGGCCTTTTTCGCTGACATCGACGCTCCCGCCGCTTTGGTTCAGCGGGTTGTTTCCCGAATACAGGACGATGCCATCGCCGAGGTCGAGCCGCACGAATTGCCCGTATTTCGCATATTGATGTGCCCACCAGGGCGCCATCAGCACGGCATAAATAACGAAATAGCGCGCCAAACATGACACCGCGAATCGCCACGAGCGGCGGCGATCGAGCAGCACGAAGACGAGAATCAGGATCGGCGCGAAGAAATCCGTCGCCGGACGCAAAAGAATGGAAAGAACCAGGACGACCGACGCCGCGGTGAAACGCCCGCGATACAGCAAGAGAAAGGCTAGGCAGATGAGAAAGATATACGGCGTCTCGGTCAGACGGGAGACGGCGAAAAAGATGAAATGCGGATAGACGGCCGCGGCGAGAGCCGCGAGCAGCGCGCCGACAGGGTTAGTGAACGTCTCCAACGCCAGCCGCCAGACCAGCCAGATGGTCGCCGCCGACAGTGCGATGTCGGCGAGTTTCAGCACCGTGTGGCCGCCCCATAACGCCGTCCACAGGGGATAAAGCGGCATGTAGATGTGGACGCTCATCCAGCCGCGATCGACCAATTCCCGTCCGGCGGTCTCATAAGCCGTGGCGTCCGGAAATTGCTGGTCGGGCAGGAAGGCAAGGGCGAGCAGCCGCACGACCAGACCGAGACCAACGGCATGCCAGATTGTCAACGGCAAGGGTTCAACGCGGCCGGAGGTTGTATTTGAGGATGGCGTAAATCGCCCGGACGCCATCGACCCAGCCGATTTTCTTGCCCTGCTCGTAAGTGCGCCCGTGATAGGAAATGCCAACCTCGTAAATCACGCAGTGCTTGCGCGCGATCTTCGCGGTGATCTCCGGCTCGAAGCCGAACCGGTCCTCCTCGATGACGATCGACTGTATGACCTCGCGCCGGAACATCTTGTAGCAGGTCTCCATGTCGGTGAGGTTGAGACCGGTGAACATGTTGGACGCCAGTGTCAGCACCCGGTTGCCCATCATGTGCCAGAAATAGAGCACGCGATGGGCGTCGGCGCCGGCGAAACGCGAGCCGTACACGACATCGGCGCCGCGTTCGAGTATCGGCGCCATAAGCCGGGGAAATTCGTTTGGGTCGTATTCAAGATCGGCGTCCTGAACGACGACGATGTCCCCCGTCGCCGCCGCGAAGCCGGTACGCAGGGCAGCACCCTTGCCCCGGTTGCGATCCTGAAAAAGCACGCGATCGGCCAACGGCTGTAACTCGGTTTTCAACAACTCGCGCGTGCCGTCGGTGGAATAATCGTCAACGACGATGATCTCGATCGATTCGACCGGCGCCGCCCGAACCCGCTCGATCACGGTTCGGATGGTGGTCTTTTCGTTGTAACAGGGGATGACGACGGAAAGTTTGGGCAAGCGAACGCTATTGGAGCAACGTGGTGATTTCGCCGGCGTTCACTTGATCTTTCTTCACCCACTCCACGGGTATGCGGCCATCGGGCGCCTGGGCAAGACGATCGGCGCCCGCCGCGATCAGACGCCTGATTATTTCGACATCGCCATTGAGGGCCGCCAGATGCAGCGGCGTCAGCCCGTTGGTTTCGCGCGAATCGGGGTCGGCGCCGGCGGCCAACAGTATGTCGACGACCGCCGCCCTGCGCGCGGCCACCGCGGCATGGAGCGGCGTGTTCGCCAGTTTGTTGCGCGACACCGCCGTGCGCCGCGAGCCCGCCGCGACCAACAGGCGAACAACATCGGCATGGCCGAAGAAGCTGGCGAGGTGCAGCGCGGTCCAGCCATCCTTGGAATACCCCTCGGACATGGACGGGTCGCCGTCGAGGATGGTCTTGACCTGCGCGACTTCGCCCAAGGCCGCGGCTTCGAACAGATCGAGAGTTGCACCCTTCTGGAGCAGCCAACGCACCATGTTCGGCTGGCCGGAATAGATGGCCAGTTGGACCGCCGTCTCACCACCGGGCGCCCGCGCGGCGATCAGAGTCGGCTCGCGGTCCAGCAGCGCCGCCGCCTTGGGCACCGCGCCGGCCTTCACCGCCTCAAGAAACTCCGTGCTGGAATCCGCCAAACCCCGTCTCCTTAAGCCAATCGCTCTAGCGCTGGTCGGCGCGATTCAAGCGGTTCTTGACGAGATCGTCCACGACCGCGGGCTCGGCGAGGGTCGAGGTATCCCCAAGTTGCTGATGTTCGTCGGCGGCGATCTTACGCAGGATCCGGCGCATGATCTTGCCCGATCGGGTCTTGGGCAGGCCGGGCGCCCATTGAATAAGGTCGGGCGTGGCGATCGGCCCGATTTCCTTTCTGACCCAGGCCACGAGCGCGGACCGCAATTCGTCGCTCGCCGGCTCGCCCGTCTTGAGCGTGACATAGGCATAGATGCCCTGGCCCTTGATGTCGTGGGGGTAGCCAACCACGGCGGCCTCGGCGACCTTTGGATGGGAAACCAGCGCGCTTTCCACCTCGGCCGTGCCCAGCCGATGTCCGGCGACATTGATGACGTCATCGACCCGCCCGGTGATCCAATAATCGCCATCGGCATCGCGGCGACAGCCATCGCCGGTGAAATAGCGGCCGGGAAAGGTCTTGAAATAGGTGTCGATGAAACGCTGGTGATCGCCATAAACCGTGCGCATCTGGCCGGGCCAGGATTCCGAAATGCAGAGGTTGCCCTCGCAGGCCCCTTCCAGCGCCCGCCCTTCGCCGTCCACGATCAGCGGCTTGATGCCGAAGAACGGGCGCGTCGCCGAACCGGGTTTGAGCTTGGTTACCCCGGGCAGCGGGGTGATGAGGATGCCGCCGGTTTCGGTCTGCCACCACGTATCCACGATCGGGCAGCGCTTTTCGCCAACGACGTTGTAGTACCAAAGCCAAGCCTCGGGATTGATCGGTTCACCCACCGAACCCAGCAGCCGGAGGCTCTTACGGCTGGTCCGCTTCACCGGCCCGTCACCTTCGCGCATCAAGGCGCGGATGGCGGTGGGGGCGGTGTAGAAGATATTGACCTTGTGTTTGTCGATGACTTGCCAGAATCGCGAAAAATCCGGGTAGTTCGGCACACCTTCGAACATCAAGGTTGTGGCGCCATTGGCGAGCGGGCCATAAACGATATAGGTGTGCCCGGTTACCCAGCCGACATCCGCCGTGCACCAATAGATATCGCCGTCGTGATAGTCGAACACGTATTGATGTGTCATCGAGGCATAGACCATGTAGCCGCCGGTCGTGTGGAGCACGCCCTTCGGCTTCCCGGTCGATCCCGATGTGTAGAGAATGAACAGCGGGTCTTCCGCGCCCATCTCGACGGGCGGGCAATCGGCGGAAACCTTCGCGCATTCTTCGTGATACCAGCAGTCGCGGCCATCGACCCAGTTAACCGTGCCGCCGGTGCGGCGCACGACAACCACGGTCTTGACCCCAGGGCATTGCTTCAAGGCCTGATCCGCATTGGCCTTGAGCGGTATCTTGCGGCCGCCGCGCAAACCTTCATCGGCGGTGATCAGGAACGTCGATTCGCAATCCTTGATGCGCCCAATCAGGGATTCGGGTGAAAAGCCGCCGAACACCACGGAATGGACGGCGCCGATCCGGGCACAGGCCAATAAGGCAACGGCCGCCTCCGGCACCATCGGCATATAGATCGTGACCCGATCGCCCTTCTTGACGCCTTTGGCTTTCAGGACGTTGGCCAGGCGACAGACGTTCTGGTGAAGTTCGGCATAGGTCACATGTTTATGTTCGCCGGGGTTATCGCCCTCCCACAGGATCGCGGTCTGGTTGGCGCGTTTGGGGAGGTGCCGGTCGAGGCAGTTATACGAGGCATTCAGCGTGCCGTCGTAATACCAACGGATATTAACGTTGCCGGTGAACGAGGTGTCCTTGACCTTGGTGTAAGGCTTGATCCAGGCGATGCGCTTGCCATGTTCGCCCCAGAATCCTTCCGGATCGGCAACCGACCTGTCGTACATCTTGCGAAAGGCGGCCTCGTCGACCCACGCCGCACGGGCGACATGATCGGGTACCGGGAAAACATGGTGCTCTGACATGCGCAAGCCCCTCCTAGCTCAGTTGCGGGCCGACGTGAACACGGCGCCGCCATGTGTTGGTTGCGATTGAATTATTGTCGGAACGACGCTGGCTTACAAGCCGGGGAACGGCCCAAAGTTCAAGAGAGTAACGTTTTCATCGACGATGGCGACCGGAACCGCGACCAGCGGCTTGCCCTGGCATGGACCGCCGGCGCAGTGACCATCTTCGATACGAAACCGCGCGCCATGGGTCGCGCATTGAATAAGCGTCCGATCCACGGTCAGAAACACATCCGGCGCCCAATCGAGCGGGGTGCCGGCATGGGGGCAATGGTTGACATAACCCCAGACCTGGCGGCCGCGCCGGATGACGAAAATGTCTTCCCGCCCCTCCCCCAGGGAAAATCCCTTTCCACCGGGGTCGCCGATGTCCTCCAGGCGGCAGAGCACGCGATGGGCGGTCGCGGCTGGCTCGGTCAGGGGGTGGTTTCCGCCAACGCACAGAGGCGTTTCCAGTTTTCCGGGCCGATCGGCGACACCGACAGGCGCGCCTGGCGCACCAGCTTCATCTGCGCGAAACGCGGGTCCGCCTTGATTTCGGCAAGCGTCACCGGGCGTTTAACCGGCCTGACCGGCTTCACGTCGACGGCGACGAATTTTCCCGTGGGGTCGGTCGGATCGCGATAGTGCGTCCTCACGATTTCGACGATGCCGACGATGCTGCGCGCCACCCCGGAGTGATAGAAAAAAGCCTGGTCGCCGAGCTGCATGGCCCGGAGATTCCTGGCCGCCGTGAAGTTGCGGACGCCGTCCCACATGCTCACGCCGGCGGCGACGAGATGGTCCCAGGAAAATTCCTCGGGCTCGGATTTCAACAACC
>CANFCX010000078.1 GCA_947445225.1 Rhodospirillales bacterium
CGGCCCCGGAAACCGCGACACCGCCATTGCCGCCTTCCGGTTCCGCTACGCTCCACCTCCAGGCGGCAATGGCCAGGGAGGAAGCAATGCACTAACATTCAACCCGGACCACCTAATGGGGGCCGATCAGACCAAACCGTCCCCTTTCATCACATGCAATGGGCTGAGCACAACGGGGACTTCTTTATCCACATAAAGGCTCATGATATGGAGCAGCCAAAGCAGGACGCTGGCTAGGCTGGCTCCCGCGCAGAACACAACAAACGCCTTTCTTGGGGAACTCAGGGTCGCCCACGGCACTACGGCACGAAAGCCGATGATCTGTGCGCGACCGAAATAGAGCAGGATAAAAGCTGCAAGCCAGCCAAACGGAATGGGGGCCAGCGCGGCGAATGCGACCTTACCAGCGCTCCCCTGCATCCATGTTTCTATCTCCCTCTCACGCTCTCGATTGCAACTCGAAAAATCAGAAGTGCAGCGCTCATAGTCGAACTTCGCGAGGGTCTGGGCTAATTCGACATCAGCGTTACGAGTATGAACCCCGGCACCTATTGCCCAAGCAATAGATAAAGCGAGCCCGACGCGTTGCCATCCATTCATTCGCATGGTCTACCTGCTCTTTCCCCCCGGGTCATGCAGAGCCGATACGCCTCCATGATCCGGTCCCAGACGCCAGCCCGCCACCAGCGAACGAACCGATTGTAGCAAGTCGTGCAGGGTCCGTAGGCTTTCGGGAGATCGCGCCACGGCGCGCCCGACCGCAAGACCCAGAAGATGCCATCGAGGACACGCCGTTGTTTACGCGGGTAGCGGCAACTCCGCGACATGACAGCGACATGATAAGCTGCTCAAAGCTGAGCGCATCCCATGTCGATTTTCTTTGGTGCTAGGGGGCGGTGGTGGGGGTGCGGACTGACAAAGAAGACCTAAACGTGCTCAGTGCAGCCATCAGTGATCGCACGCGAATGGTCGCGGGCGGCATCATTGCAGTGTGGTGGGCTCTCGTTATCGGCGAGGACGCCGACGGCCTTGCGTCCCAACTTAAGGGGCCGGTGGTAAGTATATTTTATATATGTTTTATAAATTGTTCTTGGCCAAAACTAACCTATTGATTTATATGGCGCCCCCTAGGGGATTCGAACCCCTGTTCTCGCCGTGAGAGGGCGATGTCCTGGGCCTCTAGACGAAGGGGACTTGGAGGCCGATCACCCGTCTTACCGAAACCGCCGGGACCGAGCAAGCTTTGGCTGTGCCGGCGCCCGGCGGCGGCGGCCGATCAAGCCCGCGATCCCACCGCGATGAAGGCATCGACATCGGTCGCTTCCGTGTCGAACGCCGTGACCAGGCGGAGCGTCGTCGAGGTGTCGGCGCGCCAGCGATAGAAGCGAAATCCCCGGTTCAGCAGCCTGACGATGGCGCTCTCCGGCAGCTCCACGAAGACCATGTTCGATTGGACCGGGTGGACGAGCCGGGCCCCCGGCGCCTTCGCCAGCCCATCGGCAAGGCGCCGCGCCATGGCGTTGGCGTGGCGCGCGTTGCGGAGCCACAGATCGTCGTTGAGATAGGCCAGAAGCTGCGCCGACACGAAACGCTGTTTCGACAACAAATGCCCGCCCCGTTTGCGGCGATAGGGGAAGTCGCGGGCGAGGCCGAGGTCGAAGAAGATGACGGCTTCGGCCCCAAGCGCCCCGTTCTTGGTGGCGCCGAATGACAATACATCGACCCCGGCCCGCCAGGTCGCCTCGGCCGGGGAACAGCCGAGCGCGGCGACGGCATTGGCAAAACGCGCGCCATCCATATGCAGACGAAGCCCGTGTTTGCGCGCGATGCCGGAAATCGCGCGGATTTCGTCCGGCGCGTAGACCGTTCCGGCCTCGGTCGTCTGCGAGATACCGATGGAAGCCGGTTGAACGTGATGGACGAAGCCGATTCCGGCATCACCGATGGCCGCTTCCAAACCCGCCGGCGGCATCTTGCCATCGGCGCCATCGACGGTCAGGAATTTGGCGCCGCCGGTGAAAAATTCGGGCGCGCCGCATTCGTCCTCGACGATATGGGCATGGGGATGGGCCAGGATCGCCCCGAAAGGCGGGACCAGCGCCGACAATGCCAAGGCATTGGCCGCCGTGCCCGTCGCCACCGGAAAAACCGCGACCTCGGCCTCGAACAAAGCGGAGAAACGCGCGGTCAGGCGTTCCGTCCAACCGTCGGCGCCATAGGGCATGGCCGGGCCGGTATTGGCCGCTTGCAGCGCGGCGATGATTTCCGGCGCGGCTCGGCTGGCATTGTCGCTGGCGAAGTTCATCGTCGATCACATGGGGCGGGAGGAGAGTCGTCAACCTAGCATCGGGGCCGGGCTTGCTCTATATGGACGGCACCCGATGGATTGGTACGGCGCGATTTTCCCTCTCTTGCGGCGGTTGGAGCCGGAGACCGCCCATTGGCTGGCATTGCGTGCCCTCGACCATGGGCTCGTCCCCGCCCCGCCGGTCACCAACGATCCGATCCTGGCCAGCCGCGTCTTCGGACTCGACTTCGCCAATCCCATCGGGCTTGCCGCCGGCTTCGACAAGAACGCACGCGTCTTCGACGCCATGCTCGCCCAAGGCTTCGGCTTCGTCGAAATTGGCGGCGTGACGCCGCGGCCGCAGCCGGGCAATCCACGGCCGCGACTGTTCCGCCTCGACCGCGACCACGCCGTCATCAATCGCATGGGTTTCAACAATGACGGCCTCGATGCCGTCGCCACACGCCTCGCCGCGCGTCGGAGCAAAGGCCCGATCGGCGCCAATCTCGCCAACAACACCGGTTCAGCCGACGCCATCGGCGATTTCGTCGCGCTGGTCAGGCGGCTGGCCTGGCTGGCCGATTTCCTGGTCATCGATATTTCCTGCCCCAACACCGCCAATGGCCGCCAATTCCAACAGCCCGGGCCGCTGGCCGACCTTCTCGCCCGCGTCCAGGCCGAACGTCCAAAGACGACCGGCAGGCCCATTCCCCTATTGGTTAAGGTCGCGCCCGACATGAACGAAAAGGAGACCGCGGACGTGCTCCGCGTGATCCTCGCCCACGGGGTGGACGGCATCGTCATCTGCAACACCACGATCGACCGCCCGGATACGCTGACCAGCGGTCATCGCACAGAACGCGGCGGACTTTCGGGGCGACCGCTGGCGGCGCGCGCCCTCGCCCTGCTCCGCCACGTCTATCTCGAAACGGGCGGAACGGTGCCGTTGGTTGGGGTCGGCGGCATCGAAAGCGGTGCGGACGCCTATGCCCGCATCCGCGCCGGGGCTTCGCTTGTCCAGCTCTACACGGCAATGGTCTATGAAGGACCGGGCCTGGTTCGGCGCATCAAGGCGGAGCTGGCCGATCATCTTCGCCGCGATGGATTTGCCTCGTTGAGGGCGGCGGTCGGCGCCGATCACCGCAAATAGCCAACGACCGCCGGCTTTACGACGGGTTGCCGGTTGGATAGAGTTCTCTTCGGGGCAAGCTAGGAATAATCACGCCGGCCCGAGCCCGGTGTTGGAAAGCAGGCCATGCCCCTGGAGAGCGGGGAACGTGAGTCGCGTCATGGCTGATCGACCGCAAGGCAGCACCCGCCGCTATTTTGGGTACGCCCGAACCTTGAGGCGCCTCGGTGCCGGTTTTGCCATGTCGCTGGCGGTGCTTGTGCCGATGCGCGAGGCGGCCGCTCAAAAACTCGTCGCCGCTTATGGCCAGCCCAATATCTACAACGCCGTCATCTGGATCGCGCAGGAGAAGGGTTTCTTCAAGGCGAACAAACTGCCGGTCGAGGTGATCCAACTCGCCAACTCCCGCGGTCCCGAGGCCTTGGCCGCCGGCAACATCCAGTTCCTGATGACTCCGGCGACGACGCCGATATTGAGCCGCCTCGCCGGCACCGATTGCGTGCTGGTCGGCATCCTGGTCAACAAGATGCCCTACGACATCGTCGTTAATCCCAGGCGGATCGCAACGATCGCCGAGATCAAGGGCAAGACCGGCGCGTTGTCCGGGCTTGGCGATCTCACCGGCGTGGCCGCCAATGAAGGCCTGCGCGCCTATGGCATCGACATGCGCAAGGAAACAACATTGCGCGACGGCTTCCGCACCGACACCGACCGCCTCGGCGCGCTCGTCAACGGCAATGCCGATTTTTCGATCCTCCACATGGATTTTCGCCGCCAATACGAACAGGCCGGGATGAAAAAGCTGATCCCGCTGGCGGAAGAGACCAAGACCGATTTCATCCTGTCGGGCATCTATACGACCCGCCGATTGGCTCATGCGAACCCTGAAATGGTCCTCGGTTTCCTCCGCGCCATGAGCGAAGCGACCCACTTCCTGTTGACCCACAAGAACGAGGCGCTCGACATCGCGGCGAAATATTCCGGGCGTCCCCGCGCCGAGATCGAGGAGAGTTACCGCCTTCACCTGCCGATCATCTCGAAAGTGCCGTGGGTAACGCCCGATGCGGTGAGCAGTTCGCTCCGCGCCCTGGCCATCGTCAACCCAAAGGCCGGCGAGGCCGACGCCAAGCAGTTCTTCAACGCCAGTTTCGTCGCTAAACTTCAGCGCGATGGATTGTTCGACGCCCTTTGGGGCGCGGATAATTACTAGCCGCGCCCGCGATAGGGGCTGACGCCCTGATCGGGCAGCCATAGCCCCCGCGGCGTGGCGCCGCTCTGATAAAAAATATCGATGGGAATGCCGCCGCGCGGGAACCAATAACCGCCGATCCGCAGCCAGCGCGGCGCGATCTCGCGTTCGATCCGCTTGGCGATGGCGATGGTGCAGTCCTCGTGGAAGGCGCCATGGCCGCGAAACGATGCGAGATAAAGCTTAAGCGACTTGCTCTCCAGCAGCCAGCGACCGGGAACAATGTCGAGCACGAGATGGGCGAAATCGGGCTGGCCCGTGATCGGACACAACGCGGTGAACTCAGGACAGGTGAACCGCACCAGATAGGTGGTGCCGCGATGCGGGTTCGCCACCCGATCGAGCGCCGCGGCCGCGGGCGAGGCTGGCAGCTTTGACGCGCGCCCAAGCTGAAGCGGCGAAACCGCATTTCGATCCGATCGTTTCGGCAAGGTTTTCCTCCTGATTGCTGCCCGAAGCTATCGCCGAAGCCCAAGGCGGACAATCGCCCCGTCACATCGGCGCGATGTCGCCCTTGGCCTCGTCTTCGGCGAAAGCGGCGGCGAATGCCGCGAGCCGGCGCCCGGAGATGGCCGCGCGCAGACCCACCATCAAATCCTGGAACCGCTGAAGATTGTGCCGGGTCAGCAGAATCGCGCCCAGGATTTCCGACGATTTGGTCAAATGGTGCAGATAAGCGCGGCTGTAGGAACGGCAGGCGGGACACACACATTGTTCGTCAAGTGGACGCGGATCGTCGGCATGACGGGCATTGCGGACATTCACGGTGCCGCGCCGGGTGAAGGCCTGACCCGTCCGCCCCGATCGTGTCGGCAACACACAATCGAACATGTCGATGCCGCGCTGCACGGCCGCGACCAGATCGGCGGGCTTGCCGACGCCCATCAGGTAGCGCGGCTTGTTCGCGGGTAAAAGCGGCGCGGTGAAACCCACCGTATCGAGCATGGCGTCCATGCCCTCGCCCACCGCCAAGCCGCCGATGGCGTAACCGTCGAACCCGATTTCCGCCAGGCGCCGCGCCGAGCGCTCGCGCAAGGTCGGAAAGACGCTGCCCTGGACGATACCGAAAAGCCCATAGCCGGGATTCGGGACAAACGCGGCCTTCGACCGCTCCGCCCACCGCATGGACAACAACATCGATGTCTCGGCATCACCCTCGGACACTGGCCAGGACGTGCACTCATCGAACACCATGGCGATGGTCGAACCCAGCAAGCCTTGGATTTCGATCGACCGCTCCGGGGTCAATTCATGCCGGCTGCCATCGATATGGGATTGGAAGGTGACGCCGTTTTCGTCGAGCCGGCGCAGCGACGCCAGCGACATCACCTGATAGCCGCCGGAATCGGTGAGGATCGGACGCGGCCAATTCATGAACCGATGCAGCCCGCCCAGGCGCGCGATCCGTTCGGCACCCGGCCGCAACATCAGGTGATAGGTGTTGGCGAGCACGATTTGGGCCCCGCTCGCCGCGACTTCTTCGGGCGTGACGGCTTTGACCGTGGCCGCCGTGCCGACCGGCATGAAAACCGGGGTCTCGATCTCGCCATGCGCCGTGGCAAGCCGGCCGATTCGCGCCGCGCCGTCGTTGCCCAAAAGCGTGAAACCGAATTCCGTCATGCCCGATCCGGCCGGTAAAGCAGGCAGCAATCGCCGTAGGAATAGAAGCGATAGCCGGCCTCGATGGCGTGGGCATAGGCGGCGAGCATGCGATCGAGCCCGGCGAAGGCGGCAACGAGCATGAACAGAGTCGATTTCGGCAGATGAAAATTCGTGAGCAGCAGATCGACCGCCTTGAACCGGTAACCCGGCGTAATGAACAGGGTGGTATCTCCTGCAAAGGGGCCGACCCCGCCGGATTCATCGGCCGCGGTCTCCAGCAGCCGCGCCGCCGTGGTCCCGACCGCGACGACACGCCCGCCGCGCCGGCGCGCCGCATCGATCGCCGCCACCGTCGCCGGCCCGATCTCGCCCCATTCCGGGTGCATCCGGTGGGCGGCGATGTTTTCGGTCCGCACCGGCTGAAACGTACCAAGACCGACGTGAAGCGTCACGTTGGCCAGATCGACGCCGCGGTCGCGCAACGCCGCCAGCAATGAGGGCGTGAAATGAAGCCCGGCGGTCGGCGCGGCGACGGCGCCGGCGCGCGCGGCGAACATCGTCTGATAGTCCGCGCGGTCGCGGTCATCCGGACCGAACGGGCGTGTGATATAGGGCGGCAGGGGTATCAGCCCGTGGGTCTCCAGAGCTTGATCCAGGGCCGCGCCGGTGCGGTCGAAGCGCAGGCTCGCCTCACCTTCCTCGCCGCGCGCGACGACCTCGGCCGACAGGCCGCCCTCAAAAGCGATCTTGCTTCCAACTTTCAGCTTCCGGGCGGGTTTTGTTAGCGCGCGCCAGACATCCGCGGTTTCCCGGCGATGCAGAGTCACCTCCACCGCGGCATTGTCGCGCCTACCCTTCAGCCGTGCCGGAATGACGCGCGTATCGTTGAACACGACAAGGTCGCCGGGCGCCAGAAGCCCCGGCAGATCGCGTACGTTGAGGTCGCGCAAGCCCGCGCCCACCTCGAGCAGCCGCGCGGAATCGCGCGGCACCGCGGGCCGCAGCGCGATCCGTTCCGGCGGCAGATGAAAATCGAAATCGGCGAGGTTCAAGCGGATTCCGCGGCGAGCCGCCACTCCTCCATGACCGAGACTTCGCGTTCGGCGGGAAGATGGCGGCCACGGAGTTCCCGGATTTCGCCGGCCGCCAGCAGACGCGACAACGCCCAGACCGCCATGGCCCGAACCAGGGGCGAGGCGTCGGTCAAAAGCGGACGCGCCGCCGCCGCGCTCGCCCGGTCGCCACTGTTGCCCAGCGCGATGAGGACGTTGCGGACAAAACGGTCGCGGCCCAACCGCTTGACCGCGGTTCCGGCGAACAGGCGCCGAAACGCGGCATCGTCCAGACGCGCAAGATCGCCCAGGAGCGGCGCGGTCAGCTCCGCGCGCGGCAACAGATCGGCATCCGTCGCCGGTTTGGCAAATTTGTTCCAGGGGCAGACGGCAAGGCAGTCGTCGCAGCCGTAAATGCGATTGCCCATGGCGATACGAAATTCACGCGCGATATGGCCTTTGTGTTCGATGGTCAGGTAGGAAATGCAGCGTTTGGCGTCGAGACGATAGGGCGCCGGGAACGCCGCCGTCGGACAGGCATCCAGACAACGCCGGCAGGCGCCGCAATGATCGTCCTCGGCCGCCTGAGGCTCCAACTTCAGGGTCGTGAAGACCTCGCCCAGGAAGAGCCAGGAGCCGAATTGCCGCGACACCAGATTGGTGTGTTTTCCCTGCCAGCCGAGCCCGGCCGCTTGCGCCAGGGGCTTTTCCATCACCGGCGCGGTATCGACGAAAATCTTGACCTCGGCGGCAAAGGATTCGGCGATCCAGCGACCAAGGACGCGCAGCCGTTTCTTGAGAACGTGATGGTAATCCCGACCTTGGGCGTAGACGCTGATCACCCCCCGCTCGCGTTGGGCGAGGGCCTTAAGCGGATCGATGGTCGGTCCGTAGGTCTGCCCGACAACAACGACACTTTGCGCCGCCGGCCATAACACCCTTGGGTTCGCCCTCTCCGACGCCCGCGCTTCCATCCACCCCATGTCGCCGTGATGACCACCTTCGAGAAAGGCCTTCAATCCCCGTCCCGCCGCCTCGCCCAGCGCCGCGGGCGCGAATCCGACGGCGTCGAATCCACATCGCAACGCCTGGTCGCGAACAGCCGAAAGGGGGTCGGATAAAGCGGTCATGGGTGTGGTGTTCGACGCCCGAACCGGGCCTTCCGAAGTCTAGTAGGCATACTCCGAGAACACGGGGTCAACGCTCCCATGCCAACGCGTGTGATAGGCCTCGAGCAATTCTTCGGCGGGTGTGCGCCCGGCGGCGACGATGTCCTCCAGCGTGTTGAGGTACAGGGTTTCGTCGTCGCCGCAGCTATCGGCGCGGGCGCGTCGGCGCAGGCCGTCCCGTGCGATCGCCAGGACCTCGCGCGCCACATCGCGCACCGTGCCGCTGCCCCGCGGCGTCTTGAGCGCCAGCCTCGGCACGTCGCGGCGCAGCCGGGCATGGTCCTCGGCCGTCCAGTTCTTGACCAAATCCCAAGCCGCATCCAACGCCGTCGAATCGTAGAGCAGGCCGACCCAAAACGCCGGCAGCGCGCAGAGCCGCTTCCACGGGCCGCCATCGGCGCCACGCATCTCGAGGTAACGCTTGAGCCGTACTTCCGGAAATGCCGTGGTCAGGTGATCGGCGAAATCGCCGATGCCAGGCACTTCGCCCGGCAGCCCCGGCAGCCTTCCGGCCATGAAATCGCGGAAGGATTGACCGGCCACGTCGATGTAACGTCCCTCGCGAAAAACGAAATACATCGGCATATCGAGCAGATAGTCGACGTATCGCTCGAAGCCCATGCCGTCTTCGAAGACAAAGGGCAGCGCCCCGGTGCGATCGGGATCGGTATCGGTCCACACATGGCTGCGGAAGGAGAGGAAACCATTCGGCTTGCCCTCGGTGAAGGGCGAATTGGCGAACAGCGCCGTCGCCACCGGCTGCAACGCCATCGAGACGCGGAATTTCCGCACCATGTCGGCCTCGGAGGAAAAATCGAGGTTCACCTGCACGGTGCAGGTCCGCAACATCATGTCGAGACCAAGCGTGCCCTTTTTCGGCATGTATCGCCGCATGATCGCGTAGCGGCCCTTGGGCATGAACGGCACGTCCGCGCGCGCCCATTTCGGCTGAAAGCCGAGTCCGATCAGACCGATACCGAGTTCGCCGCCTACTTGTTTCACTTCGCGCAGATGGTTGTTCACCTCGGCGCAGGTCTGGTGCACGGTTTCCACCGGGGCGCCGGATAATTCGAACTGCCCCCCGGGCTCGAGCGTGACAGTGCAGGAATCCCTCGCCAGCGCGATGACGTTGGCGCCCTCCGCCACCGGCAACCAACCGAATCGCGTCATGCCGTCGAGCAGAGCGCCGATGCCGTCCTTGCCCTCATGCGGCAGTGGCCGCAGATCGCTCTGACGGAAGGCGAATTTCTCGTGTTCGGTGCCGATGCGCCACGCCGATTGAGGTTTCGAGCCATCCGCCAAATATTCGACGAGTTGGCGGCGGTCGGTGATGGGGGCTCCTCGGGACTTCGGCGGCGCAGACATTCACACCTCAGAACAAGGGCGAAAGGCTATTCGCCACGACCATTAGCCCGATACGGCGGACGTCCGCGCGTATCGCCCGCGAGAGACTGGACGACTGAAAGGGCCGCGATCGCGGCGGTATCGGCCCGCAGGATGCGCGGGCCCAGTCCGACGAGGGTAGCAAAGGACAGTTTGGCCAGGGCGTCAAGCTCCGCTTCATCGAAGCCGCCTTCGGGGCCGATCAGCACATCGAGCGCAAGACTCCCGCGCCGGTTCCGCGCCGCCTCGGCGATGGGAACCGCCGATCCCCTTTCCGCGCATACCAGCAAATGCCGCTCCGGCGGCCAGGCCGTGGGCAGGGAAGAAAGGGCGATGGGCTCGGCGAGCGTCGGCAGGGTGATACGCTCACACTGCTCCGCGGCCTCCACGGCAATGGCCCTCAGGCGATCGGCATTCAGGCGATGGACGATCGTTCTTCGGGTGATGACGGGCTGCAGCAGATCAACCCCAATTTCGGTGGCCTTCTCGACGATGAATTCGAGCCGGGCGCGTTTGACGGGCGCAAAGAAAAGCCGGGGCCCGCCAGGTTCATCCTGCGAGCGCAACCGATGCCCAAGGGTAAGCGCGCAGGTATTTCTTCCAAGCTTGGCAATTTCGGCCTGAAATTCGCCATCCCTTCCGTTGAAGAGGACGACGTGCCGCCCTTGGGTCAAGCGCAGGACGTTACGCAGATAATGCGCCTGCGCGGATTCCAATTCGACGGTGACGCCGGTCGCGAGATCGGCTCCGAGATAGAGGCGAGGCTTCGCCCGCCGATCCTCTCCCGATGGGTCCTCAGCCTTGTCCATGGTTCCCGGACCTGTAAGATCGATGGGCGGCACGCCGATGAATAAGCATCGTCTCAACCCGTCGATCAACCCCGCCGAGGATTTGTGGGTGTTCGCCTATGGGTCCCTGATGTGGGATCCCGGCTTCACCTTCGAGACCTCGGAAACCGCGCTGCTGCATGGTTATCACCGCGCCTTTCGCCTTTTTTCCTACCGGTATCGCGGCAGCGCCCAAGCGCCGGGCCTGGTACTGGGCCTGGACCTCGGCGGGGCCTGCCGCGGCATCGCTTACCGGGTGGCTGGCAAAGATACACCGGCGGCGATGGACTATCTGTTGCAACGCGAAATGACCGGCGATGTCTATCATTGCCGCCGCCTGGCCGTCAGGATTGGAAAACACATGGTGCGCGCCCTTGGCTTTGTCATCAATCGCGGCCACGCGCATTACACCGGCCGATTGAGCGACGGCGATACGGCCAAATTCATCCGCCAGGGATGCGGGGAGC
>CANFCX010000079.1 GCA_947445225.1 Rhodospirillales bacterium
GGTCGGCGCCGCGCCGTGCCTCCTGCCGCTGGACCATGCCGCGTTGGTTGCCGCGCATCTCCTGGCCCATCATCATCCGCTGCATTTGGAGCATCTGCATTTGCATCTGCATTTGCTGCATCTGCATCGCCTGGAACTGCCGCATCATGCCTTGCGACATCATCCGCGGATCCATCATCGGTTGACCCATCATGCCGGGGGCCATCATTCCATGGCCCATCATGGCGCCGGGCGGCATCGCCGGGACCATCCCCCAGCCCTGCTGCATCATCCGCGGGTCCATCATCATCCCTGGCATCATCCCGGGCATCATCATCCCCTGGCTCATCATGCCGCCGGGCGGAATCTGGCCGGGAAAACCCTGTGGGTTCTGGGGCGGTTGGTCCATGCCTTGCCGCATGGCTTCGGCGGCCGGATTAGGCTCCCGCTGCTGCCGCCCGCCCGGTCCGGCGCCGGGAGGCACCGGCCGCGGGCGCGCCTGAGGCACGGGCTGTCCTTGAGGCTGGCCCTGCGCCTGGATCAGCCAAGCCGGCCCGATGCCATCGGGGGTGAAAAACTGAAAATCTTCGTCGCGGGTTTGTGCCATCGCCGCCCCGGTCAGCAACAGCGCCGCGGCAACGACGCCGCCCAATCGAAAAGTCATGATGCAGTCTCCCTCGCCATCCGCCGCCCGACCGGAATGTGTCGGCGGCAATATTTGTTGTCACGTGTCACCCGCTCCGAATCCTGCGCTGAATCGAAAAGTCGCCGCTGGATCGGGTGGGCCGCCGCCGGTTGCGCGAACCCGCGCGAGCGGGTACAGCGTTTGTTTATGCGCGGGCGAATGAGGCGCCAACCATGGCGACATTAGGGCGTCGAGGATTCCTGATCGCGGGCGGCGGCGCGCTCGCCGGGCTGCGTGCCGTCATGGCGCCGATCCCGGTTGAGGCGGCGGACGCCAACCCCGGCGGTGTGCTTTCGGGTTTGCGCGCGGCGCGACCCCGGCTGCTGACCACGCCGGCCGAGATTTCCACGCTCGACGCCCGCTTAAGCGCCGACGACGTCGGCAAGCGGTGGCGCGCGGCTTTGCTGCGCGAAGCCGACCGGCTGCTTGCCCAGCCCCCGGTGGATTATACCTTTGAGCCAAAACGCCCGGTGTTGCTTCCGACCTCGCGCGAGGTGCTGAAGCGCATCGAGAATCTTGGCGCCGCTTGGCTACTTACCGGCGATACGCGTTATCCGCAGCGTGTGGCCGTGGAATTGCGCCGGGTGTGCGAGTTCAAGTCCTGGAATCCGTCCCACTTCCTCGATGTCGCCGAAATGACGATGGCCGTCGCCATCGCCTACGATTGGTGTCATGGCGCGCTCGCCGAGGAGGATCGCGCCCTGGCGCGCGCCGCGATCGTGGACAAGGGATTGTCGCCCGGCGTCGAGGAATATCGCCGCCGCACCTTCTGGACGCACGCGACCCACAACTGGAATTTGGTGTGTAATGGCGGTCTCACGGCCGGAGCACTCGCCATCGCCGAACACGAACCCCGTCTTGCCGCGAGCATCGTGGAAGCGGCCACCGCCTCGTCCCGCCCCGCCTTGGCCAGTTACGGACCGGATGGCGGCTGGGACGAGGGCGTCGCCTATTGGGACTACGCGAGCCAATACGCGGTTTTCCTGTTGGCTGCGTTGGAGAGTGCGTTGGGGCACGATTTCGGCCTTTCGGCCACGCCCGGCTTCGCCGATGCGGGGTTATACCGGCTCCACATGGAAGGTCCCGGCGGCAAGGCATTCAACTTCGCCGACGGAAGCGAGGCGGTTCGTCACACACCGGCCTTGATGTGGCTCGCCCGCCGCTTCGGCCGCCCGCTTTACGCCTGGATCGCCGGCCGAAACGGGACTTCCACGGGGACGGGTATCGTCTGGTTCCAGCCCGACCGAAAAGCGCCCGCTGAAATCGGATTGCCTCGCGACGCCTATTTCCGGCATGTCGAAGCGGCGAGCCTGCGCGGCAACTGGACCGATCGCAATGCGATGTTCGTGGCGTTCAAGGCGGGCGACAACGCCGCGAACCACTCCAATCTCGATATCGGGACCTTCGTGTTGGACGCCGGCGGCGAGCGTTTCGCCGTTGATCTCGGGCCGGACGATTACGCCCTGCCCGGCTATTTCAGCGCCGATCGCCGTTACGGTTATTACCGGATGGGAACCCGAGGACAAAACACGCTGCTGATCGATGGCGCTAACCAATCGGCCAAGGCCAAGGCCCGCATCGTCGGCGTCCGGTCCGAGGAGGATTTCGCGCGCGCCGTCGCCGATCTCACCCCGGCCTATGCCGGGACGCGCTCGGTGCGGCGAGGAGTTGCGTTGGTCCGGCGGCGCGTGGCCGTCATCGCCGACGAAATCGAAGCGCCGGCCGGACGCAAACTGCGGTGGCAAATGCACTCGCGCGCCGCCATCCGTATCGATGGCGCGAGCGCCGAGTTGAAGCAGGGCAACGCCACGCTGCACGCCCGCGTCGTCGAGCCGGCGGGCGCGGTTTTTACGGTGGAGCCGGCAACGGCGCCGCCGCCCGAGAATCCGAACACGGGAGCCGTACGGCTGTGCATCGACCGGATCGCGGGGGCTGGTCCGACGCGGCTGATTGTGGCCTTTGCTTCCGGCGCGCCGCCCGACGATGCCGAACTCGGCCCCGCTCGCAGCCCGCTGGCCGCCTGGGGCGTCTGACGCGTCGATTCGGATCGCTCTTGGCCGGGTGTCAGCCCGCGATCATGGACATGGCGGCCTGGCGTTCGCTGATCTTCAGCCGGAGAAACTGAGTGCGCGCCTTTTTGATGTCTCCTTCGGCGCCGCTCTCGGCCGCGGTCTTGAGCGCCTTCGTGCAGGCATGTTCCGGCCCGCAAATGAACGCCAGCGCCTTGGCGAGCTTGCCGATCGTGGCAAGATCGATCTTTGCTTCGTCCATTCTCCGCCTTTCAGGGGAAATATCGACACCGGCCCGCCGGTCCTGGCAGTCGCTGATGCTGACGCAGTGTTGGTATAGGTGGTGAGCCCGGATGGGATCGGCCATCTCCTCGTTGTCTAACCAAGCAGAGTGAAGAGTATTTAAACGGAGGCCCCGTCATCGTGACCTATATTCCCAGTAGCTTTACTTTAATAGTATCAAGGGCCTCGTCGACTTTGAGAGCTTGCCGTCGGGCCAATTGAAATAGTTCAGCGAGAAATTTAGAATCCTCACTGGAATTTAATGGCCTATAGCTCTCTATAGCTGTTCCATTGGAATTTAACAATCCAAACTCATAGTCTACAACTCTTGACTCTAGGTCGTACTTTATTCGTACCGTAAAATCATCGATAGATGCCAAGAAGGATTGGGCGCCTCCTTCGCGCCACTCAATTTTTTTCTCCCTTGTCTTCTGATCAACGATCAGAACGATTTCAGCTATTGTCGTCATTGGTTGCCCCTAATGGCTTCATAGGCATAGCGGCGGCGCCTCCGTGCGATAATGTCATCCAACGTGCGGGCGAGCTTCGAAAGCTCTAATATTAAAGGCATTAGATCGCGCTTCTCTGGAGGTAGGCCATCTAACATAAGTAACTTTTCAGACATGTCTCCAGCGCGCGCAACTAGATTTCGTACTGTCTTTTGGTCGTTTCTATCATCCGCGACGAGTTCACACGCCTGCACCAGTTTACCTCTGAACAGATTCACATATATGTGACCCGCTTCGAGATTTTTGCGTCCTAAGGCGTCCTGGGCACTAGCAGCGTGCGCCCTACTGTCGATCAACTCAATCAAGCTTTCACGGCTTTGGACGGTATTGACCATCGTTTCAGCGGCGAATTTTGCTTCCTTCGCCGCACCCTTCGCTCCCGTCGACTGAAAGATCGCGATTCCAATTCCAAAGACCGTAAGGACACCTGACACCCACGCGACAATCCCCAGCACTTGCCCGTCGGTGGTCAGGTAATCGAACATGCCCCAGCCATAGCAGCCGAAAATAGGTCAAGAATATTTGAGATCGCTAAAACACGTCCTCTTAGCAATGCGCCAAGGGTGGTGAGCCCGGATGGGATCGAACCATCGACCCTCTGATTAAAAGTCAGATGCTCTACCGCTGAGCTACGGGCTCGCCGGGCGTTGCGGCGCCCTTGCCGAACATAGGTGCCAACCCCCGGAGGGTCAATCGTCGATGCGGCCTCCGATCGGGCCGGCCTAAAGCGGCACGCGGGCGGCGCCGCCGGCGACGAAATCGGCCGCGCTCCGGGGATTGTCGAGCGCGGCCGCGATCCGGCGCGCGACGGAATTCGACACGAAATGAGTCACGTCGCCGCCCAGCCGCGCGATTTCCTTGACGAAACGCGAGGAGATGAATTGATGGCGATCCGCGGCCATCAAAAAGACGGTCTCGATTTTGGGCGCCAGCCGCGAATTCATGCCCGCCATCTGAAATTCGTATTCGAAATCCGATACCGCGCGCAGGCCGCGAATGATGATGCGCGCCTTGCAAGTGTCGACGAATTTCACGAGCAGCGTGTCGAAGGGACGAACCTCGATCTTGCCGCTCGCGGGCGCGCCCAGCGCGTTGATTTCCTCGCGCACCATCGCGACGCGTTCGTCGAGGCTGAACAGGGGTCCCTTGCCGGCGTTGACGGCGACGCCCACGATGAGGCGGTCGGCCAGCCGGGCGGCGCGCGCGATGATGTCGAGATGGCCATTCGTCACCGGGTCGAAGGTGCCGGGATACATGGCGATGAGCGGCTCAGCCATTGCCGTTGTCCGAACCCTTCGGCTCGTCTCCACCATTGGGTGGCGGCGCTCCATCGTCCGCTTCTTGGACCGATTCGTCGTCGGCCATTCCGGTGACCGACACCACTCGTTCGCTTTCGCCCACCTTGAACACCGTCACACCCTGGGTCTTGCGGCCGGCGATGCGGATATCATTGACCGGGCAGCGGATCAATTGTCCGGCGTCGGTGACGAGCATGATGTGGTCGCGCTCCGCCACCGGGAAGGAGGCGACGACCGGCCCGTTGCGATCCGAAGTCTCGATATTGGCGATGCCGCTGCCGCCGCGGCCGGTTATCCGGTATTCGAAAGCCGAACTGCGTTTGCCGAAACCGTTTTCGGTGATGCTCAGGATGAATTGTTCCTGGGCCGCGAGTGCCGCCATCGCCTCTGGCGAAAGCCGGGTCTGCCGCTCATCGGCGACGGGCGGGGCATCACCGTCGCCTTCCCCGCCGCGCCGGCGCGACGCGGCCTCGCGCAGATAGGCCTCGCGATCCTCGGTCTTGGCCTCGACGTGGGTGAGCACCGACATCGAGATAACCTCATCGCGGGCGGCCAGTCTGATGCCGCGCACGCCGGTCGAGGTGCGGCTGGAGAACACGCGGACCTCGTCCACGGCAAAGCGGATGCATTTGCCGCCGCGCGTGGCCAGCAACACGTCCTGGCCGTCGTCGCAGGTGGCCACGGCGATCAGCCTTTCGCCTTCCTCTTCGAGTTTCATGGCGATCTTGCCGTTGGCCTTGATGTGCAGGAAATCGGCGAGCGTATTGCGGCGGACATTGCCTTTCGAGGTCGCGAACATGACGTGCAGATTGGCCCAGGCGGCCTCGTCGGCGGGCAGCGGCATCAACGTCGAAATGCTCTCGCCTTCCTCCAGGGGAAGCAGATTGACCATCGGTTTGCCGCGGGCCTGCGGCGTGCCCAGCGGCAGCCGGTAGACCTTGAGCTGATAGACCCGCCCCGCGGTGCTGAAAAACAGAACCGGCGTATGGGTGTTGACGACAAAAACCTGGCCGACGAAATCTTCTTCGCGGGTTGCCATCCCGGCACGCCCGCGGCCGCCGCGCCGCTGCGAGCGATAGGTGGAGAGCGGCACGCGTTTGATGTAGCCGGCATGGGTGACGGTGACGACCATGTCTTCGGGCTGGATCAACGCCTCGAGATCGGCCTCGGCCTCGCCGTCTTCGATGGTGGTGCGGCGCGGCGTGTCGAAGTTTTCTTTGATCTCGATGAGCTCCGCCCGCATGATCGATTTCAGCCGCTCGGGCGTGGCGAGGATGTCGAGAAAATCCTTGATCTGCTCGACCAGCGCGCGGAGATCGTCGCCGATCTTGTCGCGCTCGAGCGCGGTCAGGCGGTGCAGGCGCAGATCGAGGATGGCGCGTGCCTGTTCCTCGGACAGGCGATAGGTGCCGTCCTTGAGGGCGCTGCCCGCCTCGTTGACCAGTTCGATAAGCGCGGCGATCTCCGCGGCCGGCCAGTCGCGGCCGGTCAGGGAGGCGCGCGCCGATGCCGGGTCCGGCGCCTCGCGGATCAGCTTGATCACGGCATCGAGGTTGACGACCGCGACCGCGAGCCCGATCAGGATATGGGCACGCTCCCGCGCCTTGCGGAGTTGAAAACGCGTGCGTTTGGTGACGACTTCCTCGCGGAAGGCCACGAAAGCGGCGATGATCTCCTTGAGGTTGAGTTGCTCGGGCCGGCCGCCGCGCAGGGCCAGCATGTTGACGCCGAAGCTCGTCTGTAGGGGCGTGTAGCGGTAGAGCTGATTCAACACGACGTCGGCGTTGGCGTCGCGCTTGAGTTCCACGACCACACGCACGCCATCGCGGTCGGATTCGTCGCGCAGATCGGAAATGCCCTCGATCAGCTTTTCGTGCACGACCTCGGCGATGCGCTCCATCAGGCGCGATTTATTGAGCTGGTAGGGAATCTCCGAGATGATGATCGCGGCCCGGTCCTTGCGGATATCCTCCACGCGTGCGCGGCCGCGCACGGCCAACGAGCCGCGGCCGGTGCGGAAGGCCTCGCGGATTACCGACCGGCCCAGGATGATGCCGCCCGTCGGGAAATCGGGTCCCGGCATCTTTTCCATCAGCGCCTCGATTTCGATCGCGGGATCGTCGATATAGGCGCAGCAGGCGTCGATGACTTCGCCCAGATTGTGGGGCGGTATGTTCGTCGCCATGCCGACGGCGATGCCGCCGGCGCCGTTCACCAACAGGTTCGGAAACTCCGCCGGCAACACGCGCGGTTCCTGAGAGGATTCGTCGTAGTTCGGCTGGAACTCGACGGTTTCCTTGTCGATGTCGTTGAGCAAGGTTTCTGCGGATTTGGCCAGCCGCGCTTCGGTATAACGCATGGCCGCGGGCGGATCGCCGTCCATGGAACCGAAATTGCCCTGCCCGGCGACAAGCGGCAGGCGCATGGAAAAATCCTGCGCCATGCGGACCATGGCGTCATAGATCGCGGCATCGCCATGGGGATGGAATTTACCCATGACTTCGCCGACCACGCGCGCCGATTTGCGGAAGGGTTTGGTCGAATCGTACCCCGCCTCGTACATCGCGTAGAGAATGCGCCGATGCACGGGTTTCAGGCCGTCGCGGACGTCGGGAAGCGCACGCGCCACGATCACGCTCATGGCGTAATCGAGGTAGGAGCGTTTCATCTCCTCCTCGATCGACACCGGGGTGATGTCGAGGGGCTGCGGCGAAGTGCTTGTGCTCAACGGACCCGGCTTCGGTGTGCGACCGGCAAAGAAATATTACAACGCCGTGAAACTATCACTTCCGGTAGCCACGCACAATGTTGTTCTCGCGCATTTTAACAATATAAATCAATGACTTGTCCTGTGTGTGGCTGCGGTCTGGGCGCGCGCGGACGGGAAGCCGATTGCTTCCCGCGCGCGTGCTGCCGCGAACCGCCGCCGGCCCGCCGCGGGTCGGGTTTAGAACGGAATTTCGTCGTCGAGATCGCCGACTTTCGCGCGCCCGCCCGATTGACCGCCGCCGCCACCGCCGCCGCCGCCAAAGGACGGCTCCGGCATGTCGCCGCCACGGTGGTCATCCCCGGCCGGAGCCGCGGCCTCGCCGCCGCCGCCGCGGCCGTCGAGCATGGTCAATTCGCCGCGAAACTGCCGCAGCACGACCTCGGTCGTGTACCGTTCCTGTCCGTCCTTGTCGGTCCACTTGCGGGTCTCGAGCTGGCCCTCGACATAAACCTTGGAGCCCTTGCGGAGATATTTTTCCGCGACCTCGGCGAGGCGGTCGTTGAAAATGGCGACTCGGTGCCATTCCGTGCGTTCCTTGCGCTCGCCGCTGGCCTTGTCCTTCCAGTTCTCGCTGGTCGCCATGGTGAAATTGACCACCTTGCCGCCATTGGGAAAACTGCGGCTTTCCGGGTCCTTGCCGAGATTGCCGACGAGGATGACCTTGTTCACGCTGCCGGCCATGATGGTTCGTCCTTGCGCTGAAGCGGGGAGGCGCGGAGTCTACACGCAATTGCGGTCGCGTCCAGCGTCGGCGGAGCCATTGGGCGATCCCCGCATCCGTCGCCGCCCACCCACTTGACACGATCGATCTGATACAACATCGCCGCCGGTTCGGTTGCCGGCCGAGACATGGCTGGAGAGAGATGACTTCGCGCATCATCGTTCGCGGCGCCCGCGAGCACAATTTGAAGAATATCGACGTCGAAATGCCGCGCGATAGCCTGGTGGTCATCACCGGGTTGTCTGGCTCCGGCAAATCCTCGCTCGCCTTCGACACGATTTATGCCGAGGGCCAGCGGCGTTATGTGGAGAGCCTTTCGGCTTACGCCCGCCAATTCCTGGAATTGATGCAAAAACCCGACGTCGATTCGATCGAGGGCCTGTCGCCGGCCATTTCCATCGAACAAAAGACGACCTCGCGTAATCCGCGTTCCACGGTCGGCACCGTGACTGAAATCCACGATTATTTGCGGCTGCTTTTCGCCCGCATCGGCGTTCCCTATTCGCCGGCCACCGGCCTGCCCATCGAAAGCCAGACGGTTTCGCAGATGGTCGACCGCATCATGGCGATGCCGGAGGGCACGAAACTGCTGCTGCTGGCGCCGGTGGTGCGTGGCCGCAAGGGTGAATACCGCAAGGAACTCGCCGATTTCCAGAAACGCGGCTTCCAGCGCGTGAAGGTGGATGGAAAGCTGCACGAAATCGACGCCGTGCCCGCGCTCAACAAGAAGCTCAAACACGACATCGAGGTCGTGATCGACCGCATCGTGGTGAAGCCCGATCTCGGCAACCGGCTGGCCGACAGCGTCGAAACCGCGATCGGCCTGTCGGAAGGTCTGCTGTACGCCGAGAACGCCACCACCGGCGAACGCACGACCTTCTCCGCGCGCTTCGCCTGCCCGGTCTCCGGATTCAGCATCGACGAAATCGAGCCGCGCCTGTTTTCCTTTAACAATCCGCATGGCGCTTGTCCGGCCTGCGACGGGCTGGGCGTGAAGATGTATTTCGACCCCGAACTGGTCGTGCCCGATCCGCGCCTGTCGCTGCATGAAGGGGTAATCGCGCCCTGGGCCAACTCCAGCTCGCAATATTATTCCCAGACCCTGGACAGCCTGGCCCGGCACTACAAAGTCTCCACCTCGACCCCGTTCCAGGACCTGCATGAGCGGGTTCGGCAGGCCATCCTGTTCGGATCGGGCGAGGACGTCATCACCATGCATTTCGCCGACGGACGCCGCGAATACAGCACCGCCAAGCCGTTCGAAGGCGTCATCCCGAACATGGAGCGCCGCTGGCGCGAGACCGACAGCGCCTGGCACCGCGAAGAATTGAGCCGCTTCCAGACCGCGCGGCCGTGCGAAGTCTGCAACGGCTATCGGTTGAAGCCCGAGGCGCTCGCCGTCAAGATCGGCGGCATCCATCTTGGCCAGGTCGCGGAATTGTCCATCGCCGCCGCCGCGGAATGGTTTGAAGCCCTGCCCGCCACCCTGACGCAAAAGCAGCGCGACATCGCCGCGCGTGTGTTGAAGGAGATCACCGAGCGGCTCGGCTTCCTGGTGAATGTCGGGCTCGAATATCTGACCCTGGCGCGCAATTCGGGAACTCTGTCCGGCGGCGAGAGTCAGCGCATCCGCCTGGCGTCGCAGATCGGATCGGGGCTGACCGGCGTGCTCTATGTCCTCGACGAACCCTCGATCGGGTTGCACCAGCGCGACAATGAAAGGCTGCTGGAAACGCTGCGGCGGCTGCGCGATCTCGGCAACACCGTCATCGTCGTCGAACATGACGAAGAAGCGATCCGCGCCGCCGATTACCTGATCGACATGGGGCCGCGTGCCGGCGTTCATGGCGGGCGGGTCATCGCCGCCGGAAAACCGGCGGAGGTTCTGGAGCATCCGGACAGCCTCACCGCGCAATATCTGACGGGAAAGAAGGAAATCGCCGTCCCCCAACTCCGCCGCTCGGGCAAGCGCGACCAGCGCCTGCGGATCGTGGGGGCCCGCGCCAATAATTTGCAGAACGTGACCGTGGAGTTGCCTCTCGGCACGTTTACCTGCGTGACCGGCGTTTCCGGGGGCGGCAAATCCACGCTCGTCGTGCAGACGTTATACAAGGCGTTGGCGCGGCGGCTGATGGGCACGCGCGCCCATGCCGGCGAGCATGACCGCATCGACGGCGCCGAATTCCTCGACAAGATCGTCGATATCGACCAATCGCCGATCGGGCGGACGCCACGCTCCAACCCCGCCACCTATACCGGCGCCTTTTCGCCGATTCGAGATTGGTTCTGCGGCCTGCCCGAGGCCCGCGCCCGCGGCTACAAGCCCGGCCGGTTCTCGTTCAACGTCAAGGGCGGGCGATGCGAGGCGTGTCAGGGCGACGGCGTCATCAAGATCGAGATGCACTTTCTGCCCGACGTTTATGTCCAGTGCGATTCCTGCAAGGGCAAACGGTATAATCGAGAGACCCTTGAAATTTCATTCAAGAACAAATCGATCGCTGACGTTCTTGATATGACGGTCGATGAGGGCGCCGATTTCTTCAAGGCGGTGCCGTCGATCCGAGAAAAGCTCGAAACCCTGCAAAAGGTCGGGCTCGGTTATGTCCATGTCGGCCAGCCCGCCACGACCTTGTCCGGGGGCGAGGCGCAGCGGGTGAAGCTGGCCAAGGAGTTGGCGCGGCGGGCGACCGGCAACACGCTCTACATCCTGGATGAGCCGACCACCGGCCTGCATTTCGACGACGTCCGCAAGCTGCTCGAAGTCCTCCACCATCTTGCCGATCAGGGCAATACGCTGGTCGTCATCGAGCACAATCTAGAGGTCATTAAAAC
>CANFCX010000080.1 GCA_947445225.1 Rhodospirillales bacterium
CACCGGCTACGTCGTCGGTCAGCATTCCGGCGAACCCGACGCGGACCGCCTACTCGCCGCGGTCGGCGATTTGATCGCGCAGTACCGGCAGCAAGGCGCGATGACGCCTTCGCTCCTGCCGCTCGCGATTCCGTCCGGCACGCCCTCCAGGCTACGTTTTCCCGGCAAGATCAAACTCCTGCCGGGAAACGAGCGGGTTTGGGCGGTTGCCGATTCCGGGCACCATCAGATCGCGCTCTTGGACAATCGAGGCCGTGACATCGACCGCATCGGCTCCGGCGTCGCGGGCCTTGCCGACGGCTCCCGGCAAACGGCGCGTTTTAATGCTCCCCAGGGACTGGTCGGTGATGCCGAAGCCATCTACGTCGCCGACACCGGCAATCACGCGATCCGCCGCATCGATCGGGAGAGCGGGACCGTAACGACTTTGGCGGGCACGGGAGAACGTGGGCCCGGTTTGCCCGGGGACGGAACACCGGGACGCGCGGTCGCCTTGGCGTCGCCCTGGGATCTCGAAATCGACGCCGGTCGTTTGTTTTTCGCCAATGCCGGAAGCCATCAGCTTGGTGAAATCGATTTGCGCGGCGGGGTTCTTTATTTGCTCGCCGGGTCCGGACCCGAGAGCATCGTGGACGGCCCGGCGGAAGAAGCCGCGCTTGCCCAGCCAAGCGGGCTGACCCTCGATGCGCGCGGTGATTTTCTGTATTTCGTCGACAGCGAGACATCGTCCGTGAGGCGGCTTTCCCTGCGCGGCGAGAGGCACGTCGAGACGCTGGTCGGGACTGGGCTTTTCGATTTCGGTGCCCAGAACGGCGCCTTCTCCGAGGCCCGGCTGCAACATCCGCTCGGCCTCACCATCTTTGAAAAAGAGATCATCGTCGCCGACAGCTACAATGGCCGCCTTCGCAGTCTTCACCTCGGAGCGAGACGGGTGTCGGATTTCGATGACGGCTTCGTCTGCGCCGATCCGGTGTGTCTGCCCTTTGGCGAGCCGGCCGGTGTTGTTGCCGATGGCGCCGACCGGCTGCTGATGGCCGACACCAACAACCACCGAATCGTCGAATTCCGCCGCGCGGCGCGCAATTACCGAACCTGGGCCGCGTAGAGGGAATGCCGATGACGACTCACCGCGGCAACTCGCTGGCCAGCCGCGACATCGCCAGCCTGATTCATCCCTATACGAACCTGAAGCTCCATGAGCGCGACGGCCCCCTCGTCATCACCCGCGGCAAAGGGATCCATGTCTATGACGATGCCGGGAAGGAATATATCGAGGGCCTGGCCGGGCTGTGGTGTGTCTCGCTCGGCTTCGATGAAGAACGCCTGATCGAGGCCGCCACGCGCCAGTTGCGCCAGCTTCCCTTCTACCATTCATTCGGCGGCAAATCGCATGACGCCGCCATCGAACTCGCCGAGCGGCTGCTGGCTTTGGCGCCAGTGCCGATGGCGCGCGTGTTTTTTGCCGATTCGGGTTCCGAGGCGGTCGACACCGCGATCAAGCTGGTCTGGTACTACAACAACGCCCTCGGCCGGCCGCGCAAGAAAAAGATCGTCGCCCGCACCAAGGGTTATCACGGCGTTACCGTCGCCACGGCGAGCCTGACCGGGCTTCCCAACAATCACCGCGATTTCGATTTGCCGATCGCGGGAATGCTGCATACCGACTGCCCCCACCACTACGGCTTCGCCCGGGATGGAGAGAGCGAGGAGGATTTCGCGACGCGCCTCGCCGCCAATCTGGAGCAATTGATCCTGGCCGAGGGCCCCGACACCGTCGCCGCCTTTTTTGCCGAGCCGGTGATGGGCGCTGGCGGTGTCCTGGTGCCGCCGCGTACCTATTTCGCGAAGATTCAGCCGATTCTGCGGAAATACGACATCTTGTTCCTCGCCGACGAGGTCATCTGCGGATTTGGTCGCACGGGCAACATGTTCGGTTGTCAGACCTTCGATCTGAAGCCGGACATGATCACCGTCGCCAAAGCCCTGTCGGCGGCCTATCTGCCCATCGCCGCCTTGATGGTTTCGGAGCCGATCCACCGGGCGATGATCGCGGAGAGCGAGAAAATCGGGATGTTCGGCCATGGCTTCACCTATGGCGGACACCCGGTTTGCTGCGCGGTCGCCAACGAAACGCTCAAGATTTACGAGGAACGCCGCATCGTCGATCACGTCCGCGAGGTGTCCCCGCGCCTTCAGGGCGGTCTGCGCCGCCTCGGCGACCACCCCGTTGTGGGTGAGGCGCGCGGGATCGGGCTGATCGGCGCCGTCCAACTCATGCGGGACGGCAAGCGGCGCCTGGCCTTCGATCCCGCCGCCGGGGTCGGCGCCTTTTGCGCCAAACGGGCCGAGGTTCATGGTCTGATCGTCCGCGCCCTGAGTGGGGACACGATCGCCGTATGTCCTCCCTTGATCGTGAACGAAGCGCAGATCGAGGAATTGCTGCGCCGCCTGGGGCTGGCCTTGGACGACACGGCCGCGATGGTGCGCGAACGCGGCCTTGCGACGATTTGACCCTGCGACCAAAGGTTTGAAGGGTCCTCAATAGTTAGTTAAGCTCGGTTTTTGTGCCCGAGAAAAGGACTTCGCCCCGTGCGATGAGGCAAATGATCAACTACGAACGACATTTCACGGAATCGATCGCCAAGCTCAAGGCCGAAGGCCGCTACCGGATCTTCGCCGATTTGGAACGCCATGCGGGCAAGTTCCCGCAGGCCACCTATCGCGGCCCCAACGGGGATTTCGAAGTCACCGTGTGGTGCAGCAACGACTATTTGTCGATGGGCCAGCATCCAAAGGTGTTGGCGGCGATGGCCGACGCGCTCAAGACCGCCGGTGCCGGCGCCGGTGGCACACGCAACATCTCGGGGACCAATCATTATCATGTGGTGCTCGAGAAGGAACTGGCCGAGCTTCACGGCAAGGAAGGCGCCCTCCTCTTCACCTCGGGTTATTCCGCGAACGAGGCGACATTAAGCACGCTGGGGCGGATTCTGCCCAATTGCGTGGTCTTTTCGGATGAGCTCAACCACGCGTCCATGATCCACGGGATCCGGCATAGCGGCGCCGAAAAGCACATCTTCAAGCACAACGATGTCGCCGACCTCGAACGCCTCATCCGGCAGGTCGACCCGGCGCGACCGAAGATCATCGTTTTCGAGTCGGTCTATTCGATGGAGGGCGACATCGCACCCATCGCCGAATACTGCGATGTGGCCGACCGCTTTGGCGCCATCACCTATCTCGACGAGGTTCATGCCGTCGGTCTGTACGGGCCGCACGGCGCCGGCGTCGCCGAGCGTGACGGTGTGATGGATCGGGTGACGATCATTCAGGGCACTCTTGCCAAGGGTTTCGGCGTCGTTGGCGGCTACATCGCCGCTTCCGCTGCCGTCGTTGATACCGTGCGCAGCTACGCCCCGGGCTTTATCTTTTCCACCGCCGTGCCGCCGGTTATCGCCGCGGGCGCGCTGGCCAGCATCCGGCATCTCCGATCGAGCACGGCCGAGCGCGAGCGTCATCAGGAGCGTGCGGCACGCCTCAAACGCCTCCTAACCCAGGCCGGGCTGCCCGTCATGCCCACCGTCAGCCACATCGTGCCGGTGTTGGTCGCCGATCCGCGGCTGTGCAAACAGGCGAGCGACGAGTTGCTGCAACGTCATCACATCTACATTCAGCCGATCAATTACCCGACCGTGCCGCGCGGGACCGAAAGGCTTCGCATCACGCCCAATCCGGTCCATAGCGACGCCGACATGGACCGATTGGTGGCGTCCTTGCGCGAAGTCTGGGATCGGCTCCAGATACAACGGGAAGCGGCCTGAAGCCGCGATGGACGCTATCGGGATTTCGGCTCATGATATGCGGCTAGGAGTTCTCGGATGTTCAGCGACCGCTCATTAATTCCGACCGAAGCCGTCCGTTTGGCGGCTCTCGGCCTGCTCGCGGAGGCCCCGGTGGCCTATGGCGAGTTGGCCGTATCGGTGCGCCGCTTTATCAGCCGGCTGATCGGTCCTTCGCTGGACCTGATGGGCACGTCGCTTCAGCTTCTGCGGCTTGAGGGCCTGATCGAACCGGAGAATGCCAGCGGCGCCGAATCCGCGCCGCTTCGGCTTACCGATTCCGGCCGTGCCGAGTTAGTCCGTCTGCTCACCTCGCGCGTGCGGGCGCCGATCAACGACGTCAGCAAAGTAGTCGTGGCGCTGAAGCTTCGCTTCCTCGACTTGCTCCCGCCCGAGGAACGTCGCGCGCAGATCGACACGTTGATCGAAATCTCCGAGGCGGAACACACCCGTCTTGTCGATCTCGGCAAGCAGCCGGGAACCCCCGTCTTCGCCGGTTGGCTGGACCAGGATCTCCGCCACGCCGAATCGCGTCTGGCCTGGCTCAACGAGCTGCGCGCGAAACTCTAGGACCGCTCCGCCGTCAAATGTCGATGGTGCAATCGCCCTTGGGTTTGGCCACGCAGGTCAGAACGTAGCCGGCGGCCTTCTCGGCGGCATCCAGACCCGCGGCGGCGCCCATATCGACCTCGCCCTTCACCAGCTTGGCCTTGCAGTCGCCGCAGGAGCCCGACCGGCATCCATAATCGAGGTCGATGTCGTTGGCCTCCGCCAAATCAAGCAGCGATAGGGAGCCATCTGTGCGGGCGACCTTGCCGGAGCCGGTGAACTCCACCGCGAATTTGCCGGTCGCGGCGGTCTCGTCGGCCGAGGCGCCTCCAACCGGCGCCGCCTTCTCGGTTACGGATGTACGTACCCCGCCGAAGGATTCCGTGTGCAGCCGCGACAGATCGAATTTCAGCTCGGCGAGAATCCCCTGCACGGCCTTCATGAACCCGTCGGGCCCGCACATATAGATCGTGCGCTCGTGCAAATCGGGCGAGATCATCTCCATCATCGGCCGGCTGATGCGGCCGGTGACTCCCGGCCATTCCCCGGTGTGGCCGCGGGTTTCGCTCAGCACGACCGACGAAAACATGCGGTAGCGCTCCGCCATGTATTCGATTTCCTTGCGGAAGATGATGTCGTTCGGGCTGCGCACGGAATTGAAGAGCTGGATGTCGATGTCGGCGGCCACGTCGCAGAGCCAGCGCGACATCGAAATCACCGGCGTGATGCCGCTGCCGGCGCCGAGGAACAGCACCTTCTTCGGTATTTTTCCGGGGATCAGCGAGAACTTGCCCTTGGGGCCGGCGATTTCGACGCGATCGCCTTCCTTCAGATTGTCGGGGAGCCAGTTCGAGACCAGACCGCCGGGCACGCGCTTGATCGTGATTTCCAGCACGAAGGGCCGGGTCGGCGTGGATGAAATGGTGTAGGAGCGCACCACCTTCTTGCCGTCGATGTTGAGGACAAGCGTGGCGTATTGCCCCGACCAGTAGACAAAGCGGCACAAGGGGTCGCCCTGGAACCGGAAGGTGTAGACGTCGTGGGTTTCCTTGATGATCTCGGTGACGTAGAGCGCGGTCTGCTGACCCGCCCACACCGGAAGATCCATGCGCGGGTCGATGAGCGTGGTATCCAGGCGAATGCCGGGGCCACGACGGCCGCTGGTGGCCACCGGCGCCTCGATCTTCGCCGCCACGCGCTCGACGATGATCGCGTTGGCCTTGACGCTGGTCTGGGAGCAATAGGGGCAGCGTTCCTCGCTCGAGGTCACGTCGTTGATGTATTGCCCGGCTTCGATTTGCGCCCGCGATTTGTGGAAGCTCATATAAAGGGTGTCGCCCTTGACGCGGTCGGTCACGATGACCGGAACTTCGATCGCGGCCCCGGTCTTGCGTCCGATCAGCCGCACGCGGTCCCCGGTCGCCAGCTTGTTTCTTTCGGCGAAACCTGGCGACACATGGCAAGGGTTCTCGTCGGGCATGTTGACGAGCGGAGTCGCCTTCCCCGAATTGAAGGTGCTGGTGGCGAATTGGATCGCCTTGCGGTCCGACGACAGGGAGGAACGCCCGGAATTCAGGATGACGCCGGTCGGGATGTGGAGGTCCTGTTCGGTCGGCGAGAAGAACGTGAATTTGCGTGGCCGCCGGAAGACATCGCCGAAGGGCTGATGACCCGGCTTTTCGTAGTCGAGCATGTAACGGTTCGTGCCGACGCCGCCATAGATGATCGAGCCGCCCTTGATCAGTTCCGGCCAGGTGATCGGCCGTCCGTCGGCATGTTCCGGCCGGCAGTAAATCGGCCCCGATCCGCCGGCCATGTAGTCCTGCACACGCTCCCAAAGCTGGGCGCGGCTGGCCTCCCCATCGATCCGCAGCAACTCGCCTTGGCCCCCGCCGAAGCGCTTGCGCAAATAACCCGAGGCCAGGTGTTTGGCGAGGTCGTCATGCGTCTCGCGCAACTTCGGATCGGCGTCGAGGCGGTGCGTAATCTCGGCCATGACGTCGTAGATGATGGTGGCATCGGTCCGCGTCTCCGGGGCCGCGAGTTTATGCGGCGCCGATACCGACAGCTTCCACTCGCCGTTCTGGTAGAGCTTCGCCGACGCCGCATGCGGAGGCGACGGGATAATGAGGTCGGCGTGTTTCAGCGAAAAGGGATCGGGGATGGGATCGACGACAACCGTGCGGCAACCGGCGTCCTTCAGTTTGGACAGCCACGCCTGGCGATCCATCATATTGGCTTCGAACTGAGTGCCGAAGAAAACGAAAAGCTCGGGAATGCCCGGCTTCGGCTGGGCATAGTCGAGGGCGGCGCGCGGCTCGTCCTCTTCGACGGCGCGGTAGGCATCGTCGGGCAGGCCCATGCGCCGCGCGGCCTCGGCGGCGGCGGCGATGGGGATGCGCCCCATGAAATACTTTCGCGACAATCCTTGGACTTCGGTTTCGGCATTGATCTGGCCGGGGATTCGGAGCGTACCGCCGGCCGGACTCCCATCCGGATGAAGCCCGTATTTGCCGATCATCGCCAGTATCGAGCCCCACAGGCAGTGCGTGACGACGCCGCTGGTCTGGGAGAGGCCGACGGAGGGAATGTTGATGGGAACGGTATTCGGACTCACGAGTTTTCGCGCGATCGCAACGATGCCCTGCTCGATGCGCTCGACATAACCAGGCTCGGGGGCGATACGCTCGGCCACATGTCGCGGCTCGAAACGCGGCGATAGGGCACAGTCGCGAAATTTCTCGAACGACGCGGCATCGGCAAAGCAATCGATGAAACGTTGTTCGACGGCTTCGCTATGCCGCGTGAGAATCTCATGCGCGACCGCCAGCGCCAAATGAGGGTCCGATCGCGGCCGGATCAACAGCACCCGCTCCGCCCCCAGCTTCTTGGCGAGATCGACGGCGGTTTCCGTCACCATCACCTCGACCAAAAACGCATCGACATCGTCGCGCTTGGCGATCGCTCGATAAGCCGGCGGGTGGGTCACGAGGCCGTTCCAACCGTTGAGCAGGAAGAACCGGTTCGGTCCATTCACGCTCTGATCGATGGTCAGGAACGGGCCTTCCTGCCCGGTGAGGATCTCGTTGTGGACGGCACCGGCGTTGAGGCAGTGCTCCGCATTCCCGGTCAGATTGCGAACGCCGAGGAGGCGAAAGACCTCTTGAATGGCGAAAATCGAAAAATAATCGAGCTGCCCGCAGGCATAAACCAATGTGTTGCCGAGCTTGCGGCGATGCGCCAGCAAAAGATCGGCGAAGCTTTTGATCGCATCGGCGTAGGAAACCGCCTTGCGCTCGCCGGAGGTTCGGTCGAGCGCGCTCGGCGCGATGTGGATGGGGAAAGCCGGCCGCTGCCCGCCCATCGACAAGGTGAGCTTGACGCAGCCCGCCGTGGGCCTCGCATCTTTGACGGATTTTTCGGCGATCTGGCCTCCGCCGGAATACGGCGTGAAACTCTGGCTGACCAGCTTGCCGTCGCCGGCGTTGCGACCGGAGGCGCGGGCCGTGACCGGGGATTTGCGTCCGGCGATTTCCAATTCGCCGGTGACAGTGGCGCCCTCCGGGACCAACTCGGTGGGCACGAACACCTCGAAATGGCCATCGGCGCCGATCGTTGCCTTGGCTTCGCCTCCCGTCCAACGGAAGACACCTTCGCCTGCAATCGGTTTGGCGCCGCCCCCATTGGCCGCGGCATGTGTCGAAACCAGAAAGCCGCTGTCGCCGACGCCGCAGAAACTGCATGAATACGGGCTCGGCGACCCGTTGAGGCTGCCGTCGAGTGGAAGTACATAGGCGGGCGGCGCCGGCAGATCCTCAAGGGCGTTGGTGTTGTCGATGGTCAACAATGGCGTATTCATTCGTGGGCTCCATCGGCGCGCTTTTCGGCGGCTTCGACAGCGCCCCTGCCACCCTGTTCCGGCGGTTGTTTTGGGGCGACTTTTGGAAATTCGAACCAAACCGCGGTTCCGCGGCTGACCTCCGATTCAATGCCGACGCGGCCGTTGAGTGTCGAGGTAACCAGGTTGTTGACGATCGCCATGCCGAGCCCGGAGCCGCCCTGGCCGCGTCCGGTCGTAAAGAACGGGTCCCAGACCTTCTTCAGGTTCTCCGCGGGAATGCCGCGCCCGAAATCGCGGATCGTAACGCGAAAGCCCTCACCGGAAGCGGCCGCGTCCAACCGCACCTCGACCTTGCCGCCGACGCCAGCCGGATAAGCATAGCGGCTGGCGTTTTCGACGAGATTGAGCAGCACCTGGGAATAGGCTCCGGGGTAACCTTCCCACACACCGGCGGCGCCGAGTCCGTCGATCACCTGAATTTCAAGCTTGGACGCCCGCGCCTTGGGGGCGAATAGGCCGACGATCTCCTTTGTCAGAGTCGGGACATCGACGTTTGTCCTTTCCTCGGTCACCTGTTGGACGGACAGGTTCTTGAACGAGCGGATCAGAACATCGGCGCGGGCGAGATTGTTCTCGATGAGGCGCGCCGCCTGCACGAGGTCATCGAGGTTGCTTCTGGCTTCGTCGTTCTTGGCCATCGCCGCGATCCCGGCCGGCGTCAGATGTTCGGTGATGATGCTGGCGGCGTGGTTGGCCACACCCACCGGCGTGTTGACCTCATGCGCCACGCCGGCGACCATCTGCGTGATCATGCGATGCCGGGCAAGTTCGCTTTCGCTCCGCAGGCGCTCCTTTTCGAGCGTGGCGCTGAGGTGCTCGGCATTGGTCTGGCGGAGGCGCCGGCTGAGGCCAACCATGATATCGCCGAGGATGCGCGGCGAGCCGGAAAGCAGCTTGATGAAATCGTCGCGGCCGAGGACGAAAAGGTCGCTTGGTTCCATGGCGACGGCACTGGCGGAGCGCGGTTCACCGTCGATCAGCGCGAGTTCGCCGAACACCGCTCCTGGCTTCAGAGTCGCGAGCATGACGTCTCCGGCATCGGGCGTCGTGCGGTACACTTTGACGGCGCCGCGCAAGAGGACGAAGCTCGAATCTCCGGCATCACCTTCGTGGAGCAGCACCGAGCCGGCCGCGGCGGTTTCATAGCGGCCAATGCGGGCGAGCGACCCAAGTTCCTCCGGTGTCAAATCGGAGAACATGGGAACCCGTCGCAGCAGCCCCTCGACCGTGGTCTCGTCCTTGATTTCCCCGGCGTGCTCCAGCAAGGCCGTCGGCGGGCGGAATTCGATGAGCCGCAACAGGTTGGGCGCCTCGACCTTGAGGATGCTGCGAACGACGCTTTGCATCCACACCAGGCACCAGATCGAAATGACGGCCAGGAGAAACCAACAGGTCGTCCAAAAACCGGTTGTGCCGAGCATGTAGCCGAAGACGGGCGGAAGGACAAACCCGCCAAGGGCACCGATCATGCCGACGATACCGCCGACCACACCCACGTTTTCCGGAAAAAAGTCGGGAATGAATTTGTACACCCCGGCCTTGCCGATGCCCGTCGCCACACCAAAGACCAGGACGAAAAACGCGAAGATCCAGACATTCGCGGGGTAGTAGACATTGGTAACGCCGCGGGCGATCAACTCACCCTTGACCACGACCGCGCCGGGAGCAACGGCCGGCTCCTGCCAACTGGTGAAGTGAGGCAGCACCATGGTCCCGGTATCCGCCTGGGACGGCGTTGGCTCGGTCCGGGGGACCAACGGGTAGACCCGACCGCCGATGGTGATCGAGCTTGGCGTGACCGCGCCGACGGTGCCCGGCGCAGCGGCAACCATGCCCGCGCCCGGCGTGTCGATGTCCATGCGCGGAACCGCGAGCACAGCGCAGGACGCCGCGCAAAACGTGAACACCCAAAACATGACCGGGCGGGCGCCGTAACGATCGGAAAGCCAGCCACCGGCGGCGCGAATCGCACCCGAGGGGAAGCTGAACGCGGTCGCCAGCAGACCGGCTTCGACCAGCGTTAATCCATAGACATTGACGCTGTATGGAACCAGCCATTGGGCGATCGCGACGAAGGCACCGAACACGAGAAAGTAGTAAAGGCCGAAGCGCCAAACCCGAAGACTGCCGAGCGGCGCCATGACCTCGTTCAACGTCCGCGGCGGCTTTGCCTTGACGGCGCGATTTTGCGTCAGCACCAAAAACAACACGGCGACCAGCAACAGAACCGCCGCATAGATCCGCGGCAATTGTCGCCAATGGTCCGGATCGGCGCCACCGCCGGCAAGCCAAACCAGAAGGGACGGGGCAACCAATGTGGTGAGCCCGGCGCCCACATTGCCCATCCCAAAGATTCCCAGGGCCGTCCCTTGACGCTCTTTGGTGAACCACTCGGCAACATAAGCGACGCCGACCGCGAAGCCGCCCCCGGCGAGCCCGAATCCGGCGCTGGCGGCGAGAAACGCGCCGAGACTATCGGCAAAGGATACCAAGAAGAGAGGAACGCATACCGCCAGCATCAGCAGGAAAAATACGGAGCGGCCTCCGTACCGGTCGGCGAGAATTCCAAGGGGAACGCGACTGATCGAACCGGTCAGAAAGGGGACGGCAAGCAGCCACCCGACTTCTGCGGCGCTAAAGGCAAAAACATTGGTGCCTACCAAATAGGTGATGAGGACGCCGTTAAGAACCCAGCATGCGAAACAAATCGTGAAC
>CANFCX010000081.1 GCA_947445225.1 Rhodospirillales bacterium
CCCCCGTCGTTCCGCCCTGCGCCAGCACGATCTCTGCCTCGCGCAGCTTGCCGATAACTTCTTCAGGTCCGTGCTTCTTGCCCATGTTCCGTCTCCTTCAGGGTCCAGTCTAAGTTAACTTTTGGACCACTCTGAAGGGGGCAGATCAGCGCGCCCAGGCCGCCACGATCGGCAGAACCTCGTCATAGGCCTCAAGATCGAACAGACGATAAACCAGCCCCGACCGCGCCTCTATTGCGGGTCCCGCCGCGGCCAGCCGCTTGAGAACGTGGTCGCGCAGCTCCACTCGCCGGCCGAGATGTTCCAGCGCGCCTTCATACGCAAACACCCAATTGCCGCCCTGTGTGTCGGCGAACCGGCGCAGATAGGGCAGCGCGGTTTCTTCCCCGGCCCATTCGAGCAGGGCGTAAAGCCGCTGCTCGGCGGCTTCCACCGCGAGTCCGGGCCGATCCAGCTCATCCCTCAAGAAGGTGATCGCCGCGTCGTTGCGGCCACCGCGCTTGGCGCCGTCGAGATAGATGGAGGCCCAGGGGTCGCCGCTGTCGCGCGCCCAGCCGGCCACGACCGGCAGAACCCGGTCATAAGCATCGAGATCGAAGAGGCGGTAGACCAGCCCGGAGCGTGCCTCGATCCCGAGGCCGCCTTCGGTCAGGCGTTTCAAAAAGTGATCGCGCAATTCGGAAATCCGGCCCAAGCGTTCGAGCGTGTCTTCATAAGCGAACACCCAATTGCCGCCGGGAGAATCGGCGAACCGGCGGAGATAGGGCAGCGAGGCTTCTTCGCCGGCCCATTCGAGCAGGGCATAGAGGCGTTCCTCGCTCTTTTCCCGGGGAAGATCGCCGCGATCCAGTTCGGCGCCGAGAAAAGCGATGGCGTCTTCCTTGGCGCCTAAGGTGCGGGCGGTGTCGAGAAAAACCGAGACCCACGGATCGCCAATGCGCCGCGCCCGTGCCTTCAGCAGCGAAAGCAAAGGCTCTTTGACGTCGAGATCGAGCAATGCCCAGATGATCTCGGTTTCCCTGGCCTCGGGAAGAGCGGGCTCGCCAAGCTGGGCCACGAAAAAGGCCTTCATTTCATCGACGACGGGCAGGCCGGCGGCGCGGGCTTGGGTCAACGCCGCGGCGTAAAGTTCGCGCACGCTTGGATCGGCGGCGTAGATTTCACGCAGATGCGGCAAGGCCTCGGTCGGCCGGTCGGCCGCGAGCAGGGCCTCGGCGAGGCGGCGGCGGTCGGCGAGCTGGCCGTCGCGCGTCCACAGAATCTCGGACGCGGCCAGCGCCAGGCTGTTGTTGTCGGAATCGATGCCGGCGTAAAACAGATCGATCAGCGTGTTGCGTTCGGTCTGGATGGCGGCGGGGCGTTTCAACCATTCCAAGATCTCGGCCGCCCGCCCGGCCCTGGCGGCAAGCCTGGCCCAGGCGCCTTCGACCTGGAGCGACGGTCTATCGCGGCGGAGCTTGGCAAAACGTTCCATACCCTCGGTCGCGGCGCGCATTTCGATGTAGGTGGCCGCCAGGTCGTCCAGCATGCCTTCCGGCAGCTCGCCGGAATCGGCCAATCGGGCCAGAAGCTGGAGGCCGTCGCGATCGCGCCCGGCTTTGCGGTACACGCCGGCCAGACCCAGGCGCTGATCGAGCGACAGGCTCGCATTGGCCTCCGCGATGGCGATCCAGCGCGCCGCAGAGGCGGCATCGCCGCGCGACAGGGCCAGGCTCGCGGCCAGCACCGGGCGCGCCGCAAGAAAACTGTCGCCCAGGCGATCGACCATGGATTGGACAAATGCCTCGCGCCCTTGGCCCATGGCCGCATCGGCCAGGGATGTCAGCACCCAGCCGCTCAACGCGCCGATATCGGCCTTGGCGGCGAGATCGAGCGCCAGGCCGAGATCTTGGCGGTTGAGCGCTAATTCGATGAATTGACCGACGACCGCCGCGGGCAGCCGGTTTTCCGCGCGCAACCGGAAAAGCCGGTTGAAGGCGGCGTCGACGCGATCCAAGGACACGTCGATGCGGGTCAGCTCGGTGAGCAGGACCGGATTGGTTTCCGCCAGACGTTCATAAGGTTCGATCAACTTGGCGCCCAGCGTCGGCTGCCCGCGCGCCGCCAATTGGCTGGCAAAGCGGGCGACATCGTCGGCCCGCGGCGACTGTCCGAGCCAACTCAACGCGCGATCGAACGCCGCGCGCGGTTCGCCGGAATCGAGAAGCACGCTGACCAACAGCTCGACCAGATCGCCATAGATCGCCTGCGGAAACCGGGCCTCCATGCGCTGCAAGGTGGCGACGGCGTCGGGCAGTTGCTGCAACGACGCCTGGAGACGGGCAAGATCGACGTAATCCGACGTCTTCGCCGCGCTCATCTCGACCAGCGCCGACAATGCCTCGATCTGTTTGTCGTAGCGCGCCTGGTAATTGTAGATGCTCGACAGCCGGCGCAGATTGTCCTCGGTCGCCTGGACGCGATTGGCGGCTTCGAGGTTTTCCAAATAGTCGTCGGGCCGCTGCGCGTATTGATAGAGCACGCCGAGGCGCTGGCGGGCCTCGACATTGACCGGGTTGGCGGCGACGAAACGCTCCATCAGCGCCACCGCGCCCGTGACGTTGCCGTATTGCAAATAAAGCTGCGTCAGCGGCATGACGACGGAGGCCGTCAGCTTGCCGGCGGCGAGTTGGATTTCGTATTCGCGGCGGGCTTCGTCGAAATCCTTGTCCTTGAGCCGCATCAGCGCCAGCTCCTGCTGGCGCGGCACCAGCAGCGTACTCAGGCCGACGCCCAGCACGGCCAACAACGCGGCGGCAAGGAAGTATCCCTTCATCGCGGCCCCAGGAATCGGATGGAAACCGTGACCGGATTGCCGCCGATTCCATCGACGGTCGTCGCCAAGAGTCCGTCGGCGCCGACCTCCACGGTCCGCCGCACCGGCGCATTGGCGCCGGCGGACGCATCGATCTGCCATAACCCAGAGCGCGGCATGCGCCAGCTCATTTCACCGGCGCCATAACCCTGGGCGGTGAAGGTGACGTGTCCGTCATCGGCCTTTACCCCGCGAACCAGCCAGCGCGACTGGATGAGATAGGGCATGGGTGCCGCGGCCGGCCGGTCGGCCCGCTCGGCCTCGGTCAGCGCGATAATCGGCGCCGGGTGATCGGCGTCGAGTTCGACATAGAGGCTGCCGTAGAGATGGCGCTGGCCGATCACGCCGTCGGAGGCCGCGAAATCGACGGTGTCGAAGGTGGCGCGATCGAAACGGACCGCGTGCAGGGCACCGCGGTTCTCCACGCGCCAGCGATTTTCGCCCAGCGCTTGGAACTTGGCGCTATAGAACCCGTCGGCGATGGCCGCATAGGTGCTGGCGGCCACGGGCGCGATCTCCTGCGTGCGGGCATAATCCAGGTTCTCCGTCACCGCGTTCAGGCTCGAAAGTTTCTCGCCGGAATACATGTGGTAGTAGACGTTGATCGGTTTGAGGCGGCGCGGGGATTCCGTGTTCTGCATCGTGCGCACGAGATGCTGAAAGCCGAAATACCGATCCGTCCAGGAATCGGTGTAGGTGTTTTCGTTGCTGTTGGACGCATAGACCTGCCGCTCGCGCCCGACCTGACGACCCAAAGGCGCGACCCAGGCGTTGGAGAGGTATTCGGGGTCGAAGCGCGTATCCCCGCCATTCATGTTGCGCACGCCCGCCCGCCGGGTCATCGCGACCGCGGCCTCGAACGGCGTCGTGTCGCCCGACCATTGGTAGAGCATGACCTTCTTGCCCGGCGGCAGCAGCCGATTGATGTAGGTGATGGAGCCCTCGATTTCGGCGGTCAAGTCGAAGGGGCGCTTGGTGTAGCTGCGCGGCGTCGAATAGCCGGGATTGATCATCAGGCTGCGATCTTCGGGCCGCAAATCCTCGGGCAACGCTTGGCCCTCGATCGCGGCATCCCCGCTGGCGGCGGTCGAGGGGCCGCGCTTGCCAAATAGAGACCCGAGGAAGCTGGCGATGGCGCCCCGTCGGTTGTTGCCTTCCCCGAACAGTTCAAGGAATCGGGCTTCTTTCGCGACAACGTCGCCGCTGGCATAGAAGTTCCAGGCGAGCGGATGGCTGAGCGTGTGGCTGCCCGCTTCGACATTCGCCGGTGCCAGGACGCGGCGGGCGAGGTCCAGATTGAGGGTATTGCCATACCAGGCCGGATCGATATCGGCGACGATCGGTCCGATGGTGACGGGCAGGTCGGGGTATTTTTCGACAACCTCCTTCAGGATGACTTCGGCCGAAACCGTCCGGCGCAGACGATAGGCGGCAATGTCGCTGATGTTGTTCCAGCCATCGCCATCGACATGGCTGTAGAAAATGCGCCGGCCCGAAACCGTGGCGGCGTCCGGCTTCGGCAGATCGTCGGTTGCGAAAGCCAGGCGGAAGAATTCAAAGGGATTGACGTACCATTGTTTGCGAATCGGCTCCCCGAATTCATAGTGGGTATAGCCGGTCGCCGCGTAGCCGCCGCGCGGCGTGACGATGACCAGGCTGCTGTCGCTTTCGGGATCGCCGCGGCGCCGCACGACCAGGAACGATTTGGCGGCCGGATCGAGCGCCCGAATGCGGTCGAATGGAGGAAAGATTCCAGTCAATGGCCGCTCGAATTCGACCATGCGCGAATCCTTGGCGACCACCTGGGTGTCGTAGGTGATCAGTTTCCAGTCGCCTTCATTGGCAAGACCGAGTTTGCCGAGGAAGCGGTTGATCAGCGTGGCCGGCGTCGGGTTGCCTTCCAAATCCTCGCTCGCGCCGAGATCGCCAAGGACCGCATAACGTTTGCCGGCATCCAGCGCGGCCTCCGCCCAGGCGAGGTACCCGGCGGGGTTCTTCATCCTTCCCGAGCGGAAGAAGGTCACAACGCCGCGCACATCGGGGCGGTCCGCCAAATCCGGCAGCGGCTCGTTGACGTCGTGGTAGTCGAGCACAAGCCCAAGGTGGTTCAGCGGCATTTCCGCCAGCCGATGGGTTTGCGTCCAACGAATATCGTTGTCTTCGCGCCGGTCGTAGATCGCGATGATCGTCCGCGGTATCTCCGCCGCCGCCTCCGGCGCCGGGGCCGCGATTAGAAGGGCGAACGCCAGACCCGCCGCGCGATGGATGGATGCCATCATCGCCGCGGCTCCGGCACGATGCGGTCAAGCTCGATCGTCGCGACATAAGGCTCGAACCCGTTGGCCCGTTCTTCGCGATAGATCGCCGCGATGCCTTCAATGTCCGCGGGGTCGGCGTAGTCGAGCGAGAACAGGCGCAGGGCGGGGCGGCGTGCCTTGGCCGCATGCAGGATTTCAACCTGCTGCCGGTACAGCGATGGCTCGACGCGGCCATAGGTCTTGGTCGCGAAATCGTAATCGGCGAAGAGCGACTCGCCGAGCACCATGTCGACGTGATCCTCGACGCCCGGCAACAGATCGTAGGCGCGATTGAGCATGATCGGGATCGAGGGGAAATTCCGGCGAATGGTCCGCACCAACGCCGCGCCGGCCTCGGTCATCCCGCGATAGGCAACGCCATCCTGCCGCTCCAAATGGCCGGCGTTGTCCAGCGTGTCGAGAAACAATCCGTCGAAGCCGCGATGGAGGATGTCGGGCACCAGTTCTTCGACGACGCGTTTGGTCCAACGTTTGTCGAGCAAATCGACGAAAAAACTTCCCGGCCAATTCTCATTGGCTTGCAGAAGAAATCCTTGCGCTTTTACTTCGGCGAAATAGTCGCGGCCATTGTTGACTTCGCCGAGGCTCAGATAGCCCAGCAGCAGTTTGCCGCGATCCGAAAGCGGACGAAGCGTCGGATATTTGTGGCTGTCGAGCACCACCAGGCGATAGGGATCGAAGGCCGAGGTCGGCGCGGTATCGCTGTAATAGACAACCCAGGGCTGGGCTTCGGCGACTTTCGCCGAAATCGGCGCCACCAAAGATGAAAGGGCGGTCAGTCCGGCAAGCAACAGGGCCACCGGGCTGGAGAGTCGGGCGGATGTCGTCGGCGTCGCAACCCTACTCCCGCGGCGCCATAAGAATAAAAAACGGGCGAGTTCCATGATGTTTGTAAGTAATTTCTAAGTCTAACGAGTATAGGTCCAGGTATTGCGATCTCTAATTATTTTTTTCAGGCGGCGGCCGACGGTGCGGCGCTGATTGTCTGGCCCAGACCAATGGCGAGCGGCGTATCCGCGACCACACCCAGCCCGGCGATCGCACGTCGTGGGTCGCCGAGGGAGGCGCGGATGTCGCCTTGTCGTTCCGGCTCGAAGCGAAATTTCTCCGGCAGACCGAGGACTCCGGCCATTGTCTTGGCCAGGCTCAGCACGGAAATCGCCCTTCCGGTGCAAACATTGTAGACCGGGGCCGCGGTCGCGGCGTGCGCCATGCCGGCGATCAGGTGGCGGACGGTGTCCGCGACATACACGAAATCGCGGGTTTGCCCGCCGTCGCCATAGATCAGGGGGGGCTCACCGCGCGCCAATTTCCCGGCAAAAATCGAAATCACGCCGGAATAGGGCGAAGCCGGATCCTGGCGTGGCCCATAGATGTTGAAAAACCGGAGGCCAAGCACCGGAACCTGATGGACGCGGCCGGCGACGGCCGCATGCAGCTCGCAGCCCAGCTTATCGGCGCCATAGGCCGAAAGCGGTCGCGGCGCCGCGGATTCGTTCAAGGGCAGATCCGGATTGTCCCCGTAAATCGCGGCGGAAGACGCGTAGACCACCGGAATGGTCTGCGTGGCCCTCGCTTTGCGGGCGGCGTCGAACACCGCGATCGTGCCGCCCAAATTGATGCGGTGGGCGCCGGTCCAATCCTCGGTGGACCGCACGACCGATGCGATCGCGGCGAGGTGAAAGCAGCCATCCACATCGGACATGGCGCTGAGCACCGCGCCGGGGCGCGAAACATCGTCGATCAGAAGCTCGGCCTCGCGCGGCGCGTTCTCCAGCCTGCCCGTCGACAGATCATCGAGAATGCGAACGCGATGACCCGCCGCGATCAACGCATCGGCCAAGTGCGAGCCGATAAAGCCGCAGCCGCCGGTGATGAGGTAGGTTGCCACGATTCGCTCCGAGCCGGCCGTCGCGGCCGCATAACTTGGAAACCCGATTATCATTTGATTTCCGTCTATTAGACGTCACGGGCGCGCAGGTCAATCCCACCTTAGGATGAGTTGCCCGCTTAATTGCCCTGGGATACTTAGGAAGCGCGGGCGGCGTTGCCATCCAGGCGTTGGCCGGCCACCCGCCGAATATGGCCGTTGAGATGGGCGTTTTCCGCGAGCAGCCGCCGAAAATCGCGGGCGCGCAGTTCCAACAATTTGCAATAACCCAGCGCCCGAACACTGGCGCTTCGCGGTTTGTTGGTCAAAAGGGCGATTTCGCCAAAAAAATCGCCATTGCCCAGCCGCACCGGGTTCGGGTGGACGATGACTTCGACCGCACCCGAAGAAATGAAATACATGGCATCGCCCGGCTCGCCCGCGGTCACGATTGTTTCCCCAGGCACGGCGATGCGCGGCCGGAGCATGGTGGCGATCTCGGCGCACCGGTCGGTTTCGAGACCGGCGAACAGGGGCACACGTGCGATCAAGGCCACCGTATCGATGCCAAGATCGAGGCGCGGCCGCCGATCGAAGACCTGCCGGCGCGTGCGGACGGCCTGTTCGAGGTCGTTGAAGACATCCTGGCTGATGATCGAATCCGACAACATCTGCCGGTACCCGGCCTCCTCGAGATTCAGCGCGGCCCGCCCGAGATAACCCGATTCCAGCGTTCGGGCATAATCGGGGTATTGCAGTCTGAGCGCCTCCAGGGCCTGGGAGGTCGACTCCAGGCGGCGCGACAGAACCTCGCGCAGCCGGTCCGCGGTCGCACGGTCGAGGAGGGCCGTGACCTTGTTGTCATTGTGGGCGAGATCCTCGCGGATCACCCATCGCGTCACCAACAGGATCTCGAAACGATCGGCAAGCTGTTCGGCCAGCAATCCGGTCAGGCCAAGCCGCCGCTGGACCTCCAGCGCCAAGCGGAACCCGCGCGAAAAGGCGAGAATCCGGCCGGACGCGGCTTCGTATCCTTCGCGGCCCCCGGCCTTGACGCCGTCGAGGAGCCTTCCCGTCTGCGCCACCAGGCTGCGGACGACGCGGCGAGAAATCGTGCCTTCGCGGAAATGGCGGAGATAAAGCTCCTCCTCATGGGACGCCAGCATGGAGAGCCCGATATAGAGGCGATCGGCTTCCGGCATTTGGGCGCAGCCCTGAAGCATCGCCTCGGCGTCGTGGAGCCGGGTCCGATAGTGCGATGCCACCTCCATGGCGGCCGAAGGATCGAGCCGATAATTGCGGGCGGTCGCCGCGACACGGTCGTTGATCGACGCCAGCGACAACACCAGGACGCGGTCGCGCAGGGCCCGATCGGCGGGGGCGAGCCGATCCACGCCGAGGACGCGGATGAGGAGGCGCAGCGTCGTACCGTTCACGACCAGCGTGAACAGGACGAAACCCGTCGTCAGCAACGCCACGGCGTGCCGGACTTCCGGTGTCATCATCGGCGTATCGATCGCCGCCAGCGCGATGGTGAGCGAAATCGCGCCGCGCAAACCGCCCCACAGGATAACCGCCTTGTAGGCGCCGCTCACTCTCTGCGCCAGGCCCAACCCACTCAACGCCGGCAACAATCCGTACAGAACGGCGGCCCGCGCGGCGAGTGCCGCGACGATAACAACGCCGAGAAGATAGAGGTCGACGGCGTTGATCCCAAAATCGAAGACCAAACGCGGAATCAACATCGCAGCGAGGAGAAAGATCAGGGAATTGGCCCAATAACCCATCTGGTGCCACGTCTCGACCAAACTGTCCCAGGTATCGGGCGAGATCTGCGTGCGGCCGTATGAACCCACAACGAGGGCCGCGCTCACCACCGCGACGACACCGGAGACGTGGAGGTAGCGTTCGGCGAGGACGAAGGCCAGATAGGCCAGCGCCACCGTCAGGTTAATCTCGGCCACGCGCGATCCGCGCAGGATGGGAACCAGGGCGCATGCCGCGCGGCCCAAGGCAAAACCGACGGCGGCGCCGCCGCCGAACGCCATGACGAAATCCGATATCGCGGTGGCGAGATCGGGTTGCAGGCCCTCGCGTAGCAGGGCCAGAAGGAGGCCCACGATGACAAGTGCTGCCGCATCGTTGAACAGGCTCTCGCCTTCGACAAGGATACGCAAGCGGCGGGGCGCGCCGATGTCGCGGAAGATCCCCACGACGCTGCCGGCATCCGTCGGCGAGACGATGGCGCCGATCAAAAGGCAGATGACCAGACCGAGGCCGGAGACCGCGGCGAGCGCGAACCCGACGGCGGCGGTGCAAATAACGACGGCGACAACCGCGAGCAGAAGGATGGGGGCGACGTCATCCATCAACCGACGGATGTCGATGGTCACCGCGGCCTCGAAGAGCAACGTCGGCAGGAAAACGTAAAGCAGGACCTCGGCGCTGAAGCCGAAATTGCCGATCGCGCGCACGAAATCGGGCAGCAGGCCGACCGGGACGATTTGCGGATTGAGCACGGAAATCGCGCCGAGCGCGCAGCCCATCGCGGCCAGCAGCACGGTATAGGGGAGGTTCAGTCTTTCGGCGAGCGGCGACAACAGGCTGCCAACGATCAGCAGGCCGGTGAAACCAAGGACGGTAAGCTCGATGTCGATCATCGCCGGGGGGCGGGGCCCAGGGTCAATCGCCGATGATTTCCCAGCCGGCGCGCCGCGCCGTGCTGGCCAGCAGCCGATCCGGCCACACCGCGATCGGCTCGCCCACCGCCCTTAACAAGGGCAGATCGTGGGACGAATCGGCGTAGGCGACACAGTCGCCCAGGCTCACGCCGATGGACGCGCATAGCTCGTGGGCGCGCGACACTTTTTCTTCCGCGAAGGGATGGCTGAGGGGCGCGCCGTCGGTAAACCGGCCGGATTCACTGGCGCACCGGGTCGCGCTCCACGCAGTCGCGCCGATGCGGCGGGCGAGCGGCTCGGCGAGCACGTCGAGGGTGCCGGTCAAAAGCGCGATCGGTTCGCGCCGGCGCCGGTGCGCCTCCAGCCGGCGCAGAACCGATGGGCGCATCCGCGGCGCGACTTCCTCGCCGACGAAGGCTTCCGCATGTGCGGCGACGGCGCCGATCGGCAGCCCGGCGAGATAGGCCTTGTTGCGCCGCATATCCACACGGCCGTCCCGCGAGGCCTGGGCCAGCGCAAAACGCACGGCCGAGGCGATCTGCCCTGCTCCAATCAGACGCCGACGGGCGAGATAGGCGAAAAACAGCCGCTCGCAACTCGGTATGCCCACCAAGGTGCCATCGACATCGACCAAGGCGCAGGACACTTACGGCCGCGCCGATTTCGGCCTAGGGACAATGCCGTGGGCGACCAGGCACTCGATGACAACCGGAACGCCGCGCGCGACGCAGAGAACGACGGAGGCGAAGACGAGCAGATCGGCGATGACGGTCGCGGGTACCGACCATTGCTCCCACGACTCCGGGAAAACCTCGGGCATTGGCTGTAGCAGGAACAGCCAGGCAAACGTCGCCGCCTTGATCGCACCGTAAGCGCCGCGCATGAAACGTCCCGAAACCAGTATCCGGCCCCAGCGCGAGCGCATCATGCCGAACACGGTCTCGCCCTGGGCGACCGCGTGATAACGGATCGAATCGACCACGACGCCGCGGGTCACGAACAGGAGCGCCACCCAAATCGGCATCAGACCGAGAAAAGCGAGAACCGTCCACAGGACGTTCTCCACGATGCGGTCCACAA
>CANFCX010000082.1 GCA_947445225.1 Rhodospirillales bacterium
GCCTCGGCTCACGAATCCCTCCTATCAAGAGGAATCCTTGAATCAAGATTTGATTCTCACGTCAATAACTTTGTAAACAGGACCTAGTGCTTCCGCTTCTCCTTAAATGCCCATCGTAGATTTGTCGCGTTGACAGCCGACGCTTCGCGGGTTTTCGATGGGTGCGGGGGATCAAAGACCATTGTGAGAAGCAGCAATAAGGGGGGGCCCGATGGTGGTCGCGCAGCCGACGGCAACAAGGCCACGTTTGCCGGCGATCTCACGCCCAAGCAAGCCTGGGACCTGCTGGAACGTGATCCACGCGCGGCGCTCGTCGATGTCCGGTCCCGGCCCGAGTGGCAGTTCGTCGGACTTCCCGATCTTAGCCGCCTCGGTAAAGCGCCGGTGCTCGTCAATTGGCACATCTACCCAAACATGACGGAAAATCCCAGCTTCTACAGCGATCTGCGCGGCAAGGGCGTAGAACTCGACATGCCGGTCATGTTCCTGTGCCGGTCGGGCGGGCGATCTCGCGCCGCGGCCATGGCGATGGCGGCCATGGGATTTGAACGTTGCTACAACGTTGCCGAGGGTTTCGAAGGTCCGCTCGATGCGCAAGGGCGCCGCCGCGAAGCCGGATGGAAGGTCGCAGGCCTTCCCTGGACGCAGGAATGAACGTTCAGGTTTGGGGGGATAAGCCGATGCGTGAGGACGATACCAGTGGCCCCCTGCAAACTCATTGGGCGCGTGTGCGCGCCGCGCTGAAATCCGAAATCGACGAGGTTCTGTACCGGAATTGGATCAAACCGCTGACATTCGTTGCCCTGCGCGGCAGCGAGGTGGTTTTGGCGGCGCCTGCTCAATTCAAGCGGGATTGGGTTGAAAGCCGGTTCGCCGATCGGCTGCGTGAATTGTGGGCCGCGGAGTGCCCAACGGTTCGCGCCATTGCTATAATCGTCGACGGCAGGAAGGCGCCGGTTGCGGTCAAACCCGCGGTTGAAATCGCTCCGCCGCCCCGCGTGGAACCCGCAGCCCCGGCCATCGACGAACGGGACGATATCGGATCTCCGCTCGACCCGCGTTTCACATTCGAGAATTTCGTCGTGGGCAAACCCAATGAACTTGCCTTCGCCGCCGCCCGCCGCGTGACTGAATCGAACGGGGTTACGTTCAACCCGCTCTTTCTTTATGGCGGCGTTGGGCTTGGCAAGACCCATCTGATGCACGCGATTGCCTGGCACATACGGGCGCGCCAGCCGCGCCGTCGGGTGATCTATCTCTCCGCCGAAAAATTCATGTACCAGTTCATTCGGGCGCTTCGCTTCAAGGACACCGTCTCGTTCAAGGAACAGTTTCGCTCGGTCGACGTCTTGATGGTGGACGACGTGCAGTTCATCGGGGGCCGAGATTCGACCCAAGAGGAATTTTTCCACACGTTCAATGCCCTTATCGACCAGAACCGCCAAATCGTTCTGTCGGCCGACAAATCGCCCTCCGATCTCGAGGGGATCGAGGAGCGCGTTCGCTCCCGACTTGGCTGGGGCCTCGTGGCCGACATTCATCCGACGACCTACGAACTTCGCCTCGGCATCCTTCAGGCCAAGACCGAGAATTCAAAATCGATTGTTCCGCCGAAAGTTCTAGAGTTCCTGGCACACCGCATCACCTCGAACGTCCGCGAACTCGAAGGCGCGCTGAACCGAATCGCCGCCCATGCAACACTTGTCGGGCGTCCGGTGACGATCGAAACGGCACATGAAGTTCTCCACGACCTGTTGCGCGCCAATGACCGCAGGGTAACGATCGAAGAAATCCAAAAGCGGGTCGCCGAACATTTCAACATCCGCCTCGCCGACATGCACTCCGCGCGGCGTGCGCGTGCCGTCGCCCGGCCGCGTCAGGTGGCCATGTACCTGGCGAAGCAGCTCACATCGCGATCCTTGCCGGAAATCGGCCGCAAATTCGGTGGCCGCGACCACACCACCGTCATGCATGCGGTGCGCAAAATCGAAGAACTGAAGACCGGCGACAAGCAATTCGCCGACGACGTTGATCTGCTGCGTCGCATGCTCGAGGCTTAGTCGCCGCCAAGGCCGACAGCCGCGCGGGCGGCGGGAAGCCTCGGGAATTCGCAGATTTTACCTAAGTATTTGATACATAGATATCTTTCCCGCGCGCCGGCGCGGTGGCGCCGACGCCAAATCGCACGCGAGCGGCGCGGAAAATGGTTCGTCGCCACCGCGCCTCTGCTATAATGAATTTCCGCTCGATGGCCGGGTTCTGACGGCTTTCCAAAAGCGTCGCCAAAGCTAGCCGGCGGCCTTGGTCGGGGCCCTAGGCAGCTACGCAAAGGTCCTACGCAACGCCATGAAGTTCACAATCGAACGGAACTCCCTGCTCAGGGCATTGGGACATGTCCAGAGTGTGGTCGAGCGACGCAATACCATCCCCATTCTGTCCAATGTGTTGATCGAAGCCCAGGCCGAGCGCGTGTCCTTGACCGCCACCGACATGGACATCGCCCTGGTCGAGACCGTCGCGGCCAGCGTCGCGCGCCAAGGTGCGCTCACGATGCCGGCGCATACGCTCTACGACATCATCCGCAAGCTTCCCGAAGGCGCCGAGGTTGTTGTTGACGGCGGCGACAAGGGGCAGGTCGGATTGCGTGCCGGGCGCTCGAAATTCACGCTGGCTTGTTTGCCGGCGGAGGACTTTCCGAAACTCGCGGGCGGGGATATGCCGGCGGCGTTTCGATTGGAGGCGGCGGATTTGCGCGGACTGGTCGATCGCACGCGCTTCGCTATTTCCACCGAGGAGACACGTTATTATTTGAACGGCATCTATCTTCATGCCGCGCAAAGCGACGGTGTGAAGGTCTTGCGCGCGGTCGCCACCGATGGCCATCGGCTCGCGCGGGTTGAAATTCCCCTGCCGTCCGGCGCCGAATCCATTCCCGGCGTCATTATTCCGCGGAAAACCGTGAGCGAGCTTCGCCGCTTGGTGGACGAGGCCGGCGGCACGCTCCAGGTCGCGCTGTCGGAGACCCGCATCCGTTTTGCCTTCGACGATGTTGTCCTCACCTCGAAGCTGATCGACGGAACCTTCCCGGATTATGAGAGGGTCATCCCGACGACCAACGACAAGGTGATGGAGGTCAACTGCAAGGATTTCACCGCCGCGGTCGATCGTGTCGCCACCGTTTCGACGGAGAAGTCGCGGGCCGTGAAGCTGACCGTCAGCCGCGGCAACCTGGTGGTTTCGGCGACGAGTCCTGAGACCGGCAACGCCAGCGAGGAGATCGAAGTCCGCTACGATGCGCCGGCAATCGAGATTGGATTCAATTCCCGCTACCTGCTCGACATCACGCAGCAGATTGACGGGGACGGCGCGCGGTTCATCATGGCCGATGCGGGCTCGCCGACCTTGATCCGCGATGTCGCCGATGCTTCTGCGCTCTATGTGTTGATGCCGCTTCGCGTGTGACCCAAGCCACGCTCACCTCCGTGGGGGGTACGGAAGCGTCCGCCGCTTCCCGTTCAGCCCGGGCGACGGCGGCCATTGGCGTGAGGCGGCTGGTGCTCGCCGATTTCCGCTGTTACGGCAGCTTAAGACTGGGCGGCGGGGCGCGGCCCGACCTGGACAGCCGGCCCATCGTTCTGGTTGGCCCCAACGGCGCGGGTAAGACCAATCTGCTCGAGGCTTTGTCCTTCTTGGCCCCTGGACGCGGCCTGCGCCGGGCGCGTTTGTCCGATATCGATCGCCGTTCGGAGGGTGGGTCGCGGCCGTGGACGGTCTCGGCCAGCCTTGAAACCGGTTCCGGTATCGTTGACGTCGGCACCGGACGCGATGGTGGGGACGGCGGAGGAGAACGCAGGCTGGTACGCATCGACGGCCGCGACTCGCGCGGTCAAAAAGAACTGGCGCGGCTTGCCTCCATTGCCTGGATCACGCCCGAAATGGATCGCCTGTTTGTCGATGGTCCGTCGACGCGCCGCCGCTTTCTCGATCGTCTTGTCCATGGTCACGACCCGGAACATGCCGCGCGTGTTTCCGCCTATGAACATGCCCTGCGCGAAAGGGCGCGCCTCCTCGAACGCGGAGCCAACGCCGACTCGGGTTGGCTGACGGCGCTGGAGGAAGTCATGGCGCGCGAAGGCGTCGCCATCGCCGCCTCGCGGATGGACATTGCCGGCAGAATCGACCGCGCCGCCGCCGAAGAAGGCCCGTTTCCAGCCGCCGCCCTGGCGGTTGTTGGCGAGGTCGAATCCTGGCTTGCCGAAGGTCCCGCGCTGGCCGTCGAGGATCGTTTGCGCGATACGCTGGCGGCATCGCGGCGACAGGACGGGGTCTCCGGCGGCGCCGCTCATGGCCCGCATCGGAGCGATTTGGCGGTGAAGCATCGCCGTCGCAACGAGGCCGCCGCCCGCTGCTCGACCGGCGAACAGAAAGCGTTGCTGCTGTCGGTTGTCCTTGCCGCCGCGCGTTTGGTCGCGGCCGAACGTGGGGTCCCGCCGATCCTTCTTCTTGATGAGGTTGCCGCCCACCTCGATGCCTCGCGCCGCGCCGCGCTCTTTGATCTTCTTGTAGAAATGGGTGGGCAGGCGTGGCTGACGGGCACCGACGAAGACTTATTCGCCGGGCTTTGGGGCCGGGCCCTCTTTCTTAAAGTTGAGTCTGCAAGTGTGAGCCAAGCATGAGCGAGTCCCCGCCGGTCAAACGTGATGCCGCGATTGGCGCCGAAAGCTACGGCGCCGAGGCGATCAAGGTCTTGCGCGGCCTCGACGCCGTACGCAAGCGGCCGGGAATGTATATCGGCGATACCGATGACGGATCGGGTCTCCACCACATGGTCTACGAGGTGGTGGACAATTCCATCGACGAAACCCTCGCCGGCTATTGCGACCGCATCGATGTCGTCCTCAACGCGGATGGCTCGGTCACCGTTACCGACAATGGCCGCGGAATACCGGTCGAAATCCATTCAGAAGAAGGTGTGTCCGCCGCTGAAGTCATCATGACTCAATTGCACGCGGGCGGAAAATTCGATCAAAACTCGTACAAGGTCTCGGGCGGTTTGCACGGGGTTGGCGTCTCGGTCGTCAACGCGTTGTCCGAGGTCCTCGATCTGCGGATCTGGCGCGCGGGCAAGGAGTACTTCCTGCGCTTCCGCGATGGCGAGCCCCAGGCGCCGCTCGCGGAGGTCGGCCCGGCGGAAGGGCGCACCGGAACCCAGGTTACGTTCAAACCTTCGCGCGTGACCTTTACGCGCACGGAGTTCGACCTGGCGACGCTGGAGCACCGTCTGCGCGAACTGGCGTTTCTTAATTCCGGCGTTTCGCTCGTTCTCACCGACGAGCGCGGTGTCGACAAGAAGGTCATTGAGCTGCACTACGACGGCGGCATCGAGGCCTTCGTCAAATATCTCGATCGCGGCAAGACCGCGCTGCATCCCACGATAACGATGTCGGCGGAACGCGAAGGAATCACCGTCTCCGTGGCGATGGAATGGACCGACGCCTATCACGAGACAATGTTGTGTTTCACGAACAACATTCCCCAGCGTGATGGCGGCACCCATTTGGCCGCCTTCCGGGCCGCCCTGACCCGGACCATCAACGCTTATGCGACCGAAAGCGGAATCGCCAAACGGGAAAAGGTGCAGCTATCCGGCGAAGATGCCCGCGAGGGTTTGTCTTGTGTCTTGTCGGTGAAGGTGCCGGACCCAAAATTTTCGTCGCAGACGAAGGACAAGTTGGTGTCGTCGGAGGTCCGCCCGGTCGTCGAGGGTGTCGTCGGCGAACGTCTCCAGCAATGGTTCGAAGAGCATCCCAGCGACGCCAAACGTGTCGTCGCCAAGGCGGTCGAGGCGGCGGCGGCGCGGGAAGCGGCGCGTAAAGCGCGTGATCTCACGCGTCGGAAGGGTGCTCTCGACATGGCTTCCCTTCCCGGGAAGCTCGCCGATTGCCAAGAACGCGATCCGGCGCTATCGGAGCTGTTCATCGTCGAGGGCGATTCGGCCGGCGGCTCGGCCAAACAGGGTCGCGACCGCCGCACTCAGGCCATCCTGCCGTTGCGCGGCAAAATCCTGAACGTCGAGCGCGCCCGCTTGGACAAGATGTTGAATTCCGCCGAGATCGGGACGCTCATCGCCGCGCTCGGTACCGGGATCGCCGACGATTTCGATATCGGCAAGCTGCGCTACCATCGCGTCATCATCATGACCGACGCCGATGTCGATGGCAGTCATATCCGCACCTTGCTGCTGACGTTCTTTTTTCGCCACATGCGCCAGCTCATCGAACATCAGCCCTCCGGCGCCGAAAAGAGAGGCTACCTGTACATCGCGCAGCCGCCGCTCTATCGGGTGAAACGCGGGCAATCCGAGGTCTATTGCAAGGACGACCGGGAACTGGAGGACTACCTGATCGGCGCGGGTTTGGACGACCTGGTGCTGGTCATCGGCAAGGATGGCAGCACGCGCGCCGCCCGCGACCTCCGTTCCCTGGTCGATCAGGCTCGCATTGTCCGGTCGTTGCTGGCGCCCCTGTCGCGTCGTGTCGGCGGCCGCGACGCTGTCGAGCAGGCCGCTATTCTGGGGGCGCTTTCGCCCGAACTGCTCGCGAACCACGACAAGGCCGCGGAAGTCGCTCGTGTTATCGCCCGTCGGCTCGACGCCCTTGTTCCCGAGACTGATCGCGGGTGGACCGGCACGGCCACGGCGGCCGGCGAGTTGATCTTCGAGCGCAAGCTGCGCGGCGAGACCGATCGTTGTGTCATCGATTCGGTCGTGATCAACAGCACCGAAGCGCGCAGGCTGGTGGAGATGGTCGTCGAGCTGCAAGGCATCTATGAACGTTTTGCTCGGCTCCAGGGCAAGGATTTCGATCGCGCGATCAGCGGTCCGACCGCGCTGCTCGAGATCGTGCTGGAGAATGGACGCAAAGGACTCTCCATCCAGCGCTACAAGGGTCTTGGCGAGATGAACCCGGAGCAATTGTGGGAGACCACGCTGGATCCGAATTCACGCCGTTTGTTACAGGTTAAGATCAGCCATGATGACGAGGTGGAAGAGGTTTTCTCCACCCTCATGGGTGATCTCGTCGAACCGCGCCGTGAGTTCATACAGGCCAATGCTCACAAGGTTGCCAATCTCGACGTATGATCGCGCCGGTTCGCGACGCCGCCACAAGCGGGGGTAGAGCGGGAGCGTGGCGAAAGCTAAACGAAGCAAGGTAAAGAATCGGCGCGAGCCGGGCCTGTTCGGCGGCTCGCCGGATGCAGAGCCGGTCGCGCCGGAAGGCGAAGAGCCACCGCGTCGCCGTCGCCGATCGCGGCGGCCTTTGGTTCGGCTCGCGGCCTGGACAGCAACGATTGGTGTGTGGGCCGCCGTCGCCGTCGCCGGACTCGTTGCTGTTTATGCTTATGACCTTCCCGATATAGGTGACCTCGATAACTTCACGCGACGGCCGAGCGTGACGCTTCTCGCGGCCGATGGGTCACCGCTTGGCGCTTATGGCGACCTTCACGGTGGGGCGGTGCCGCTGGCAGAACTGCCGCGTTATCTTCCCGAGGCGGTCATCGCCACGGAGGACCGACGCTTCCGCGAACATTTCGGCCTCGACATCATCGGATTCGCCCGCGCCGCCTTTGTCAATTTACGGGAGCGCCGCGTCGTGCAGGGCGGCAGCACCATCACGCAGCAGCTCGCCAAGAACGTCTTCCTGACGTCCGAACGCACACTTCGCCGCAAGGTCCAGGAACTGCTGCTGGCCCTGTGGCTGGAACAGAAGTTCACGAAAGACCAGATTCTTTCGATCTATCTGAACCGGGTTTATTTGGGCGCCGGCACCTTCGGCGTGGAGGCGGCGTCTCGAAAATATTTCGGAAAATCCGCGCGCCGATTGTCGTTGCATGAGGCCGCCGTCATCGCCGGCTTGCTCAAGGCGCCATCCCGCTACGCGCCGACCGCGGACCTCGCCCGCTCCGGCGCCAGGGCTGCCCAAGTGCTCGCCAACATGGTCGAAGCGGGCTATTTGACCGCAACCGACGCCACGGCCGCTGCCCGCGACCCTCTACGGCTGGCGGTCCTGCCCGCGGCCGGCCGCAATGCGCGGTATTTTCTGGATTGGGTAATCGATCAGATCACCGATTTCGTGGGCTACACCGATTCCGACCTGACGGTATTAACGACGCTCGATCCCAAATTGCAGCGCGAGGCCGAAGCGCAGGTGAAATCGGTCCTTGCCGACGAGGGGCCTCAGCTTCGCGTGGGTCAGGCGGCTCTCGTGGCGATGGCTGCCGACGGCGCCGTGCGCGCCATGATCGGCGGCCGGGATTACGGCGATAGTCAGTTCAACCGAGCAACGACGGCGTCGCGGCAACCCGGTTCGGCTTTCAAACCCTTTGTTTACCTGGCCGCGGTCGAGGCGGGATTTCAGCCGACCGATATTGTCGAGGATGCGCCGATTTCAATCGGTGGTTGGAGCCCCGGCAATTTCGATTCGACTTTTCGCGGCCGCATCACCATTGCGGAGGCACTTTCTCGGTCGATCAACACGGCAACCGTTCGTCTGGCGCAGAAGGTGGGCGTCGATCGGGTCATCGCAACGGCTCAGCGGCTCGGCATTGCATCGGAGCTTCGCCGCGATCTCAGCACGTCGCTTGGCGCGAGCGAAGTAACACTGTTGGAATTGACCGGCGCCTTCGCGGCTTTCGCCAGCGGCGGCATCGACGCCTGGCCGCACGGTATCGTGGAAATCCGCGCCGGGGATCGCACGGTGCTGTATCGGCGAAGCGGATCGGCCGCCGGCCGCGTGATTCGGCCTGAACACAACGCCACCATGACCGAAATGTTGACCAAGGTCGTGTCCGAAGGGACCGGACGCGCCGCGCTGCTCGACCGGCCGGTCGCCGGGAAAACGGGTACGAGCCAGGATTTCCGCGATGCGTGGTTCGTCGGCTACACGGCCGATCTCGTGACCGGCGTTTGGCTCGGGAATGACGATGATTCAGCCATGAAGTCCGTCAGCGGCGGCGGGCTGCCGGCGCAACTGTGGCGAAATTTCATGGTGGCGGCGCATCGCGGGTTGCCCATGCGTCCGCTGCGCGGCGCCGTGCCGTTGTTGTCTGATCGACCGGCGGCGCCCACGCCTGGCGCGAATTAGCGCGTTTTCCGCGGTTTTGCGCCGGCCTCTTTTCTTTCCCGGTCGATCAAGGCCTGCTTGCGTCGCAGACCCCAACGATAGCCGCCGAGCGAGCCATCCTCGCGGATCGCCCGGTGACAGGGGATGAGCACGGCGATGGAATTGGCGGCGCAGGCGCTGCCTGCCGCCCGTGCCGCGCCCGGTTGGCCGATGGCAGCGGCGATGTCGCCGTAGCTTCGGGTCTCACCCTCCGGGATGGCCATGAGAGCCGCCCACACCCGGCGTCGGAAGGCGGTGCCGCGAATGTCGAGCGGCAGGTCGACATGGGTGGGCGCCCCGTCGATGCGACGGAGCACGGCCTGCAGCGTCGGATCGCCGCCGGAGCCGCCGTCGCGAAGGTCGGCGGCGGGAAACTCCGCTCGCAGTTCGTCGATCAGACTGCCGTCGTCGTCCCCAAGCTTGATCGAACAAATGCCCTTGGATGTACGCGCCACGAGCACGCGGCCGCGGGAGGAAGAGCCGATGGAATAGGCGATGGTCAGCGAGGCCCCGGCGCGTTGATAGAAGCGGGGGGTCATACCCAGGCGCGATGTCGATTTTTCATACAGGGCACGGGTCGAGCCAAAACCCGAATCATAAAGCGCCGCGGTTATCGTGCCGCCGGTGCGCAGCCGGGATTTAAGGCGGTCCAAGCGACTGGCATCGGCAAATTCGTGCGGCGTTAGGCCCAGCATTTGCCTGAAACGCCGATGAAGCTGAAATCGGCTGCCGCCGACGGCGGCGGCGATCTCGGCCAGGTTGAGACGACCGTCGCCACTTTCCAGAGCGGCACAGGCCCGCCGAATACGGTCGGGCCAGGGGTCCGGCGGCCCGTCGGCGTGCGGGCGGCAGCGACGGCAGGGGCGGAAGCCGGCTTGTTCGGCGGCCGCGGCGTCCGGGTGAAAGGTGACACGGTCTGGTCGGGGGCGCCGGCTTGGGCATGACGGACGGCAGTAAATCCGCGTGGATCGCACGGCATAAACGAAAATGCGGTCGTAACGCGCGTCGCGGCGGAGGACGGCTTGCCAGAAATCGGGGTCGGACACGATCGTTCCTCCACGATGGACAGGCGCAATCCCTATTACCTTTGTACGCGCGGTTCTATCCGAAGCGTGCGGCAAATCGGAAAATGTCATCCGTAACGCAGCAAGGTGGCGCCGTGACGGCGCAGCCAGACTCGATGGCTGCGGTAGTCGGCGCCGAGGAGTTGGGTGACAAGAGTCCAAAAGCGCGGACCGTGATTGGCCTCGGAAAGATGGGCCACCTCATGGGCGACGACGTAGTCGAGGACCTCCGGTGGGGCCAGAATCAAACGCCAGGAAAACGACAAATCGCCAGTCGCCGAGCAACTTCCCCATTGTGTGCGCGGGTCGCGCAGCGTCAGGCGGCGAAACCTTCGCCCCAGCGCCTCGGCGTGCCGGCGCGCGCTGTCGGCGAGCGCGGAACGGGCGTGACCGATGAGCCAGTCCTTGACCCGTCTGGGCAGATGCTCCGGCCGCCCGGTCACGTTCAGGTCCCCGTCTTCCACCCAGGCTCCGCCGCGCGCGTCGGGACGGTGCC
>CANFCX010000083.1 GCA_947445225.1 Rhodospirillales bacterium
ATCTGTTGTTCGCCGAGCCCGAATGCCTGCCGACCGAGTGGTACGGCAAGGTCGATCGCAAGGACCGGCAAGCAACCGCCCGGCTGGTCGCCGATTACATCGCCGGGATGACCGACCGCTACGCCCAGGCCGAACACCGGAAATTATGCCGCCTCGATGAATGAGACCATGAACCTGTTCAGGGATTTCCAGACCAAGATCGTCGCCGCGCTCGAGGGCATGGTTGCCAACGGCGCGCTGCCGGCCGGGCTGGATTTTTCGCGCGTGGCGGTGGAGCCGCCGCGCGATCCCGCCCATGGCGATCTGGCGACCAACGCGGCGATGGTGCTGGCCAAGCCGGCGGGGCAGCCGCCGCGAACGCTGGCCGCGGCGTTGGTGCCGGTGTTGACGGCGCTGCCGGATGTTGTCGCGGTTGATATCGCCGGACCCGGTTTCATCAATCTGCGCCTTGCCGAAAACTTTTGGCACCGGCGGCTGGCCGCCGCGATCGGCGCCGGCGATGTTTATGGCCGGTCGTCCCTGGGGAACGGCCGCAAGGTCAATGTCGAATATGTCTCCGCCAACCCGACTGGACCGATGCATGTCGGACATGGGCGCGGCGCGGCCTTTGGCGACGCGCTCGCCAATCTGCTCGATGCCGCCGGCTTTGATGTCACGCGCGAATATTACGTCAACGATGCCGGGGCCCAGGTCGATGCGCTCGCGCGCTCGGTCCATCTGCGTTACCGCGAGGCCCTGGGAGAAACCATCGGCGCGATTCCCGAAGGCCTCTATCCCGGCGAATATCTGTGCGCGGTGGGCGTGGCCCTGGCCGCGCGCGATGGCCGCAAATGGCTGAACCAGCCGGAGGATGCTTGGCTGCCCTCGATCCTGGCATTCGCGGTCGATGCGATGATGGCGCTGATCCGCTCCGACCTTGCCGGAATCGGAATCGAACACGCCGTGTTTACCTCCGAGCGCGGCCTGGTCGAGCGGGGCAGCGTGGACGCGGCCCTGCTTCTCCTGGAAGGGCGCGGCCTGATCTATACCGGCACGCTGGAGCCGCCCAAGGGCGACAAGCCCGACGATTGGGAGCCGCGGCCGCAGACTTTGTTCCGGGCCACGCAATTCGGCGACGACACCGACCGGCCGCTGAAGAAATCGGACGGCAGTTGGACCTATTTCGCCACGGACATCGCCTACCATCTCGACAAATTCAGCCGCGGCTTCGCCGTCATGATCGACGTCTGGGGCGCCGATCACGGCGGTTATGTGAAGCGGATGAAGGCTGCCGTCGCGGCGTTGTCGGACGGCAAGGCGGGGCTGGAGGTGAAGCTGTGTCAGATGGTCAATCTGATGAACAAGGGCGAGCCGGTGAAAATGTCCAAACGGGCCGGCACGTTCGTCACGTTGCGCGATGTCGTCGACGAGGTCGGCAAGGACGTTGTGCGGTTCATCATGCTGACCCGTAAGAACGACCAGCATCTTGATTTCGACCTTGCCAAGGTGACGGAACAGTCGAAAGATAATCCCGTGTTCTACGTGCAATACGCACATGCACGCCATCGTTCGGTGCTGCGCCAGGCGGCGGCGGAGTTTCCCAACGCCGATTTCTCGGACGCCGCCCTCGGCGGCGCGGAATTGTCGCGGCTGCGCGACCCCGACGAAATGGCGATCCTGAGGACGCTCGCGCAATGGCCGCGCGTCGTGGAAACCGCCGCCGAGACTCATGAACCACACCGCATCGCTTTTTATCTTCACGATCTGGCCGCCGCCTTTCACGCGTTGTGGACGCGCGGCAAGGATGAAACGAGCTTGCGTTTCATCATCGCCGGAGACGTGGCGGCGACGCGCGCGCGCCTTGCGCTCGCGCGCGGGGTTGGGCTGGTCGTGGCGGCGGGTCTCCGCATCTTCGGCGTGAAGCCCCTGGAGGAAATGCGTTGAGGGAGGAGGGCCCGACGCCGCCTTCCGGCCCCATCTCCGAGCCCGCGCGGCGGCGGCGCCTGTGGCCAACCTTGGTCGTTGTCGTCGCCTTCGGAGGCTGCGCGGGAATCGTCGCCTATGCCTATCGCACCGATCTGATGCAGAATGACAAGCAAGGGCCGGTTCCAACCATCCAAGCCGATGCACGGCCGATTAAGACGCGGCCCGAAAGACCCGGCGGCATGGAGGTTCCGGACCAGGACAAGGAGATTTTCGGTCGCCTGGCGCCCGGCACCAGTTCAGGCCCGGTCATCGAGAGGTTGTTGCCGCCGCCGGAGTTGCCGATGCCGCGCCCGCCGGCCCAGGCCGTGCTCGTCGAAGCGCCCGATCCCGTCGCCGCACCCGAGCCTCCATTACGCCCCGCGCCGGCCCAACCGCCGACGGCCGCACCGGCGCCGCCGGCTCTCGCCGCCCTTCCCGCGAGCGGTCGTCGCATCCAGCTTTCATCGGTGCGGAGCGCCGATGACGCCAATCGGGAATGGGCACGGCTGGTGAAAAACCATCCCGATGTGCTCGGCGGATTAACCCTGACCGTGAGCCCGGCCGATCTCGGCGGGGACCGCGGAATCGTCTATCGCGTGCAGGCCGGCCCCGTCGCCGACGAAACCGCCGCGCGCGATCTTTGCGGCAAACTTTCCGCCCGCCGGCAGGGCTGCCTCGTCGTGCGCCCGTAACTGGGCCGATCGTCGCGATGCCCCTGGCGGCTATTTTCGGGTGTTCGGGTCCAAATCTTCTTCCCGAGGAACGCGCCTTCTTTCGCGACAGCGATCCGCTGGGCTTCATCCTATTCGCCCGCAATTGCCTTAGCCGGGAACAAATCCGCGCCCTCGTCGGCGATCTGAAAGCAGCGGTCGGGCGCGACGACACGCCCATTCTCATCGACCAGGAGGGCGGCCGCGTGGCGCGGTTGAGGCCACCGCAATGGCCGGCCTATCCTCCCGCCGGACGTATTGGCGCGCTTGCCCAGCGCGATCCCGTCCGGGGCGAGGATGCCGCTCGCGCCGCGGCGCGCCTGATCGCCGAGGAATTGCGTGAGATCGACGTCAATGTCGATTGCGCGCCCGTGCTCGATGTGTTGTTCCCGGAAGGCCACGGCATCATCGGCGACCGCGCCTTCGGCGCCGACATCGGCCTCGTCGCGAGACTTGGCCGGGCATTTTGCGAAGGGTTGCTGGACGGCAACGTGCTGCCGGTCGCGAAACACATGCCGGGGCATGGGCGCGCCCGCGCCGACAGCCATGCCGAGCTTCCCATCGTGGACGCCGCCGCGGCCGACCTCGATGCCGTCGATTTTGCGCCCTTTCGGGCATTGGCCGACGCACCCTGGGCGATGACCGCCCATGTTCTCTACACCGCGATCGACGACCTCAACCCGGCCACGACCTCCAGCCGGCTGATCGGCGGGACCATCCGCGGAAACATCGGATTCGATGGGTTCCTGGTCTCCGACGATCTCTGCATGAAGGCGCTTGCCGGCGGTTTGAGCCAGCGCACGCAGGCGGCATTGGCGGCCGGCTGCGACGCGGTGCTCCATTGCGACGGAAATCTGCAAGCGATGATGGAAGTGGCGAATGCGGCGCGGGCACTCGATTCGGCGGCAAGGAGCCGTTTTGCCCGCGCGGAGGCCCGGCGGCACCCGCCGCGGCCCATCGACCGCAAGGCTCTCGCCGCCCGGCTTGACGCGCTTCTGGAACCGGCGTAGGCCGTAGCCGATGGACATTTGGGCGGCCGTCTATGGTGCCTCAACCTGGATCATACCTGTCGTCACGGCCGTTACGTTGCATGAGGCGGCGCATGGCTTTGCCGCGTACAGGTTGGGCGACGACACGGCCTTTCGCATGGGGCGGGTGACTCTCAATCCATTGCGTCACGTCGATCCCGTCGGCACCATCCTGCTGCCCGGGATGTTGCTGCTGGCGCAGGCGCCTTTCTTGTTCGGCTACGCCAAACCCGTGCCGGTGGTGTTCAGCCGACTCAACCATCCGCGGATCGACATGGTTTGGGTCGCCCTGGCCGGACCGGGCATGAATATCGCGCTGGCGGTGGTGGCCACCCTGCTTTTTAACTTCGTATCGTGGCTGCCCGGGCCGCAGCCCGCCGATTGGGTCGCGGAGACACTGGGCAACGCGTTGCTCATCAATGTCGTTCTGGCCGTGTTCAACATGCTCCCGATCCCCCCGCTCGATGGCGGGCGCGTCGCCGTCGGTATCCTGCCGTATGCCTTGGCCAGGCCCCTGGCCATGATCGAACCCCACGGTATTTTCATCGTATTGGTGCTGCTGCTGGGCTTGCCCTGGCTCGGTTCGTTCTTTGGCATGAACATCGACGTGTTCGGCTGGTTGGTCGGGCCGCCGGCCGAGGCCTTGATCGAGCTGATCGGCCGCCTGGGCGGACTCTCATGAAAACAGGCACCGAGCCGACTTTCGAGGAAGCCCCGGAGGGTGACGATCGCCTGATCGTCGAACTCGGCGGTTACGAGGGGCCGATCGACGTCCTGCTCAGCCTCGCCCGCGAGCAGAAGGTCGATCTGACGCGGCTGTCGATCCTGGCCTTGGCCGACCAGTATCTGGCTTTCGTGGAGCGCGTCCGCGGGTTGCGCCTCGAATTGGCGGCCGATTACCTGGTCATGGCGGCGTGGCTGGCCTATTTGAAATCCAGGCTGTTGTTGCCCGAGCCGCCCGCCGACGAAGAACCCACGGCGGCGGAGATGGCCCAGGCCTTGACCTTCCAGTTGTTGCGCCTGGAGGCGATGCAGGCCGCCGGCGCCCGGCTGCTGGCGCGACCGCTGCTCAACCGCGACGTCTTTCCGCGGGGGGAGCCCGAGGGCATCCGCATCGTCGAACGGCCGGTCATCGAACTGTCATTGTTCGATCTGCTGTCCGCCTATGCCGATCACCGCCGGAAAGGCGGGCCATCGATGCTCCGTATCGAGCCGCTTGATCTCTATTCGATGGACGAGGCGATCGGCCGATTGACCGCCATGCTCGGCCGCATGCCCGATTGGACGACGTTGTGGAGTTTCCTTCCGGCGGGGCTGCGCGACGGAATCCTACAGCGTTCGGCGATTGCCGCGACGCTGGCCGCGAGTCTGGAACTGGCGCGCGCCGGCAAACTTCAGATCCGGCAGGAGCGGCCGTTCGGTCCGGTCTATTTTCGCAAGACCCCGGACGCCTGATGACCGATCGGGCGCAGCATCTGCGTGTCCTCGAGGCGCTGCTTTTCGCCAGCCCCGCGCCATTGGACGAAGCCGCGCTCGGCGCACGTCTCGGCGAAGCGGCGGGGGACGTGGCCGATCTGCTGGCGGAATTGCAGAGCCTTTATTCGGCTCGCGGCGTCAATTTGGTTCAGGTCGCCGGCAAATGGGCGTTGCGAACCGCGCCCGACCTCGCTTCGTTTTTGAACGTCGAGACCTCGGTTCCCCGAAAACTATCGCGCGCGTCGACGGAGACCTTGGCGATCATCGCTTATCACCAACCCGTGACCCGTGCCGAAATCGAGGAAATTCGTGGCGTCGCCTTGAACAAGGGAACGCTCGATATCCTGCTCGAGGCGGGGTGGATCAAGCCCAAGGGGCGCCGCGCCACGCCCGGCCGGCCGCTGACCTGGGTGACGACGGAGAATTTTCTGGCTCATTTTGGGCTCGACCGGCTCGAGGATTTGCCGAACCTGGCCGAACTGAAGGCCGCGGGATTGCTCGATGCCCGCCCGGCTGTCAGCGCTTTCGACATGACGCCCGAAGCCGCCGGCGGATCGGCCGAGGACGAAGAAAACGAAGCTCGGGAAGCCGAATCCGGCGAAGCGGCGGCGGACGATCGGGAGGCGGCGCCGGAAGATCGGTGATCTTTGGGCTTTGTTTTTCGGCTCGGCGCACTTAAATGAGAGTTAGGCTGCTATGGTTGCGGCCTACGCTGGATTTTGCCATCATTGGCCGAATTGGCGCATATCTGGTTGTTTTGGGAGTTGACCGCTATGGGAACGATGAGCCTTTGGCATTGGATCATAGTCCTTGTCATCGTGGTTCTGTTATTCGGCGCCGGCAAGATTCCGAAGTTGATGGGTGACGTCGCCAAGGGCGTGAAAGCGTTCAAGACCGGCCTGAAGGAAGAGCTGGAAGGCGACGACGAAGCCGCCGCCGTGCCGCCCAAGGAAATCAAGGCCGAGGCTGCCGGCGCGCAGGCCAAGGTGGTCCAGGAAGGCCAGGCCAACAAAGCCTGAGCGTTCGGACTGCGGTTCAAGACCATGCGCGAACGGTTATTCAAGGGGATGTAGGCCGCACCATGCTCGATCTCAGCTGGACTGAACTGCTGGTGATCGCGGTGACCGCGGTAATCTTCATTGGCCCCAAGGAGTTGCCCGGCACGCTGCGCGCGATCGCCAAATGGGTCTCCAAGGCGCGCGGCTTGGCGCGTGAATTCCAAGGCGGCGTCGATGACATGATCCGTCACGCCGAATTCGAGGATATTCGCAAACACCTTCAGAAGATCGAAAGCGTGGACGTCAGCCGCGAGATTCAGAAAGCGGTCGATCCCAAGGGCACGTTCACGAATCTTTTGAGTCAACAGCTTCCGGCCGCGGTTGATCCCCTGACCGGGGAGCCGCTCTACGCCACGCCGGCGGTGCAGTACGACGACCGCAACTTCGATGACGGCACGCCCTCGATCGTTCTGGCGCCGGCCCCAAAACCCGCCGCCAAACCGGTCGCGCCGCCAACGCCGACCGCGCCGCCCGTTCTGGCGGAAGTCGCGGAGATGGCGGGTGGCGCCGCCGCCCCGGTCGAGCCGGTCGCCCCCGTGGCGCCGGCCACGCCGCAAGCGGTCTCGGCGAATCCGCCCGCCGAGGGGAAATCGACAATTCGCGCGGCCGCCGGCTAGAAGCGGACCTGGCCCCGTCGGGGTCGCGATTGGTTCGATCAGCCCGCTTCCGATGATTCCACCATGGCAATGACGACGAACGACGACACCCCAGACGAAAAGAAGATGCCGCTGCTCGACCATCTCCGGGAGCTTCGGCAGCGTTTGCTCTATTCGATCGGCGCGTTCCTGATTGCCTTCTTCGCCTGTTATTATTTTTCGCAGCCGATTTTCGATTTCCTGGTTCAGCCCCAAGCCGCGGCGTATGCCAGCGTGCCCGGGCGCACCGGCCAGCGATTGATCTTCACGGCGCCGACCGAGGCCTTCTTCACCTATATGCGCGTGGCTTTCTTCGCGGCGGCTTTCGTGTCGTTTCCCGTCATCGCCAATCAGGTTTGGATGTTCGTCGCGCCGGGGCTCTACAAAAAGGAAAAGCGGGTCTTCATGCCGTTTCTCCTGGCGACGCCCGTCTTGTTCGTGCTCGGCGCGGCGTTGCTCTACTACCTGATCCTGCCCTTCGTGCTGACGTTCTTCATCGGGTTCGAAGTGGCGGCCGGCGACGGTACGCTGCCCATCCAGCTCGAAGCGAAGATGAGCGAATATCTCTCCTTCGTCATGCTCCTGCTTTTCGCCTTCGGCGTCAGCTTCCAGTTGCCGGTGCTGCTCGCCTTGTTGGCCAAGGCCGGAATGGTCACCGCCAAGGGCCTGGGCGAGAAACGGCGTTACGCTGTCGTCGGCATCGTCACCTTCGCGGCGATCGTCACGCCTCCGGATTTCGGCTTCAGCATGATGCTGCTCGCGGTGCCGCTTTACTTGCTTTACGAGGTTTCGATCTGGGTGGCGAAATGGATCGAACGGGACCGCTTCCGGCGGGAGCGGGAAGCCGAAGCCGCCGAGATCGCGGAAGAGGCTAAATCCAAGCGACGCCCGGCCGACGCCTGAGGCTGACCCGCGCGGCCTGTGGACGAGCCGGATGCGGCACCGTATAAACGGCGCCCACATCATGGCGTGACCGGCTCATTCATTCATGCACGACCTGAAATGGCTTCGCGATAACCCGGCGGATTTCGACGCCGGCCTGGCGCGGCGCGGCCTGAAGCCTCAGGCCGCGGCGGTCCTGGCGCTGGATGAAAAACGCCGGGCCGCGCAGACCGCGATGCAGGACATCCAACAGCGCCGCAACGAATCCTCAAAACGCATCGGCCAGGCCAAGGCGCGGGGCGAGGACGTCGCCGCGGTCATGGCCGAGGTCGCGGCACTCAAGGATGCGCTGCCCAAGGCCGAGGCGGAGGAAGCGCGGGTTGGCGCCGAGATCGACGCCTTGCTGGCGGAGATTCCCAATTTGCCCGCGGCGGACGTCCCCAATGGCGGCGACGCGGCGGCCAATGTCACGGTCCGCGCCTGGGGCGAAAAGCGGGCTTTCGCCTTTGCCCCAAAGCCGCATGACGAGATCGGACCCATTCTTGGCCAGATGGATTTCGAGCGCGCGGCACGGCTGTCCGGCGCGCGTTTCACGGTTCTAGGCGGCGGGCTGGCGCGCCTGTCACGGGCAATCGGTCAATTCATGCTCGATCTGCACACCGGCGAATTCGGCTATCGCGAGGTCGTGCCGCCGGTCCTGGTGCGCGACGCCGCGATGTTCGGCACCGGCCAATTGCCAAAATTCGCGGAAGACTCCTTCCGCACGGCGACTGGCCATTGGCTGATCCCAACCTCCGAAGTGTCCCTAACGAATCTGGCCGCCGACGAAATCCTCGACGAGGCGAAGCTGCCTTTTCGTTACACCGCGCTCACGGCCTGTTTCCGCGCCGAGGCCGGCGCCGCCGGCAAGGACACACGCGGCATGATCCGCCAACATCAATTCGAGAAGGTGGAGCTGGTCAGCATCGCCCATCCCGATGCTTCCGAAGCTGAACACGAACGCATGACCCAATGCGCGGAGGAAGTGTTGAAGCGCCTCGGCCTGCCTTATCGGGTCATGTTGTTATGCACCGGCGACATGGGCTTTTCCGCGCGCAAGACCTATGACATCGAAGTCTGGCTGCCCGGACAGGATGCCTTCCGCGAGATTTCGAGCTGCTCCAATTGCGGCGACTTCCAAGCCCGGCGCATGAAGGCCCGTTTTCGGCCCAAGGAAGGGAAGGGGACACGTTTCGTCCATACCCTCAACGGCTCCGGCCTCGCCGTCGGCCGAACCCTGATCGCGGTTATTGAAAATTATCAGAACGGCGACGGTTCGGTGACGGTGCCCGAGGCGCTGCGCCCCTATATGAGCGGTCGGGACGTCATAACACCCGATGTCTGAGGCACCGCTCGACCTCGCCACGGCGCGCATCCTGGTAACCAACGATGACGGCATCCAAGCTCCGGGCATTCGGCTCCTTGAGAAGATCGCGCTCGGCTTCACCCGCGATGTCTGGGTCGTGGCCCCGGAGACCGAACAAAGCGGCACCAGCCATTCCTTGACGCTGCGCCGCCCCTTGCGGATCCGCAAGGTGACGCGCCGCCGGTATGCGGTGGACGGCACGCCAACCGATGCGGTTTTGCTTGCGATAAACCATTTGCTCAAGGGCGAGCGGCCGACTCTGGTGCTGTCCGGCATCAACCGCGGCGGCAATTTGGGCGAGGACGTGACTTATTCCGGGACCATCGCCGCGGCCATGGAGGCGACATTGCTCGGCGTGCGCGCCATCGCCTTGAGCCAGGTGACGGAGGGCAATGGCCCGGCGAAATGGGCGACGGCCGAACACCATGCGCCGGACATCCTGCGCCGTCTCGCCGGTATCCGCTGGCCCACGAACATGCTCGTCAACGTCAATTTCCCCGATGTAACCGCCCACGCCGTGACCGGAGTCGTCGTCGCCGCGCAGGGCAAACGCAAAATCGGCGACCAGCTTGTCGCCGGCGTCGATCCGCGCGATGTGCCGTATTTCTGGATCGGCGCGATGCGTAAGGAAGAGGCGACGCGCCCCGGCACCGATCTTGCCGCGGTCAATGCCGGCTCCATTTCGGTGACGCCGCTCAATCTCGATCTGACCCATCGGCCAGCCTTGAAAACTTTGGCCCAGGCGCTGGCGTGAGCACGCCCAACCACAAGGCCCGGCTGGTCATGGAACTGCGCGGGGCCGGGGTCACCGATACCCGTGTGTTGTCCGCGATCGAACGGGCGCCGCGCGAAATCTTCGTGCCCTCGCCCTTCGTCGACCAGGCCTATGCGAGTTCACCCTTGCCCATCGGCCACGGCCAGACCCTCAGCGCGCCTTCCGTCGTCGGCATGATGACGCAGGCGCTGGAAACCGGGCCGCGGCTCAAGGTGTTGGAGGTCGGCACCGGCTCGGGTTATCAGACCGTCGTGCTGTCGCGCCTATGCCGGCGCGTCTACACCATCGAACGTCATCGCCCGCTGCTGAACGAGGCCGAGGCGCGTTTCGCCACGCTGCGGCTGCACAACATCACCACGCGACACGGCGATGGCGCCCTCGGTTGGCCAGAGCAGGCACCCTTCGACCGCATCATCGTCACCGCCGCCGCCAGCGAGCCTCCCGAAACCCTGCTCGGGCAGCTCGCCGTGGGCGGCGTCATGGTGATCCCGATCGGCGGACGGGGCGACGACCA
>CANFCX010000084.1 GCA_947445225.1 Rhodospirillales bacterium
CGCCGCAGGGCTGGTCGGAGCGGTATTGCCGCGTGTCGAGCAGACTGATGTCCATCAATTCGCCGAAACGCAGGCGGCGATAGACGATTTGGCTCGGGCCCTTGGGCAGGACGCTCGCGCGGAACGGCATGGTTTCGTAATAGGCCTGATAGGCCGCCGCGCGGCGCAGCGCGAAGATTTCCGGCGGGATGTTGTTTTCGTCGGCATCGCCCGTGTAGTTGTTCTCGACTTCGTGGTCGTCGCGGGTGACCAGCCACGGCGCCGAGGCGTGCGCGGCCATCAGGTTGGGGTCCATCTTGTATTGGGCATAACGGTTGCGATAGTCGACGAGGGTGTGGATTTCGTCGCCTTCATGCTGCCGCACCACGAGATCGGGCGTGCGGTTGCCGTTGCCGCGGCCTTCATAGATGTAGTCGCCGGTGTGGATGATGAAATCGAAACGTTCGTTGGCGACGTGGCGATAGGCGGTGAAATGGCCGTTTTCGTAGTGGTTGCAGCCAACGACGCCGTAACGCATCCTGTCCGGCATCTGGCCCAAGGCCGGGGCGGTCTTGGTGCGGCCGATTTGGCTGACTTCGTCGCCGGCGATGAAGCGGTAGAAATATTCGCGGCCGGGCTGCAGGCCGGTGGCCTCGACATGCACGGAATGCCCAAGTTCCGGGCGGGCCAGCGTCAAACCCTTGGCGATCGGGCTGGCGAAGTTCGCGGTCGTGGAAATTTCCCAATTCACCTCGACGGCTTGCGTCGGCATGCCGCCGCCATTCAGGGGCTCCGGCGCCAGCCGGGTCCACAGTACGACGCCGTCGGGCAGCGGATCGCCCGAGGCCACGCCAAGCGTGAAGGGGTAGTTGCGGAAGATCGGTTTCGCCCAGACGCCGCTCGACACCAACGGCGAGGCGATGGCGCCGAGGCCAAGCGTCGCGGCGGCATTCAACAATTGGCGGCGTGTCAGTTGTTGCAACGCGCGGTCGTAGAACCGGATCGCGTCCATGTGGTTGCTCCTCGAAGGGGGTGGGAACGGGACCCTTCTTAGAGGCGTGCCATGACCGCGATGTGTCGCCTGTGTGATGTTTCGGAGACTCTGGGTGCTTAACCGAAAACGACGCGATTCATCAGGCGGCCGGGGAGCAGGACGGCAAGTGCTCCGGCGAAGATCAGGCCGCCGAAATAAAGGCCGAGCATGAATCCGCGATGGCTGGCGATGTTTCCCACGCGGGCGGACCACAATGCGCCCAAAACGCTGACGAACGTCACCGGGACGAAGAGATGCAGGAAGCTCAATGGCCGGATGAAACATACCGTCGCCGCCGTCGCCGTCATCAGGGCGAGGTACAGCGCGCCGAACCCGCGATGGGGACGAGCACCCTTGGTCGATAAAAAAATCAGCCAGGTACCGATAACCAGCGCCGGCAGGACCGTCGCCAGGTGAATCAGGATCGGCAGGCGAGCATTCGCCAAAAGTTCGAGATTCATGCGCCTTTTCTCCGATGAACCGCCGCTTCGCATTCTACACGCGCCGATCACGACTGCGAGCGCGGCGGCAATCGGTGCTTGGTGGCCGCGGCCGCGGGGCCTATGGTTCCAGCTTCAGCCAAGAGTGGAGTGCCAAGCCATGCGCCGAGTCTTTCTCTCGCTGATCCTTGCGGCCGCTTCTATCGCGCCGGCCGGCGCATCGGATTGGCTCGTCGAATGCGGCACCGGCCGGGCCAACGCCGGGACGCGCTGTGTCCTGCTGATGCTCGGGACCGACGATCGCGACGGCGTGGATACCGCGGTGGCGCTGGCGTTGGAATCGGCGGGCGGGGCGACCTTGGTCGCCAGGGCGGGGACGGAGCCGGCGCTGCCCGTCACCTGGGCGCGGGTCGAGGGCGGCCAGCCCATGCGCGGCGACGACGGCGGTCTGGGGCGGCTGAATATCTTGAACCTCGCGGCGGCGCTGGCCAGCGGCAAGGGCGCTTCGGTGCGCTGGGAAAGCCCGAAGCTCGGCGCCGTCACCTCCACGCTCGATGCCGAGGGATTTGACGAGGCGCTGATGGAAGCCGCCGAGAGGCTGCAACCCCGCTAAGCCCGCGGGCGAACGACTATCCGCTGAGAAACATCCGGTAGGCGGGATTGTCGGTCTCGTCCTCATAAGGATAACCGAGGCGCGCCAGGCGTTCGGAGAAACGCGCGCGATCGGCTTGCGGTACCATGAGCCCAGCCAGCACGCGGCCATAATCGGCGCCGTGGTTGCGGTAATGGAACAAGGTGATGTTCCAATCGTTACCAACGCCATCGAGGAATTGGGCGAGCGCGCCCCGCCTTTCCGGAAATTCGAAGCGGAGGATGATTTCGTCGCGCAGGCCCGCGACGCGGCCGCCGACCATGTAACGGATGTGGAGCTTCGCGGTTTCGTTGGCGCTGATGTCCACGACCTTGTAGCCAAGTTTGGTCAGCGGTTCGAGCAGTTCGGCCTTTTCGCGATGGACGTCGGTCAGCTTCAGCCCAACGAAGACATGGGCCTCGCTGTCGGTGGCGTAGCGGTAGTTGAATTCGGTGATGGTGCGGTTGCCGAGCACCTCGACGAAGCGGCGATAGGAGCCGGGCACCTCCGGGATGGTGACGGCGAGCAGGATTTCGCGGCCCTCGCCGATCTCGGCGCGTTCGGCGACGTGGCGCAGCCGGTCGAAATTCATGTTGGCGCCGCTGTTGATGGCGACCAAGGCGCCGGTGCGGCGCGGGTTGGCCGCGGCATAGGTCTTCAGCCCGGCCAGTGACAGCGCCCCGGCGGGTTCGGCGATGACCCGAATGTCCTCAAAAGTGTCCTTCACCGCGGCGCAGATTTCATCGGTGTCGGCGACCAACACGCCGTCGAGCAATTGTTTGCACAGGCGGAAGGTCTCCTCCCCGGCCTGGCGCACGGCGACGCCATCGGCGAACAGCCCAACGCGATTCAGCACCACGCGCGCATTGGCCTCGATGGCCGCCTTCATGCAGGCGGCGTCGACGGGCTCCACGCCGATGACCTTGGTTTCGGGCCGCAGGAATTTGACATAGGACGCGATGCCCGCGGCCAGCCCGCCGCCGCCGATGGGCACGAATATCGCTTCGATCGGGTTGGGGTGCTGATGCAGGATTTCGACGCCGATGGTGCCCTGGCCGGCGATGACGTCGGGATCGTCATAGGGATGGACGAAGGTAAACCCGTGTTTGCGTTCGAGCTGCCGCGCATGTTCATGGGCTTCGTCGAAGGTGTCGCCATGCAGCACGACCTTGCCGCCCCAATGGCGCACGGCGTCGATCTTGATCGGCGGCGTGGTGACCGGCATGACGATGGTTGCCGCGATGCCGAGGCGATTGGCCGACAGCGCGACGCCCTGCGCGTGATTGCCGGCCGAGGCGCAAATGATCCCAGCCTTGCGCGCCGCGTCCGACAGCCGCGCGATGCGGTTATAGGCGCCGCGAATCTTGAAGGAAAAGATCGGCTGCAAATCTTCGCGCTTCAACATGATGTCGCCGCCGAGCCGTTGGCTCAACCGCGTCATGCGGTCGAGCGGCGTTTGCACGGCGACATCGTAGACCCGCGCATCAAGTATCCTGCGAACGTAGTCGGTCACTCTATAACCCCGATTTTTCCGTGGGCACCCCGGCATGTAAGGCCGACCGCACGCCTAAGTAAAGTCCCGCCGCCGGGCCACCCCTGCGGGGTGAGGCGTTACTTGAGGCCACCAACCCAGCGTTCGATGGCGTCCAGCATGAAGTCGCGGATTTGCGCGGGCGAGCGGCCGGCACTTTTCGGGGCCTTGAAGGAATGATCGATAGGATGCGGATGGGTTGCGGGCTCATCGAGGGGTTGTCTCCGGCGAACCCGGCGGTGTGCAAGTCCTGGGACATTCTGCCCACGGGCGTAGCTTGCCGGCGGGGCGGTTTGGGATCATGCTAAAACAGCTGTCGGCTGGGGAATAAGAATGGCGAGGAAATCCAAGGCGGGCATCGCGCCCGACCGACCCAAGTCCACCGCCTTCACCGAGTTTTATCGCGCGGATGCCTTATCCGCGCTGCCGGGCGGACTGCATGCTGCTTATGCCAAGCGCGGCCGTGCGGCCGCTGAAGCCGACATCGTATTCGAGCGGCTGACCGCCAATCTGCGCGTGCTGCGGCAGATCCATGCCGCCGCCGGGAGAATCCTGGCCGGCGATGCCCAGGCGCGGGTGGAGCTGCGCGCCAATCTCGACGGTCTCGCCAGCCGCTACCCGGCTTTTCGCGGCGCGGCGGCGCGGCTGGTGAAGCGCGTGGCGAGCGGCAAGTCTTCCGGCGGCGGGGGTTCGGCTCCCGATGCCGGCGTCCTGCACGCGCGCAGCCCTGGCTTCGGCATGGGCGCCGGAGGGCAGGCCGGGATGGGCTGCGGCCTGATTTCGCGCGCCGGCATGATCCCGGTCTATGCGGGCGTTGCCGCGGCTTATGGCTATGACAGGGACGGCTGGACAAGCGGGCTCGACGTGGTCGCGGGGCTGAGCGGTGGCCACGGCGCGCTGGAATCCCTCAACCACGCTTTCGAGCGCGATGGCGTGGCCGGCGTCGACCGCGCCATCGAATGGGGTGAATCAACGGGCGATCCGACCTATGGCTTCTCCACGGGCAAGGGCGGTGGCGGCCTGCCGGACCTCGGCGATCCTCGCGGCGGCGATCCGGAATGGGATTCGACCGGGCGCGGTCTGGGTGGCTCCGGGTTGCGGATTCCCGGCGAGGATTTCCGCCCGCCGATCGACCGTTGCGAGCTGGTGCGGCAGGCCTGCGAAGCCCTGCTTCTGGATACGCTGACCAACGGCCCATCCGACATGCCGGCGAGCCAAAGGCCGGCTGTTCCCGGCGCGTGGGCCCACAATATCGAGCGCATCGAATTCCCCGGCGGCAGATGCGCCGGCCAGAAGATGATCATTCACGGCCATGATTTCGGCACGCCGAGCGTCGTCCGGATCGGCGGCCGCGCGGTACCCAACACCGCCGTCGTGATGATGGTGGGCGGCGAATGCACGGGTATCCACGTCCTCAATCCCGAGCGTTGGACGAATGCGCAGGGCGACATCATCCCGGGGCCGGTCGGCGAGCGGATGCTGTGGACGGACACGCGCATCGAAGTGAAACTGCCCGCCCATGTCACCGAGGGCCCCGTCGGCTTCTACAGCCCCTCCGCCATCGCGATGTACAACCTCTGGACCAGCAATGCCAACAGCTCGGCGGGCGACATCATGACCGCCAGCCGTTGTCTCGGCACGCCGATGACCATGCCGGCACTGACCGCGCCGGTCGAAATCTTCCAGCCCTTCCTGGGCGTGCCGTGCCCACCGGCGACGAAGTACAACGTCATCGCCGCGGGTCCGCCGATCATCCGCAGCTTCACCGCCCGTGCCGGCGCGCAATTCGGCCGCGAGATCCTCATCGATCCCGCCGACGAAATAGGGCTCGCCTGGTCGGTCATCAATGCCGATCACGTCGCGGTGCGGCGGGTTTCAACGGCAGGGCCGGCCTTACCGGGCGGGGTGGACCGGCTTGACGATCCGCCAGGCTCAAGCGTGAGCCTCGGCGTCTCCGGTCACGATATCTCGATCAACTTCGTCTATCAGCTCATCGCGACCAACGCCAATGGCTGCGGCGATGCGACCGAGGAGGTCATCTTCCACGCCTCCAAGCGCCCGCGCCTGACCATCGACGATATCGAGGTGACGCACGGCATCCAGACGCGCACGAACAGCGTGAAGCTGATCGCCGGGAAGCCGACAGTCGTGCGGGTTTATGCCGGCCATGGCGTGGAGAATTTCAACGGCACGAACACGGTGTCCGGCGTCACCGGACGGTTGCGCGTGCTGCGGCAATGGGACGGAAGCTGGTCGCCCTGGCTGTTTCCGATCAACAGCGGATCGGCGTCGCCGCCGGCGATCACGCTGCCGAAGACGGTCAATCGCATGCAGACCGACGACACGCTGAATTTCCAGATTCCGACCGATCTGTGCACCGCCATGGTGAGCTTTGAGGTCGAGATCTCCGTCGACAATTTCGCGGCCCCGGCGGGCACGACGATCGGCTTTTCCGAAAAGGTGGATAAGCGGTTCGATGGCTTTACCTTCCATCCCGGCCTCGGCATCGCGCTCAAATTCGCCCCCGTCACGATCGTGCCCGATCCCAATGGCGTGTTTAACGTGCAGCCCGGCATTTCCAATCCGCCGACCGACGACGAATGCAGGCGATTCCTGACGCGGACGATGCAACACATCCCGACGAATGCGGATTCGATCTCGAAGCTGGAGAATTTCGCGATCACGTTGCGGATGGACAGCATCACCATCGACCTCCCGGGCGGCGGCAGGATCCAGCGGGCGATTTCCTTCGATATCGGCGGCAATATCCTGCTCGAAGTCATGACCTTCCTCCACCAGCAAGTCGACGATACGTCGATCTGGGCGATCCTCGTCCCGACATCGCCGGGGCCCTGGGGCCGGGCGCACATCCCCGGCAACGACTACATTTGCTGGATAGGCACCGGCGCCAGCGACGAAGCGTCGAGCGCGCATGAGTTGGCGCATTGCCTGAGCCAGGAACACATCGGCCTGCGTTGCGGCAACGGCGACCGGGCGAGCGGGGGCGATACTCCCGAGGAATGGGGCGAAGACGGCGGCCGCGTCGTCGACGTACCGTTTGACGTCGCGCGCAACAGCGCGGTGTCGGGATCGGTGTTCGATCTGATGACCTATTGCCAGCCAAAATGGAGCTCGCCGCAGCGTTGGCAGCGGATTCTCGACTATCTCGGGGGGCGGTGAACATGATCGGCAGGGATTTGTTGATCGCGGGGAAAACCACCGAGATCGAGACCATCGTCTTCGGCGGCTTCCTGCTCGCCGATCTGAAATTCGAGCCGGTGCAGCTCTATTCCACGCACTCGGCCGACATTGCGCCCCCGACGGGGAATGGCGAATATTTCGCGGAGTTGCGCGACGGGACGGATCGAGCGCTGCAGCGCGAACCGATTGCCGCGGAACGGCCTTTGGTGTGCGGCGGAAAGGCGCCCAATTTCTGGAAGCTCGACGGCTCCATTGCGTGGCGCGAGGGGGCAGTGAAGCTCCTGCTGATGAAGAAGGACATCGCCATCCGCGCCTTTCAGGTCGGCCCGCCGCCCGAACTCTCGCTGCAATGGAGTGCCAAGGCGGTGAAGCGCAGCGAAAAGCATGAGCTGCGCATGCGCTATTCGCGGCAGTCCGCCGATGCTTATGTCCAGCTTTTCCTCGAAGTGACGGCAACGAAATATTTGACGCTGGCGCTGGGCGAGCCGAAGCCGGCCTACGTCATCGATTTTTCGTCGCTGCCCGCGGGCCAAGAATTCCGGCTGGTCGCGGCCTATACCAGTGGCCTGCGCACGGTCCTGCAACGCACTGGCCGATTTTCCATCGCCGAGAAGGCGAAGAGCGCTAAGTCAAAGTCCAGCCGACGGGCCACCCCTGCGGGGTGAGGCGTTACTTGAGGCCACCAACCCAGCGTTCGATGGCGTCCAGCATGAAGTCGCGGATTTGCGCGGGCGTGCGGCCGGCGCTTTTTGGGGCCTTGAAGGAATGATCGCCGCCTTCGACGACGCACAATTCGACCGGGGCCCTTGATCCACGCAGGATCGGCCGCAATTCCTCCGGCGTGCCGAAAGCGTCGCGTTCGCCCTGGATGAACAGCATGGGCGCCTTGATGTCGGGCAAATGTTTTGAGCGCAGCTTTGCGGGCTGTCCGGGCGGGTGCAGCGGGTAGCCGAGGAAGATCAGGCCGGCGAGATCGTCGCGCCCGGGTGCGATTTGCGAGGCGATGCGGCCACCCATGGATTTGCCGCCGATGACGAGCCGGCCGCCGAAATCCTTGCCGAAGGCGCCGGCGTGGAAGGCATCGACGACATTGCGGTAACAGGCTTCGAGCTTGTCGTTGCGATCGGGCGCGCCGGCGCCTTTTTCGCTGTAGAGGAAATTGAAGGTGATCGTGCCCAATCCGCGCGCCGCCAAAACTTGCGCGAACTCCACCATAAACGGGCTTTCCTGGTCGCCGCCCGCGCCGTGGGCCAGCACGATGCTCACGCTCGCCCGCCCGGGCTTCGCGGCCGGATAGGTGATAGCCGTGAACGTGCCCAGGGAATCGACGGCGATCTTGATGCGCTTGGCCATGTCTGGCTCCGTGACGCCGGTGCCGTTCGCCGAATCCGCCGCGACGTTCAGGTCTTCGCCTTTGCTCGCCGCCGCCACCGGTGCAAGATGAATTCGGTGTATCCGCTGGGCTGCGCGCGTCCCTCGAAGACCAGGTCGCGGGCGGCCAGGAACGGGTGCCCGTCGAAGCCGGGCGCCATCGGCCGGTAGGCGGGATCGGCGGCGTTTTGGCGGTCCACGACCAGGGCCATGCGCTGGAGCGCGTCCTGAACCTCGGTCCGGCCGATCACGCCGTGATGCAGCCAATTGGCGACGTGCTGGGATGAAATGCGCAACGTGGCGCGATCCTCCATCAGCCCGACATCGTGAATGTCCGGCACCTTGGAGCAGCCGATGCCCTGGTCGATCCAGCGCACGACATAACCGAGGATGCCCTGGCAGTTGTTGTCCAACTCCTGCCGGATCTCGGCGGGTGAGAATTGCGGCGGATCGGCGAGGGGAACGGTCAGCAGCGCGCCGATCGGCGTCGGCGGACGCGACGCGATGTCGGCCTGGCGAGCCGCGACGTCGACTTGGTGATAGTGGAGCGCGTGCAGCGTCGCCGCGGTCGGGGAGGGCACCCAGGACGTGTTGGCGCCAGCGCGCGGATGGCCGACCTTTTGGGCGAGCATGTCGGCCATGCGGTCGGGCGCGGCCCACATGCCCTTGCCGATCTGCGCCTTGCCGCGCAGCCCGCAGGCCAGGCCGATATCGACGTTGCGGTCCTCATACGCCTTGAGCCAGGCGGTGTTGCGCATGTCGTTCTTGCGGATCATCGGTCCGGCCTCGATCGAGGTATGAATCTCGTCGCCGGTGCGATCGAGGAAGCCGGTGTTGATGAACACGACGCGGTCGCGGGCGGCCAGGATGCACGCCTTCAGGTTGGCGGATGTCCGCCTTTCCTCGTCCATGATGCCCATTTTCAGCGTGTTACGGGCCAGCCCCAACATGTCCTCGATGCGGGCGAACAAGGTATCGGTCAGGGCGACTTCTTCCGGCCCGTGCAGCTTCGGCTTCACGATATAGACCGACCCGGTTCGGCTGTTGCGGATCGGGCCTTTGCCGCCGATGTCGTGCAGCGCGATCGCGGCGGTGACGGCGGCGTCGAGGAAACCCTCGGGAGTCTCCTTCTCGCCGGCTCCATCCCGCCGCAGCACGGCATCGGTGAACATATGGTGTCCGACGTTTCGCGCCAGCATCAGGCTGCGCCCCGGCAGGACCAAGGTGCCGCCATCCGGTTTCGCATATTCGCGGTCCGGGTTCAGGCGGCGGGTGACCGCGCGGCCGTCCTTGTTGAAGGTCTCGGTCAGCCTGCCCGTCATCAGGCCGAGCCAATTGCGATAGGCGAGCACTTTGTCTTCGGCGTCGACGGCGGCGATCGAATCCTCGCAATCCTGAATCGCGGTCAGCGCCGATTCGAGCACGACATCGGCGATTCCGGCGGGATCGTCCTTGCCTAGGAAGTGGGTTCGGTCGATGACGATCTCGACATGCAGACCATGATGCCGCAGCAATATCGCCGAGGGCGATTCCCCCGGGCCGCGAAAGCCGACGTTTTGGGCCGGGGCTTTCAGCCCGGTCGCGCCGGTTTTCGTCGCAACGATCAGCGCGCCGTTCGTGATCGCGTAGCCGGTTGCGTCGGCGTGGCTGCCGGTCGCCAGCGGCGCGCATTCATCGAGGAAGGCTCGGGTGCGAGCGATCACGCTGCGGGCGCGGATGTCGTTGAAGGCGCCGGCCCGGTTCGCGCCGTTGTCGTCCGGGATCGCGTCGGTACCGTACAGCGCGTCGTACAAACTGCCCCAGCGGGCATTGGCGGCGTTCAGCGCATACCGCGCGTTGGTGACGGGTACGACGAGCTGGGGTCCCGCGGAGACCGCGATTTCGGGATCGACGCCGGTGGTGCCGATGGCGAAATTCGCCGGCTCGTCCACCACGTAACCGATGGCGCGCAGAAAACCGAGATAGGTCGCGGCGTCGAAAACCCGGCCCCGGCGGGCGCGGTGCCAGAGGTCGATCTGCCGCTGCAGGTCGTCGCGTTTAGTGAGCAGGGCGACGCAGCGCGGCGTCAGCTCATCGATCAGCGCGCCGAAGCCCCGCCAGAAGGAATCCGGCGCGATCCCGGTGCCGGGAAGGGCCTCGTCGTTGATGAAAGAAGAGAGCACGGCCGCGACCCGCAG
>CANFCX010000085.1 GCA_947445225.1 Rhodospirillales bacterium
CCGGCGCCCACAATACATCCTCGATCCGCGCCGCGCCCGTGGCGAGCATGACCAGCCGGTCGACGCCCAGCGCGATACCGGCGCAATCGGGCATCCCGTGCGCCAGCGCGGCCAGGAAATCCTCGTCGATCGGATAACAGAATCCATAACGCGCTTGTTTCTTCGCGCGGTCGGAATCGAAACGCCGTCGCTGCTCCGTCGGGTCGGTCAGCTCGCCGAAGGCATTGGCTAGTTCGAGCCCGGCGACATACAGCTCGAAACGTTCGGCCACGCGCGGATCGCCCGGCTTGGCGCGGGCCAGCGCCGCCATCGACAGGGGGTAGTCGTAAAGGATCGTGGGCGCGCCGACGCCCAGATGCGGCTCGATGCGATCGAGGAAAATGCGGAAGAACACATCCTCCCAGCTATCGCCGATTCCCGGCTCGATGCCGATCCCACGGGCGGCGGCGGCGAGACGGGAGACATCGGGTGCGGCCGGATCGGGTGCGGTGGCCAACACGTCGATCCCGGCATGGTGCGCGAACGCCTCGGCCACGCTGAGGCGGCTCCAGTCGTCGAACGGGTCGCTGGCCTTGGCGCCATTGGTGAAGCGCCAACCCTCCGCCGCCGCGATGCAGGCGCGCAGCAATCCCTCGCAATCGTCCATCAGCGACCGATAGCCGGCGCCGGCGCGATACCATTCGAGCATGGTGAATTCGGGATGGTGGATGGCGGAGCGCTCGGCGTTGCGGAAGACGCGGGCGATCTGGAATATCCGCTCCATGCCGCCGGCCACCAGCTTCTTCATCGCGAATTCGGGCGAGGTGTGCAGGTAAAGCGCCGTCGGCGCGCCTCCCCAGGGGCTTTGCAGCGCCGTGGCGAACGCCGTCAGATGCGGCTCCAGCCCCGGCGAGATTTGCAGGGCAGGGGTCTCGACCTCGGTGAAGCCGCGCTCGGCGAAGAAGCCGCGGATGGCGGCGAGGATACGTCCCCGCGCCTCCAGGAACGGGCGCCGCGCGGCGAGGGCTTCTTGGGTCCACCAGGGCATGGCGGGTTGTATAACGCGGAGGCCCTCGCGCGGGAGATTTTGTGTGAGGTCGATGCCTCGGTTGTTTTCCCACCTTCCCCTTCAGCGGGGAAGGACCAGGCTCAGGTCGGCGGGATCAGGAGGCAGCCGGCGTTGTCTTTTTTCCCGAGTAGCTGCTGGCAGGCTTTACGTGCTTCGGCCTCGGCCAAACCGGTCAGCCGGGCGCGGTACAGTGTGCCCTTTTTGTTGCTGACCGGCAGGATGGCGATGCTGGTGCCGGCGATCACCATGCCGAGTTTGTCGGTCACGGTTTCGGCCGCGCGCTGCGCCTGCTGAAAACGGGCAAAGGCGCCGACCTGGATGCTCCAGCCGGAGTCGTCACCGTCGTCGGCCGCTGGCGGAGGCAGCGCGGTGGTGGTGGGTTTGGACGCCTTGGCGGCTGTCTTGTTGGTCGGCGCCGGTGCCTTAACGACGGCCGGCGGCTTAGCCGGCGCGGCGGCCTGGGCAACCGTGGTGCCGCCGCCGGCCGTGTGGAATCCCTTGTCCAAAAGCTGCGCCATCAGGCGGTCGCGGGCGGCCTGCGAGGTGCCGCCGAGGACGACGCCAACCAGCCTGCGGCCGTCGCGCATCGCCGACGCGGCGAGGTTGAAGCCCGAATCCCGGATATAACCGGTCTTGATCCCGTCCATCCCGGAATAGCGGTTCAACAAGCGGTTATGCGAGGGAATGGTCGCGCCCTCGTAATTGAAGGCGGCGGTGGCGAACAGGGGATAAAATTTCGGGAAATCGCGGACCAGCGCGTGGGCAAGAGTCGCCATGTCGCGGGCGGTCGTGGTCTGATCGGGGTCGGGCAGCCCGGAAGCGTTGCGGAAGGTGGTGCGGCTCATTCCGATTTCGCGCGCCCGCGCCGTCATCATCGCGGCGAAACGCTCCTCGCTGCCGCCGAGCGATTCGCCGACGACGACCGCCACGTCATTGGCGGATTTAACGATCAAGGCGAGCACGGCGTCGCGGACGGTGAGGGTGTCCCCGATTTCTAGACCGAGCTTGGTCGGTTCCTGGCTCGCGGCATGGGACGATACCGCCAGGCGTTGGTCCAGGCGCAGGCGGCCGGCCTCCAAGGCCTCGAATGTGAGGTACAGCGTCATCATCTTTGTCAGCGACGCCGGATAATGGCGCGCATCTGCATTGGAGGCGTGCAGGACGTTGCCAGTGTCGGCATCGATGACAACGGTCGCTTGCTGGGGCTTGGCGACGGGTTGGGCGGCAATGGCCGGCGTGGAGGCCAAAAGGAGGGCGGCGGCGAGGGAGGCGACGACCCGCGTTGTCATTCCGAAATTGCCTATAGGTTGCTGCAAGGCGCATCCCCTCCTATATCTTGAGACGTGTTCGTTAACGATTTGCCCGACCCGCTGTCACAATTGCCTGCCACAATTTTGCCCAGATTATGAATCAACACCGAGACTGTCCAGAAATGATTTCGCGATTCCATGCGGTTGGCAAGGAAAGGCGGGTGCCGAGGGTGCTTTCTGCTTCCGCGCACCTTCTCATGGTCCTGCTGATATCGGCTTGTACCTATACCGGCGGCATCGACAATCCGGTTGTGCGCAAATTCTCCTGGTTCAGTTATGTCGGCGGCGACGACATAAGGCGCCTTTGCACCAGGGGCGCCGATCGTTATCGCTTTGTCTACAACGCCGATTACGAAGAACAGGTCCGTGCCTATGACCTGCGGCCGAGCGCGACCGGCACCGGCGCGGTGCTGTGGGGCCAGATCGTCGGCGCGCCGAATTTGGGGGGCACTGCGGGTTTTGTTGTGGACGATCTGCTCGCGCCCTGGCGCGGCACCTCGACGCGTAAGGATTTGTCGGAAGCCGATTACCGCGCTCTTCTGAAGGCCGTGGACGATGGCGCCTTCGCCGAGCCGCCGCCCGCTAGGCTGCAACTGAATTCCTGGGGTTTTTATTGGGTGGCCAGCGCCTGCGTCGACGGGAAATTCCTCTTCAACGCCGCCGCCCATCCGTCGCCGCGTTTTGCCGCGCTGCGTTTCCCGGAGGTGCTGGCGCGTCACGATTTGAGCGGGATACCCTGGAATCCGCCGCGAGACGTGGCTCCGGAAGTCGGCGGGCAGCCGGCCGGGCGCCAGGAGGATCTGAGCCGCCAATATTTTCTGCTGCGCGCTGGCCCCGGCGGGCTGAACGGGTAGTTGACGCTCTTTTGATCGACCGGGAGCGCCGACCATCCATTAGCTCATCCGAAACCCTTTTCGGCTTACCCTCGAACCCATATCATTGAGGATGGCCAACGGCGCGGTTCCCAACCGCGCTCCGCAACCGCGCGATACTTTCGGTCCCGACGGACGACACATGAGCGACGACGACAAAAACAACGATGACATCCCCAACACCGGGGTCGTCCTCCGCACGCGCACCAAGACCAAAAAGCCGGCCATGTACAAGGTCTTGATGCTCAACGACGACTACACGCCGATGGAGTTCGTCGTCCATATTCTCGAACGGTTCTTCAACAAGGGTCGGGAAGAAGCGACCCAGATCATGCTGAACGTCCACCGGCGCGGGGTCGGGATTTGCGGGGTCTACACTTTTGAGGTCGCCGAGACCAAGGTAACGCAAGTCATGGATTTCGCCCGGCGCCATCAACATCCTTTGCGATGTATCCTCGAGAAGGAATAGGATCGACGCATGCTGTCGCGCAATCTCGAACAAAGCCTTCATCGCGCCCTGGCCCTCGCCAACGAGCGCCGGCACGAATATGTGACGCTCGAACATCTTCTGATGGCCCTGACCGAAGACCAGGACGCGATCGCGGTGCTTAAGGCCTGCGGCGTCGATGTCGATCGGCTGCGGCGCGACGTGACACGTTACCTCGACACCGAATTGGCGAGCCTGGTTTCGCCGCGGCCGGGCGAGGCCAAGCCGACCGCCGGCTTCCAGCGTGTGCTCCAACGCGCGGCCATCCATGTTCAATCCTCCGGCCGCGAGGAGGTGACCGGCGCCAATGTCCTGGTCGCGCTGTTCTCCGAACGCGAATCCGACGCCGTGTATTTCCTGCAGGAACAGGACATGTCGCGGCTCGACGCAGTGAATTTCATCTCGCACGGTATCGCCAAGGTCGCGGGCCGGGGCGAAGGCCGGCGCGTGCGCGGCGCCGAGGAAGAAACCGCCGCTGGCGAGAAACCGGGGGCCAAGCGCGGCCAGGACGCACTCGGCGCCTATTGCGTCAATCTTAACAAGAAGGCGATCGGCGGCCGCATCGATCCCTTGATCGGGCGCGAGGCCGAGGTCGAGCGCACCATCCAAATCCTGTGCCGGCGCTTCAAGAACAATCCGCTTTATGTTGGCGACGCCGGGGTCGGCAAGACGGCCATCGCCGAAGGCCTGGCCCGCAAGATCGTCAAGGCCGAGGTGCCAGAAGTCCTGCGCAACGCCACGATTTTCGCCCTCGACATGGGCTCATTGCTCGCCGGCACCCGTTATCGCGGCGATTTCGAGGAGCGGCTGAAGGCCGTTCTCAACGAGATGGAGGCGCATGAAGGCGCCATCCTGTTCATCGACGAGATTCACACCGTGATCGGCGCCGGCGCCACCAGCGGCGGTTCGATGGACGCGTCCAATCTGTTGAAACCGGCGCTGGCCAGCGGCACGCTCCGCTGCATCGGCTCGACGACCTATAAGGAATATCGGACCTATTTCGAGAAGGACCGCGCGCTCGTCCGCCGCTTCCAGAAGATCGACGTGAACGAGCCCAGCGTCGAGGATTCGGTGAAAATCCTGCGCGGCATCAAGCCTTATTACGAGGCGCATCACAAGGTGCGCTACACCGCCGAGGCGATCCGCTCCGCGGTCGAGCTGGCCGCGCGTTACATCAACGACCGCAAGCTGCCCGACAAGGCCATCGACGTGATCGACGAGGTCGGCGCCGCTCAGATGTTGCTGCCGCCCAGCCGGCGCAAACGCACGATCACGGTCAAGGATGTCGAGGCCGTGGTCGCCAAGATGGCGCGCATCCCGCCGAAAAGCGTCTCGCGCGACGACCGCGCCGTGCTGCAGAACCTGGATCGCGACCTCAAGACCATGGTGTTCGGCCAGGACAAGGCAATCGAGGCGCTCGCCGCCTCGATCAAGCTCGCCCGTGCCGGATTGCGCGAGCCGGAAAAGCCCATCGGCGCGTATTTGTTCTCCGGCCCCACCGGCGTCGGCAAGACCGAAGTCGCGCGCCAGCTTGCCCGCAGCATGGGCATCGAGCTGATCCGCTTCGACATGTCCGAATACATGGAGCGGCACAGCGTGTCGCGGCTGATCGGCGCGCCGCCGGGTTATGTCGGCTTCGACCAGGGCGGGCTGCTCACCGACGGCGTCGATCAGCATCCGCATTGCGTGCTGCTGCTCGACGAAATCGAAAAGGCCCATCCCGACCTGTTCAACATCCTGTTGCAGGTCATGGACCACGGCAAGCTGACCGACCACAACGGCAAAAGCGTCGATTTCCGCAACGTCATCCTGATCATGACCACCAATGCCGGCGCCTCCGACATGGCCAAGGCCGCCATCGGTTTCGAGCGCGAGGAACGCGTGGGCGAGGATCTGGAGGCGATCACCCGCATGTTCACGCCGGAATTCCGCAACCGGCTCGACGCCATCATCGCCTTCGCCAGCCTGGCGCCGGAAGTTATCTCCCGCGTCGTCGACAAATTCGTCATGCAGCTCGAAGCGCAGCTTACCGATCGCGGCGTCACCGTCGAATTGACCGACGCGGCCCGCAAATGGCTGGCTGAAAAAGGATATGATCGCCTGTTCGGCGCCCGCCCGCTGGCCCGCGTCATCCAAGAACACATCAAAAAGCCGCTGGCCGACGAATTGCTGTTCGGCAAGCTGGCGAAAGGCGGCGTGGTTCGCGTCGATATGCGCGACGGCAAGCTGGTGCTCGATTACCCCGTGCCGGCCCTGCCGCCACCCCCGCCGATGCTGCCGGCGCTGGCGGAGTAGGGGCCAAGGGGATCAAGCCGGAACGGCGAGGACGGAATACCTCGCGGTAGTTTGTGTGGCTGGAGTCGGTCGCCCATGGCCGACCGAATGAGGCCCCGATGATCTCCTCGGATGCCGTGGTCGATTATTTCTATTTCGCCGTCACCGAGGATGGCCGAAAGCTGTTCCTTCCGTCCGGGAGACTCAACCTCGGCTATATCCTCCCATCCGAGGAGACGTACGCGCGGCTTCGCCGCGTGGTGAAGGTGCAATTTCTTGTCATGTCCGTCCTGTCCAGCGGCATGATTGTTTGGATGGATTCATATCAGTCCAAGGCATTGGTCGCCGCGCTCGCGCCCTTAGTGGTCGGCGGTCAGCGGCTCTTGTCGTGGTTCCTCTGTCGCGGTCTGGAGACAATCAACCATCCGCCCGCGCGGCGAGCCTTCATCGCAATACATGGGCGTTCGTATGCGGTTCGCGAGACGGTGGAGTATGCGCTGATTGGGTTGGCCACGCTTGGCGCATTCCTAGCATCCGCCGAGTGGCGACTGGAGCCGCGAGGATTGGTCGTTTTTGTCGTCTCGATGGCCGCAGTCAATATCGGCCTTTCGTCGATACCGTTTGCGATGCTGCTCTTCGCCAAATGGCGGGAAGCCCACCGCCGGCCAGATGTTTGAGCGCCGTTCCCTTTCTGCGCGATTATTCTTAGAAGGCTGCTTGTTGCTGAACGACGCTTGATCGCTGTCCCGGCCGGGTTTTCCGTCATTGGCCCAGAATCAATCCCCCGCGCCCTCGGCGGCCGCGGTTTCGTCGCAGCGATAGGGGGATTGCGCGGATAGCTCCGCGATCTGAGCGGCGATCGCGGCGCGTTCCTTGTCCAGGAAATCGGCGAGCGCGTCACGGAAACGGCTGTCGCGGAACCAATGCACGCTATAGGTCGGCGTCGGCAGATAACCGCGCTGAATCTTGTGTTCGCCCTGGGCCCCGGCCTCGACGCGTTTCAGACCATGGGCGATCGCGAAATCGATGGCGCGGTAATAACACGCCTCGAAATGCAGGAATTTGTAATCGCCGAGGCTGCCCCAGTTGCGCCCGTACAACGTCTCGGCGCCGAGCAGGTTGAGCGCGCCGGCGACGAAGCGGTCCCGATTCTTGGCCATCACCAGCACGACCTTCTCCGGCATCGTCGTGCCGAGAAGCTGGAAGAATTCGCTGGTCAGATAGGGATGGCCCCATTTGCCCTCGGACGTCTTCAGATAGAAACGGTGAAAAGCTTCCCAATGGCGGGGTTCGAGTTGCCCGCCGGTGAGGGTCTGAATCTCGATGTCCTGAACCTCGACCTCGCGCCGTTCTTTTCGCACCGCCTTGCGCTTGCGCGATGCCAGCGACGCCAGGAAATCCTCGAAGTCGCCATAACCATGGTTGTGCCAGTGGAATTGATAGCCGGTCCGCAACAGCCAGCCGGAGGCGGCCAGGCGTCGGGCCTGGGCCTCGGCCGCGAAGGTGACGTGCAGCGACGACACCCCGAGCCTGCCCGCGACCGAGATCATGGTTTCGAGCAGCGCATCCTCGATGGCGGCGGCGCGCGGTCCCTGCTGCACCAGCAATCGCGGCCCGGTGACCGGGGTGAAGGGCACCGCGATCTGAAGCTTGGGGTAATAACTCCCGCCGGCGCGTTCATAAGCCGCGGCCCAACTGTGGTCGAAGACGTATTCGCCATAGGAATGGCTCTTCAGATACATGGGGACGGCGCCGACCAGCCGGCCTTCGGAATCCTCGGCGACCAGATGTTGCGGCAGCCAGCCGGTTTCGGCCGTCGCCGAGCCGCTGACTTCCAGCGCGTGCAGGAAAGCATGATTGGCGAAGGGCGAATCCGAATCGACCAAGGAATCCCAAGCCGCCGCCGGAACGTCAGCGATCTTGTCGACGACTTTGACGGTCAGCGGTTTGCGTCCGTCCGGCACGGTTTAGGCCCCTTGGTTCCGATGCCGGGATCGCGCAAATGTCACGTCGGCGACGTTGCTCGTGATCGGCCCACCGGAAGCGGACGAGCTTAGGCCGTCGCGGACAAAAGCGGGAGGGGAATTATCGGCATCGCGGGATATCCGCGCCGCAACCGCCCGGCACTCCGAATCCGGCTTCTTTAGCGCCGCCTCGCGTGATCGCGCCTACCGCAACTCGAAGAGCGCCTCGACCTCCACCGCGACGCCCCAGGGCAGCGTGTTGACACCCACGGCGGTGCGGGCATGTTTGCCGTCTTCGCCGAAGATTTCGACGAGCAGGTTGGACGCGCCGTTCATCACCTTGGGCTGGTCAACAAAATCGGGCGTCGAATTGATGAAGCCGCCGATCCGAACGCAGCGTTTGACCTTGTCGAGATTGCCGCCACAGGCCGCCTTCAACTGCGCGACGACATTCAGCGCGCACACCCGCGCCCCCCTCTGTCCATCCTCGATGGTGTATTCGCGGCCGAGTTTTCCGAGAAATTGGGGAACGCCGTTTTCCAGCGTGATCTGCCCGGAGATGAAAACCAGTTTCCCGGTTCTGACGAATGGAATGTAGTTGGCCACCGGCGGTGCGATGGCGGGCAGGACGATGCCGATTTCGTGCATGCGCTTTTCGATCTGCGAGCCCGCCCGCGTGCTCGCGGGTCGAGCCGCAGTGCTTTTGCCAGGGGCCTTCGACGAAGCCGCCTTTTTCGCCGCGTCGGCGGGACGTTTGGGCGCCGCTTTCGGAGCCGGCTTCTTCTTGGCTTTTTTTGCAGTCTTGGCCGCCATCGTGTTCCCCTTTATTGGACGCGGTGCCGTCTATCAGCTGCACCCGTTGGTGGAGCCGCAGGTGACGCATTTGAGGCAGGTACCGTTGCGAACCAGCGTGAAATTGCCGCACTCGCCGCAGGCATCGCCCTCATAACCCCGGAGTTTCGCCTCGCGGATGCGGGTCATGCGCTCGCTCACATCGTCGCGCACGGCGATGGCGATCTCGGCGGTGCCGGTCGTCGTGGCTGTCGTGGTTCCGCCGCCGACGGCCGCGAGTGTTTGGGTCGCCACGCCGCGGCCGTGGAAAACGTAGAGATTGCCGCGCACGAAGCCGTTGCTGGCGGCGCGGGCCACGCTCGAGAAATCCGGCGTTGCCTGCCTTTCGAGCGAGCTTTCGCCTTCACCCCGGCCGATGCTGTCGTGGCGGGTTTCGGCCGGATCGGCGTGGGAGAGGTCGTTGCGGCCGAGATAGGAGACGGCGAGTTCGCGGAAGATGTAGTCGAGCACGGACGTCGCCATCTTGATGGCGTCGTTGCCCTCGACGATGCCGGACGGCTCGAAACGGGTGAAGGTGAAGGCCTCGACGAATTCCTCGAGCGGCACGCCATATTGCAGCCCGATCGAGATGGCGATGGCGTAGTTGTTCATCAAGCTGCGGAAGGCGGCGCCTTCCTTGTGCATGTCGATGAAGATTTCGCCGAGTTTGCCGTCGTCGTATTCGCCGGTTCGAAGGTAAACCTTGTGGCCGCCGACGATGGCCTTCTGGGTATAACCCTTGCGGCGCTGCGGCAGCCTCGCCCGCTCGAGCTTGTTGACCACGCGGTCGATCACACGCTCGACGATACGTTCGGCCAGGATTTCGGCGCGCGCCGCCGCCGGCTGCGCCGTCAGCGTCTCGACCAGGGTCTCGGCGTCTTCGTCATCGGCGATCACGGTCGACAGCGGCTGCGACAGCTTCGAGCCGTCGCGATACAGCGCGGTCGCCTTCAGCCCTAGCCGCCAGGACAGGAGATAGGCGTCCTTGCAGGCCGCGACGGTGGCGGCGTTGGGCATGTTGATCGTCTTGGAAATGGCGCCCGAGATGAAGGGCTGCGCCGCCGCCATCATCCGGATGTGGCTCTCCACCGACAAGGACCGGGTTCCGGTGCGGCCGCAGGGTGTCGCGCAATCGAAGACGGGAAGATGTTCGGCCTTGAGGTGCGGGGCGCCCTCGACCGTCATCGCGCCGCAGCAATAGATGTTGGCCGCCTCGATGTCGCGCTTGGCAAAGCCCAGAGCGGCCAACATATCGAAGCCGATTTCATCCAGTCTTTCGATGGGGAGGCCCAGCGCCGTGGTGCAGAATTCCTCGCCCAGCGTCCATTTGTTGAAGACGTATTTGATGTCGAAGGCGCTGCCC
>CANFCX010000086.1 GCA_947445225.1 Rhodospirillales bacterium
CGAGGCGATGTATCGGTTCCCATCCGGTCCGAGCCGATTCCGCGCCGCCGTCGGCGAACATTGTTTTCAGACGCGCGAGGTCAGCGGTGAATTGGTCCAAGAACTGCCCCCGCAAGGCCGCAACGCCAGCATGGGCGGCGGCGACGCGGCCATCCCAATCCAACAACGATGCCTTCAATTCCGGTTCGGTCTTCTCGGCGCGCGGTCTTGGCATCGGCCAATCTCGTTCCACTCCGGTGGGGCAAAATTTCAATGACAATAGCGAAGCCCGAGCGTGCGGTCATCGCCATGCTCAATCGGCGGCGAAGCCGGATCCCTTTAGGATCGGCCTCGCCGCGCGACAAACCTGGACATACAACGGGTGGCGGCCGCGATTATTCCCGATCAGGCGGCCGCGAGGCGATTGTTACCCCTGACTACGGTCGCGTCGCTGTTGATCGCGGACGGCGTCGAAGTAACAAACATCATGGCCCTGTTTCCAACCGAGGGAATAGTCAGCCTCGGCCATGCGGGCGCGGTCCTGCAAGAAAGTCGTGGGCTGGCCGACTTCGTATCTCGCGCTTTGGCAGCCATCGGCGTAGCCGGCCCGATAGCCGGCAGTTTGCGGAACCGCCTGTTGTTGAGCGCAGCCGGCAAGGACCGCCATGGCGAGGGCGCCGGACGCAAATACGGGCAGGCGCAAAACATTGGTATTTTTCATCTTGGGCTTGTCTCCGAAAATTTACGGTACGCGAATAGGTTGTAATTTATGGCGTTATCGTCCTTGTGCAAGTGCCCGGATGCGAATGATTCGCAAACTGGTCCTTAATCCTGGGTTCAGGCAAATCGTGGTAGCCGGAACTCATGGGAAAAAATGCCGACATCGTTGTTCCGATGCCGCACGGCGCCGGCGGGGATGCCCAGAAACGAAGTCCGCAGGAATCACCCGCCGCCGTCGTGCAACAGAACAATGGAACCATGCAGTCCGACGCAGCGGGGCCGAACGCCGACGAACACCTGATGACCCTTGTCGCCGCGGGCGACCATGACGCTTATCGGCTGCTGGTGAACCGGCATCTACCTCGAGCGCTTTCATTGTCGCGGCGGATCATGGGAGATGCGGGGATCGCCGAAGAGGTCGTGCAGGAGGCATTCTTGAGGGTTTGGGTGAAGGCTTCGGCGTGGCGGCCCAGGGATTCGATTTCCGGAGGTGCGATGTTTTCGACCTGGCTGCACCGCGTGTTGGTGAACCTGTGTATCGATCGCAAGCGGCAACGGCCGCTCGTCGATCTGGAGAGCGCGGGCGAACTCACGGATCCGGCGCCGCGGGCCGATGACATGATCGAGCGGGACGAGCGAAAGAAAATGTTGGATGCCGCCATGGCCGAGCTGCCTTTGAGTCAGAAGACGGCCCTGGCGCTTTGCCATTTCCAGGGTTTAAGCAATATCGAGGCGGCGGCCGCGATGTCGCTGACCGTCGGCGCGGTCGAATCCCTCCTCGTTCGCGCCCGGCGCACCCTGCGGCGCAGTCTTGAGACCATGGCCGGCGAACCACGGCGGGAACGGGCATGAACGAGAAGCGACTCGAATTTCTGTTGGCCGCCTATGGCGCCAACCCCGAACGCTGGCCGCTCCCCGAGCGCGCGGCCGCGCAAAGCTTGCTTGCCGCCACGCCGAAATTGCGCGAGGTGGCCGAGGCGGCGCGCGGTCTCGACGAACATCTGGACGCGGGTCTGGTCTTACCCCTTGGCATTGAAGTCCAGGCCCGGTTGACCGCCGCCATCCTGGCCCGCGCCAAGACGGCTAAACAGGAAAGGCCGCCTGCCCCGATTCCCCTTCGGGACGAGGGCGTCGCTTGGCTGGGTTGGTTGCGGCCGTTGTGGCCGAATCTGGTCGGCCTTGCCGCTTCGGCTGCTCTCGGGCTTTTCATCGGGTGGATGGACATCGACGCCTCGGCGGATGTATTGACCGACGAGGTCTTTGGCGAAGTCACGATCGAGGAGGACTTGTCATGGTAAGCCTCGAAGGCCGAGCGCGCTGGCTCGGTCTGGCTCTTCTGCTTTCGCTTGCCGGAAACCTTTTCTTGGGTGGGATCGTCGCGGCGCGCTGGATCAATCGACCAGAGCCCGGCGTCGGGCCGGCGCAGGGGCCCCAACTCGCTTTACGTGGCGTTCCGCGCGAGTACCGCAAGGCGATCGAAGATGCCCTCGCGGCCAAACGCCCGGAAATAACAACCGCCTTGGAGGCAACGAGGCAGGCGCGCAACAAGATTCGCGAAGCCCTGAGTGCCGAGCCGTTCAATGCCGCGGTCCTGCAAACGGCCTACGCGACGCTGCGGGAGAGCAGCATGATTGCCCAACAGAAATACAATGAAGCCACCGTGGAAGCCGCGGCCAAACTGCCGGCGGAAGTGCGCAAAGCCATGGCGAGAGCCAGACCAGGCACCCTCCAGGGAGGAGGCAGATGACCACAGTTTCCGCGGCGCATGCCGCGATCCGCTTCGGGCTGGGAGCCTCGCCCGGGCAAATCGACTCGATCGCCGGCGATCCGCGCGGTTGGCTGCTGTCGCAGTTGAACCGAACCACCCCGACACCCCCGGAATTGGTCAGCCTGACCGCGGGGGCGGAGCGCACCCGCCAATACCTTCGGATCAAGGACAAATCCGCCGCTGCCGTGGAGCGGCTCATCCGCGAGGACTTTCGCAAGGCCTATCTCACCGAAACCGGAGCGCGGACATCGGTTCATCTGAGCACCGGCTCCCCCTTTCGTGAAAGGCTGGTTGCGTTCTGGAGCAACCATTTCACGGTGTCGGTGCAGCGGCCCGTCATACTCGGTCTCGTCGGCGCCTTTGAACGGGAGGCCATTCGGCCCCATGTCGTCGGTCGGTTCCGCGACATGCTCGGCGCCGTCGTCCATCATCCCGCCATGTTGCTCTATCTCGACAACGCCGTTTCCATCGGACCCAATTCGCGCCTCGGACGGCGTCGAAATCGCGGGCTGAACGAGAACCTCGCCCGTGAGATTCTCGAACTTCACACGCTGGGCGTCGATGGCGGTTACACCCAGGCCGATGTTCGCGAATTCGCCCGTATCCTGACCGGCTGGTCGATTGCGCGCCTGCAGGACAACAATCCCGGCGGGTTCATGTTCCACACGACGGTGCATGAGCCGGGATCGAAGACACTTCTCGGCCGCACGTACAGCGAAGCCGGCGTCAGCGAGGGCGAAGCCGCGCTCGATGCCCTCAGTCGCCACCCCTCAACCGCCCGCTACATCGCGACGAAACTCGCGCGGCATTTCATCGCCGACGCGCCGCCCGCCGCCGCGATCGACCGGTTGGCACGAATTTTCCAGGAAACCGATGGCGACCTTGGCGTGCTTGCGCGGGCTGTTGTCGATGAGCCCGAAGCCTGGAAAGCGCCACTCGCCAAGGTTAAGTCATCGTACGAATTCGTCCTGTCCGCGTTGCGCGCGATCGGTTTTTCGGGCGAGACCGGCCCCGTGCTCGCCAGCCTGCGTGAATTCGGGCAAGTGCCCTTCGCCGCCCCCTCCCCGGCCGGCTGGCCCGACACGGCGGCCGATTGGGTGGGACCGGAATCGACGTTGCAGCGGGTGGGCTGGAGCCTGGCCCTCGCCGAACGCATCGGCGACCGTGCCCGGCCGCTGACCATGCTCGACAACACACTGGGCCCGCTGGCCGCGGCCGACACCCGCGCCGCCATCGACACCGCGCCGAGCGTGACCGACGCCGTGGCCATGTTGTTCGCCAGCCCCGAATTTCAGCGGAGGTAACCATGACAACTCGCCGCAAATTCCTTCAAGGCGCGGCCATGGCTGTTGCCGCATCGCCGCTGCGCGTCGCGCTTGCCGCGGCGCCGACCGATAAGCGCTTCGTTGTTGTCATTCTCCGCGGTGGGTTGGACGGCCTTGCCGCGGTCCCTCCTTATGCCGACCGCGACTACGTTGGCCTGCGCGGCCCGCTCGCGATCGCGCCACCCGGCAAGGCCGACGGCGCGCTCGACCTCGACGGACGTTTCGGGCTTCACCCGGCGCTGGCGCCGCTCCACGCCTTTTATTCACGTCGCGAACTCCTGTTCATCCATGCCGTCGCCTCGCCCTATCGGTCGCGGTCGCATTTCGACGGCCAGGACCTTCTGGAAAACGGCACGGACACGCCTCACGGCACCGGAGACGGCTGGCTTAACCGCGCGCTGGCCTTGCTGGGTACCGATTCCGACCGCCGCCTTGGCCTGTCGGTTGGCATGAGCGTGCCGCTGCTCCTGCGTGGCAAGGTCCCGGTTGCCGCCTGGGCCCCCACCCAGTTGCCGGAACCCGAGGAAGGGTTCCTGCGCCGCGTTGCCGCGCTCTATCGGCGCGACGCCGTGCTTGGTCCAGCCCTGGCCGAAGGCATGAAAGCCCACAACATGAACGAATCCGTGCTCGACTCCGAACCCAGCATGGGTGGCCGGCGTGCCCGTAACGGCAATGATTCCCGGGCTTTTGCGATTGCCGCCAAATCGGTCGCCAAATTGTTGGCGGCAAAAGACGGACCGCGCATCGCCGTGTTGGAGTTGGGGGGATGGGACACCCATTCCGCGCAGGGCGCGACCGGCGGAAGGCTGGCCGCCCCGCTCGCGCAGCTCGCCGAGGGCCTGACCGAGTTCGCCGCCGCGAGCGGACCGGCCTGGAGCGATACCGCGATCGTCGTGGCCACCGAATTCGGACGCACGGTTGCGGCCAATGGCACCGGCGGCACCGACCATGGGACCGGCGGCGTCGCCTTTCTGCTCGGCGGCGCCGTTGCCGGCGGCCGCGTGGCCGGAACCTGGCCGGGTCTTTCCGCCAACGCACTCTTCGAGGGCCGCGATCTGGCGCCGACCACTGATCTGCGCTCGGTCTTCAAGGGGTTGCTCGGCGGCCATCTCGGGCTCCCGGCGGATGCCTTGGAACGGGTGATCTTCCCAAATAGCCGTGAGGCGCCGCCGCTTTCGGGCATGCTCCGGGCCTGAATGCGCTTGACACGGCGTTAGTTTCCGAAGGATGACACCGGCCGACCGCCGGTCTTGCTGGCGGCTTCGGCATCCTGATGGAGCGCAGTTTTTCCTTTGTCGCGCAGCGTTCTTGTCACCGGCGGCGCCGGTTATATCGGCAGCCACGCCTGCAAGGCGCTCGCGCGCGCCGGGTATTTGCCCGTAACCGTCGACAATCTGGTCTATGGCCACCCCAAGGCGGTCAAATGGGGACCAATGATCGAAGCCGATATCGGTGATGGCGACCGTATTCGGCGGATCGTCGCCGAATACAAGATCGAAGCGGCCATCCATTTCGCGGCGTTTGCCTATGTCGGCGAGTCCGTGCGCGACCCACGCAAATATTTCCGCAATAACGTCACCAGCGGACTCGCGCTGATCGAGGCGCTAACCGATGCCGGCTGCCGCAACATCGTCTTTTCCTCGACCTGCGCCACTTACGGAATACCCAATGCCGTGCCGATCGGCGAAGACCACCCGCAATTGCCGATCAATCCCTATGGCGAGACCAAATTGTTCATCGAGCGCGCCTTGCGTTGGTGGGGCGACGCCTATGGGATGCGCTGGGCGGTGCTGCGGTATTTCAATGCCGCCGGCGCCGATCCGGACGGCGAGATCGGGGAGCAGCACGATCCCGAGACTCATCTTATCCCGCTCGCTATCGAGGCGGCGCGGAACCAGGGAAAACCGCTGGAAATATTCGGCAACGATTACGACACCCCCGACGGGACCGCGATCCGCGACTACATCCACGTCGTGGATTTGGCCGAGGCGCATGTCCTGGCCTTGCGCCACCTGTTGTCCGGCGGACCGAATTTGGCCCTGAACCTGGGCACCGGGAATGGAAATTCGGTTCTGCAAGTTATCGGTGCCGTCGAGAGAGTCGCCGGTCATCCAGTTCCCGCCCGTTTCGCCCCGCGCCGGCCCGGCGATCCACCCGCGCTCGTCGCCGATTCTAGGCGCGCGAAAAATTCTCTTAATTGGCAAGCGGATATGAGCGACATCGATACTATTGTGCGAACTGCTTGGAGATGGCATACGAAGGCTGCGGAATAGACCAACATGCGAGCGGAATAAAACCGGGTTAACGCCGTTGTCCATCAAGCGTGGATTTCGGCTCGATACAGTATCGTTGCCTTTGCACCGCGCTTGCGCCGGGAAATAGTGTCGGGCAACATGCGGGCGAATTTGAAGAAGACGGACGCGGCAAAAAGCGTCCCATCGACAAAAAGCGGCTTAACAAGAAGCGTCTTAAGCGTCTTAGAGGGGGAGATAAAACGGCCTACCTTCGAGGGGTGGGTAGGCCGCAGGTTTCAGGAAGGTCATGTCGGACACGGCTGTCATGCCGGTGCCCGTGGCCGTCCATCCCATTTCAGCCACTCGATCAACGCAGCAGCGCGAAGCCGCGTCGTTTAGCTGCGAACAGGAGCCGCCTAGGTTTTCGCGTATGGCAACGAAACTAGCCCTGGTCGAAAAGGCCCCATCCGCATCGCTCGCGGCCGGACAGCCGAGAATCAGCGTCGAAGGTAAATTCCTCTTCGCCGGAGCTGAAAAATTTTTCCTGCGCGGCGTGACCTACGGGCCGTTCGCGCCGGCCGCTCACGGCTCCCAGTTTCCCGAACCCTCGATGGTCGATCGCGACTTCGCGTTGATGGTCGAGCTTGGGGCCAACACCCTGCGTGTGTTCACCGTGCCGCCGCGTTGGCTGCTCGATCGCGCCGCCGCCTTCGGCCTGCGCGTGCTTGTCGGCCTGCCCTGGACCCAACATGTCGCCTTCCTCGATTCCGATGAGGTCAAGGACCAGATCCGCAAGGCGATCGTCGATGGCGTCGCCGGCTGCAAGGGCCACCCCGCGGTCTTGGCCTATCTGATCGGCAATGAAATCTCGCCGGACATCATCCGCTGGCATGGCGCCGACAAGGTTCGCCGTTTCCTGGGTGAGATCGCGGCGCTGGCCCGCGCCACCGATCCCGGCGCCCTGATCAGCTATGCCAATTTCCCGTCCACCGAATATCTGCCGGTCGATTTCGCCGATTTCCTGGCTTTCAACGTTTACCTTCACCGCGAGGCCGATTACCGCCGCTATCTTGCGCGGCTGCACAATCTGGCCGTGGATCGGCCGGTGGTGCTCACCGAATTCGGCATCGATTCCATTCGCGAGGGCGTCGACGTCCAGGCCAAGACGTTGGCGTGGCAGATTAAAGCCGCGTTTGAATCGGGCGTCGCCGGAAGCTTCGTTTTCTCCTGGACGGATGAATGGTTCACCGGCGGATTTGCCATCCCCGACTGGGCGTTCGGCCTGGTCGATGCCGAGCGCCGGCCGAAGCCGGCTTTCGCGGCGGTCCAGGCGCAATATCGCGCGCCGCTGCCGCCGGCGCTTCCGGCCTATCCGAAGGTGTCGGTCATCGTCTGTGCTTACAACGCCGACCGAACCATGGCCGCCTGCCTTGATTCGCTGGAGCGGCTCAACTACCCGAATTACGAAATCGTCATCGTTAATGACGGCTCCACGGACCGCACGCGCGAAATCAGCGAACGTCATCCCGCTTTCCGCCTCATCAATCAGGAAAACAAGGGTTTGAGCGTTGCCCGCAATGTCGGTTTCATGGCCGCGACCGGCGAGATTATCGCCTACACCGATTCCGATTGCGTCGCCGATCCCGATTGGTTGACCTATCTCGTCGCCAAGTTCCAGACATCCGATTGCGGCGCCGTCGGCGGCCCCAATTTCCCGCCGCCGGAAGATGCGCTGATTCCTTCGGTCGTCGCGGTCTCGCCGGGCGGCCCCACCCATGTCCTTCTCGACGACCAAACGGCCGAACATATCGCGGGCTGCAACATGGCCTTCCGCCGCGAGGTGCTCGAACGCCTTGGCGGCTTCGATCCGATTTTCCGCGCCGCCGGCGACGATGTCGATATTTGCTGGCGCGTCCAGAATGCCGGCTACGTCATCGGCTTCAGCCCCGCCGCCGTGGTCTGGCATTTCCGCCGCAATACCTTGAGCGCCTATATCGGACAGCAGCGCGGCTACGGCAAAGCCGAAGCCATGGTCTACAAAAAACACCCGCAGCGCTTCAACGCCTTCGGCCAGGCCAGTTGGGCGGGCCGCATTTATGGCGACATGTTCTCGGCGATAACACCGGGCAAGCCAGCCATTTATGGGGGAATCTTCGGTTCGGCACCGTTTCAGTCGCTCTACGAACGGCCGACGCCGCTGCTTTGGTTCTTGCCGTTGACGCTGGAATGGAACATCGCCGCCGCCCTGTTGTTTGCGTTCGCCCTGATCGATGGCGGTTATGCCTGGTTCGGCACGTTGCCCATGATGATGTCCTGGGGGCGCTGCCTACATGGCGCCTGGCACGCGCCGCTCGACCCCCGGTTCCGCGACGTCCGCGCTCGGCTGCTGGTCGCGCTGCTCATTTATTTGGGTCCGCTGCTCCGCGGTTGGGAGCGGACGCGCTGGCGCATTCGCGGCTTCAACGGCGTTGAAGCTTTCCCGTTGGAATCGACGCGGCAGCCCGCGCGCTTTTCCTTGCGCGGCATGGCGATGAACTTGTCCTATTGGACCGAAAGCGGCCGCGAAAAGGACGCCCTTCTCAAGGGCATCATTGAATTCCTGATCCCGCGTAAATATTTCGTCGTCATCGACGAAGGGTGGAGCGACTACGACCTCAAGATCGCCCGCGGCGTTTGGGCACGGGCATTCATCCGGGTCGGCGTCGAAAACCATGGCAGCGGCAAACGGCTGTTCCGGGTGAGGTGCGCGCTGCGGCCTTCGCGGATTGGCAAGGCGGTGCTCGGTGGTTGCGCCATCCTCGCGGCTCTTGGCGCGGCGACATCAACACCCATGGCTGCGGCGGCGGCGGTTGCGGCGGCGGCGGTATGCCTGGGCGTCGTGGTTTATCAGAACCAACAACTTGGCGGCATCCTGCATCAGGTCTCCGAAATCGTTGCCCATCGCCTCAACCTTGTCCGCGTCGGCGCGGACGCCCCCCGCGCGATGGCCAGCCAAAAGGCCGTGGCGCCGGCGGAATAGGTGCGCCGCCGTCTAAGCGGCCAGGAAAAAGGTTAGCGTCGCATGACCGGCCTCAGCTCGATCTCCCAGAGCATCGACAAGGTCTTCCCCTATCTGAGACCCTATCGGCTCCCGTTGATCTGGGCATTCAGCCAAGTCTTTCTGGTCAGCGGGCTCGAATTGCTGCGCCCCTGGCCGATCAAGGTGATCGTTGATCACGTCGTCGGCGGCGCCCCGATGGTGTGGTCGGGCGCCACGGGCTGGATGACCGAGACGTTGCTGCTGATGGCGGTCATTTCCGTCGTGCTCATCCAGGCGGCGGCGGGCGGCATGAGTGTTCTCAACAACTTCACGTCGGTGGAGATCGGGCAGCGCCTGGTCCGCGACCTTCGGCGCGATTTATTCGCGCATCTTCAGCGGCAGTCGCTTCTGTTTCACACGCGCCATCAGGTCGGCGATCTTCAATACCGGGTTGCCGCCGACACCTTCGCCATTCAAAGCATGATCATGAATGGCTTGATGCCGGCCGTGCAGTCGCTGGTCATGTTGGTCGGCATCTTCATCATCATGATGCAGCTCGACACCAACCTGACGCTGATCGCGCTGGTCGTCTGCCCGCCCCTGTACCTCGCCATTTCGGCCTTCAACAAACACATCGGCTCCGCCGCCGAACGGGCGCGCGACAAGGAAAGCGCGGTTTATGTTCTGTTGCAGCGCGTCATGCCGGCCATGCGCGTGGTTCAGGCCTTCACCAAGGAAGACGAAGAACACGCCCGTTTCATGGCCGCAAGTCACCAGCAGCTCAATGCCGCCCTACGGCTTTATACCTGGCAGACGGCCTATTCCGCGGTCATTCAGTTGCTTGTGGCGGGCGGCACCGCCGCGGTGTTGTGGTTTGGCGCCCGCGCCGTGATGTCGGGCGGGCTGACGATTGGAGAGATGCTGGTTTTCGTCAGCTACCTCGCGGTGCTTTACGGTCCGATCACGGGCATCAGCGAAACCTGGTCGCTGCTCCAGGCGGCGCGGGTTGGCGTGATGCGGGTCTTCGACATCCTTGATCAGAAC
>CANFCX010000087.1 GCA_947445225.1 Rhodospirillales bacterium
CGAAGGGCTGCCTCTCGAACAAGACCGCGCTCGCCATGGTCTTTAAGCTCGTCGAGGCCGCGCAGAAAAGCTGGCGCCGCCTCGACGGTCACAACCAGTTGCCAAAGGTGATCCAAGGTGTGCAGTTCACCGATGGGATCGAAGTCATCGGCAATTCTGCCGTGCCTCAAGCCCAAGCCGCCGCCTGATCCGTCAGGCCGTCACCAAGATTCGGCAATAGCTCGCCGGCGACTCCGGTCGATGGCAACGCCGAGCGGGTGATGTCGCGCCTGTTCGCCGTGAACACACCCATGCCCGCCGCCAAATCGCGATTGCGCCGCCTTGCCGCGACGCTCACGCCGCGCCGCCGGCCCGGTGATTACGCGCAGGCGGTCATGGATCTGGGCGCCACTCTCTGTAGCCCTCGGCGGCCGCGCTGCCCACTTTGTCCCTGGGTCGAGACCTGCGCCGCGGCGGCGACCGGCAGCCCCGAGGCCTTTCCGGTTCGCCGCCCAAAGGGAACCCGCCCCATCCGCCACGGCGTCGCCTTTTGGGTCGAGCGGAGCGACGGCAGCGTCTTGCTTCGGCGCAGGCCGGAAAGCGGGCTGCTCGGCGGCATGATGGAGGTTCCATCAACACCCTGGCGGGCGGACACCTGGGCGAAAGAAGAGGCGGCGGCGGAAGCCCCGCTCAAGTCGCGGTGGCGGGAGCTACCCGGAATCGTGCGCCACGTGTTCACCCATTTTGAACTGCGGCTAACGGTATTGCGCGGTCGCGTTGCCGCGTCGCGGGCGGCCGGTGGCATCTGGTGCCGGCCCGATCGCCTTCACACCCATGCCCTACCGACACTCATGAAGAAAATCGCCGCCCACGCCCGCGCGGCGGTGTGACGAGGCTAGTTCAATTCCGCCCGCAGTCTTTGCCGCAGATGGTCGATCGCCAGCGGGTTGCCGTCGCGTTCCACGAACCAGAACGTCCAGCCATTGCAACTCATGGCGCCCTGAAGCTCGGCGGCGACGTGGTGGATGGAGCCCTTGGCCGTCGCACTGATCAGGCTGCCATCGGCGCGGACTTTCGCGCTGTGTCGCCGTTGGGCGTCAAACAATATGTCACCGGGGCGGAGCAGGCCCCGTTCGATCAGCCAGCCAAAGGGAATGCGCGGCTCTTCGCGCCGGCCCGGTGATTCGAGTTCGTCCGGTAGCGCCGGTTCGGTCGCGGCAAGCCGGGCACGGGCCAGCCGGACATAGGCCGTCTCCTGTTCCAAACCGATGAAATGGCGGCCAAGACGTTTGGCGACCACCCCGGTCGTGCCGGTGCCAAAGAAGGGGTCAAGGATCAGATCGCCGGGCCGCGTCGAAGCGATCACGGCCCGATGCAGCAACGCCTCCGGCTTTTGCGTGGGATGGGCCTTTTTTCCATCCTCCTTCAGCCTTTCCGTCCCCGTGCACAGTGGCAGCAGCCAATCGCTGCGCATCTGGAGATCGTCGTTGAGCGCCTTCAGCGCCGAATAATTGAAGGTGTAGCGGCTTTTTTCTTCGCGGGCCGCCCAGATCAGGGTCTCATGGGCATTGGTGAAGCGCCGGCCGCGAAAATTCGGCATCGGATTGGTCTTGCGCCAGATCACGTCGTTCAAGACCCAAAAGCCGAGGTCCTGAAGCGCGGCGCCGACACGGAAGATATTGTGATAAGTGCCGATGACCCACAGCGTGCCGTCGGTCTTCAACAACCGTCGTGCCGCACCCAGCCAGGCCTTGGTGAACCGATCGTAATCGCCAAAGCCGCTGAAACGGTCCCATTCCTGGGTCACGCCATCGACCAGGCTTTCATTGGGCCGGCGCAGCTCACCCTTGAGCTGAAGGTTATACGGGGGATCGGCGAAAATCATATCGACCGAGCCTTCCGGCAAACCGGACATCAGCTCGATGCAATCGCCCACCAGGATTTCGTCTTGGACCAAATCGCAGGCCCCCCAACCGGCCCGAGGGGGAGCATGAGTCAGGCCGACTCACCCGTCAATATGTTTGTTGAGTCAAAGAGTTAGCCCGTTAGGAGGGCACGGATCGGGGCAAAACTGGCGCGGTGATGGACACACGGCCCCCGTTGGCGCAGGGCACCGGCGTGTTCACGCGTGCCGTAGCCAGCGTTGTGCTCCCATCCAAACCCCGGATAGCGGAGCGCCAGCCGCGCCATCAGCCGGTCGCGTATGACCTTGGCCACGATCGATGCCGCGGCGATCGAAACCGACAATGCGTCGCCATCCACGACGGTACGCACGGCGCAGGGCAGAGACGGCGCTCGGTTGCCATCAACCAGTGCCAATGACGGACACATGGGCAGGCGGAGCAAGGCCCGCCGCATCGCGAGCATCGTCGCTTCCAGGATATTCAAACGGTCGATTTCACCGACGCTGGCCGCGCCCACGCCGATCCAGGCAAAGTGTTTGGTCCGCGCCGCCATCAGCTTGGCGTAGACATCCTGGCGCCGGTCCGCGCTCAACATTTTCGAATCGTCGATGGCGCTAATGAATCTCCGCGGCAGCCGGTCCGCTTGGAGGATCACCGCAGCGGCGACGACGGGCCCCGCCCAGGGCCCGCGTCCGGCTTCGTCGATGCCGGCGACGATACCGCCGGCCGAACGTTCGAGACGAAAATTGGGCATGGTCGAAAGGCCGTTTATACCCAACCCACTCGTCTCACAAGAGCGTCAACTGATCTCCCTGGCGTGGTGGGGTTTTGAACTGGCTGGTGTCGAGATCGAGCCTGGTCCGATCGAACCCGATTCGCTCGCTGGCCAACCGAAAGCGCGCGGCGATAAGCTGTGCGTAAGGGCCGGCGCCAACCATGCGCGAGCCGAATTCCGGATCGTTCAGACGCCCGCCGCGTGTCTGCTGCACCAAGTTTAGGACGTGTTTGGCGCGCAACGGGGCGTGCGCCTCGAGCCACTGGGCGAACAAGTCTTTGATTTCATGAGGCAGGCGCAGCAGCGTGTAGGCGGCACGCGTCGCGCCGGCCGCGCGCGCGGCATCAAGGATGCGGTCGAGTTCGTGATCGTTGAGGCCTGGAATCATCGGCGCCGCCATGACACCGGTTGGCACGCCGGCCTTCGCCAGCTCCCTAATCGTTTCGAGGCGGCGGTGGGGAGCGGAAGCACGCGGCTCCATCTTGCGCGCAAGTTCCGGCTCCAACGTCGTCACCGAAACGAAGACGCAGGCGAGGTTGCGCGCGGCCATCGGCTGCAAGATATCGAGGTCGCGTCCAACCAACGCCGATTTCGTCACGATGCTGAGGGGATGCGAGAAACGCGCGAGTACCTCCAGAACCTGACGCGTGATACGCAACTCCCGCTCGATCGGTTGATAGGGATCGGTGTTCGTGCCCAGCGCTATGGGCGCGCAGCGATACATTCGGTCCCGCAACTCGGCATCGAGAAGCCGGGCGGCGTCCGGTTTGACCAGCAATTTGGTTTCGAAATCTAGCCCCGGCGACAAGCCGAGATAGGCGTGGCTCGGCCGCGCGAAGCAATAGATGCAGCCATGTTCGCAACCACGATAGGGATTGATCGACCGGTCGAAAGGGATATCGGGCGAATCATTGCGCGCGATGATCGTGCGCGTCGCGTCATGGGTGATCGTGGTCTTGAGCGGCGGCAGGTCATCATCCTGCCACCAGCCATCATCGGCAGCTTCCCGCCCTTCAACGTCGAAGCGGCTCGCCGGGTTGCTGACCGCGCCCCGGCCTTTTCGCTGCCCCGCTTGGGTTCCGGGAGCCTGCCCGGCAATTGCACGCACCGACGAGGGCCTGGATTCGTCCATGTCCCATTATGAGCGCCAATGAGAACATTTCAAGAACATAATTCGCCCAACGGCAAGGGATCTGGACCTTTCCATTCGCGCCGAACGCTCTGGATTGCCGCGGCGTCCAGATTGGCGGCGATACAATCGGCAATGTGCGTCAGCACGGCGGGATCAACCGAGCCGGCCAGCCGCTCCGCTTCGCGTTCAACGCGAAAACGAACGAAGAATGTAATCGTGCGCAGCCAGGTCAGCCTGCGCATCGGCAGCAGCCAGGGGCAAAGCACGGTGGCCCTTTGCCGGCCGATGCGATCGAGATAGTCGCGGTAGAAGGCAAGTGTGTCGGTGGGGGAGAGTGTTCTGCCGCAATCCGGGTCCCAGTTTGTCGAAGGGCGCAGGCTGGCATGGGCAAGATCGATAGCGGGCGATCCATAGGCGGATTTTTCCAAATCCACGAGGATCGCCTTTCCGTCGGCGCGGATCAGGAAATTGCCGGGATGGGTATCGGTGGCGACCAACACACGCGGTGAGCGCGCGGCGCCGCCATCACTGGCGAAGTCTCGCGCCCAGGCAATCTCTTCCTCGATGGCCGACCGCGCCTTCGGACTCAGCCCGGCTTCGGGCAGCCTTGCCGCCTGTCGTTCCACCGCCGCCAGAGTCGCGGCGAAGGGATCGGCAAAATCGTTGAGCGGGGGTCTGGCCTCACGCGCCGGGAGCGGAAGGCCATGAATCCGGGCGAGGCTTTCGGCAATGGCGGGAAGCTCATCGGGAAGGCGCGGCGGACGGCCGACGATCTCCTCGACCAGCAAGGCGCCAAAGGGCAATCCGGGGGCCACCGGGAGACTCGCGTGCAGCCGCGGCGTCATACCCGATGGCTCGGCGCGTTCAAAACAGGCCGCTTGATAGAGAAGATTGTCGGCGGGCGACAATCCGATCTGGCTTGAGAGTGGCACGCGCAGCACGAGGCCGCGCCCCGCCAGCCGCAAATGCAGATGCGCCAGACCCTTCGCCGGCAAGGGCTGAAAATCCGCCAGCCGCAAATCGGCGAGATCGGGCCGGGAAATGAGAGCGGCATGAAGCGCCGCGAGGTCGAACATCTGCCGAGACCAGCTTCCCTGGAAATGACGCATAATGTGCGTTCATGAGGCGCCACAGCAAAACACTTCTCTTCGGCCGGCCCCACACCGAACGAAAATGTTCTCCGTCATCATCCCAACGCTGAACGCAGCCGCGGGGCTGGAGGCAACGCTGGCGGCGCTGTCGGAGGCGAAGGCCAGCGACGCTCAATTCGAAATCGTCGTTATTGATGGCGGTTCGCATGACGGCACGCCCGACCTCGCCACGCGCCTGGGGGCGAGGTCGATCGCCGCGCCGCGCGGCCGCGGCACTCAGCTTGCCGCGGGCGCCCGCGCGTCGCGTGAACCCTGGCTCCTGTTCCTTCACGCCGACACGGTGTTGGAGCCGGGCTGGAGCGGTTCCGCCCGGACATTCATCGCCAGGCCGAATGCCCAGTCCGCGGCGGCCGCGTTTCGCTTTGCCCTCGACGACGATGCGCCGTCCGCGCGACGGCTGGAAGCGATCGTCGGATGGCGTTGTCGCGCGTTTGGCCTGCCCTATGGCGATCAGGGATTGCTGATCCACCGTGACTTCTACGATTCTCTCGGTGGCTATCAAGCCCTGCCGTTGATGGAGGATGTGGATTTCGTTCGCCGCGTCGGTCGGCGTCGTATCGTCATGTTGGGCAGCGCCGCCGTGACCTCGGCGGCGCGCTACCGGCGCGACGGTTATCTGCGCCGCGGCCTGCGAAACCTCCTGTGCCTGTCGCTCTATCTGGCCGGGGTACCGCCGCGTCATATCCTGCGGGTCTACGGATGAGGCCCACGCGCCATCTCGTTATCTTCGCCAAGGCTCCGCTCCTTGGACAGGTGAAGCGCCGGCTTGCCGGCGGGATTGGGGCGGTTGCCGCGCAGCACTATTACCGCGCGACTCTGACCGAATTGATTCGGCGCGTCGGCCGCGACCGGCGCTGGAAATGTTGGCTCGCGATCACGCCCGATAAGATGGCAAGGTTGGGTCAATCCTGGGGCGGCGGATTACCGGTCCTTCCCCAAGGCACCGGCGACTTGGGAGCGCGGATGGCCCGGGTGCCCCGCCGCCTGCCGCCGGGGCCAACCGTCATCATCGGCAGCGACATTCCGGCGATTGAAGGCGCACATGTCGCCCGCGCCTTTGCGTTGCTTAGCGGGCATGACGCCGTGTTCGGTCCGGCAGCCGATGGCGGCTATTGGCTCGTGGGCCTTCACAACAGGCGGCTGCCCTTCGGGCTCTTTGGCAAGGTTCGCTGGTCCACGGCCGACGCACTCGCCGATACGTTGGCCGGTTTGCCGAGTCGATGGTGCGTCGCTCGCTGCGATACGCTTCACGACATCGACGATGCCGACGATTTGGCGGCATGGCGCGAAAGAAAAAGGCCTCACCCGCCGGGGTGAGGCCTTTGGCGGCGAAGCGCGGTTAGATTTTTCGCGCCGCGGAGGACAGCAACTCGGCGACCTGTTTGTCGGTCAGTTTGTGATGGTAGAACAATTCATAGAATTCGCGGGCAGCCGAGGCGAGATCGGTCTGTGGCACCTGCGGATAAAGGACATTGATCAGCCAACGCACGCCGATCAGGCGATTGATGCCCGGCGGATGATCGAACCAGCTGAACGGCAGGTCGGGCGCCAAATAGAACCGCCCTTCCTTGATCGCGCGCAGAGCGCCCCAGCGTGGGTCGCGTTTGGCGTTTTGATAAAAATTGCGCTCGATCGTCAGCACGATATCGGGGTCCCATTGGAGGACCTTCTCAAGCGAGATCGTCGCGATACCCTGCTCGCCCGCGGCGTCGGCGACGTTGATCGCACCGGCGCGATCGAGAAGTTCGACGATGATGGAGCCCCGGAGTCCGGTCTCCAGCCCGTCGCGGCCGCGGCCGTAGAATACCTTCGGACGTTTTGCCACCGGCACCTGCGCCCTGGCGGCATCGACGTCGGCGAGGACTTTTTCAGCATAGGCGGCAAGCTTCTCGGCGCGTTCCGGCGCGCCGAGAATGTTTCCCAATTCGCGATACACCTTCGGGATGTTTGAAAATGTACCGTCGAGGAGAAGATAGGGAACCTTGAGTTGTTCCTGAACCCGATCGGCCAGCGATGTGAACCGGTCGTTGATCGTGCCGTAGTCGATGATCAAATCGGGGTCGGCCTTGAGCACGACTTCCTTGTTTGCGGTGTCGCCCCGCATGGTGATGCGGCCCAACATCGCCAGATTGGCGTATTCCGGCGGCATGAATTCTTTTTGTTTGTCCGATATCCGCAGGGTCCAGCCGAGTTGTTTTTCCGGTGTCAGCGAATAGACCATCACCGAGGCGGGATCCCCGGCCACGAAGACGCGATCGATCTTTTGCGGCACCGTCACCTTGCGTCCGGCGGAATCGGTGACGACGCGAGTCGGCCCACCGGCGCCTTTGGCACCTTGCCGCGGCTTGATCTTCGCGGCGGTAAGATCGTCTTCGCTGTCCTCCATGTCCGCTTCGTGCGCCCAGGCCGGCCATGCCGCCAGAGTCGCCGCCGAGGCGCCCGCCATTTTCAATGCCGCGCGACGCGAGATTGATGAGGTCATTGATGTCTCCTCCATGCGCCCGATCGAAATCCGGGCGGCAGCGGTTTATTTCTCGACGATGCGGCCTTCAACCCTGGGCGCCACGGAACCCTTTTCGGCGATGTGGTCGATGATCAACTGCGACAGCAGGATACCATCGGCGGGATCGATAAGCTTCTTGCCCTTGCCGAGCGAATCAACATAACCGTCGCCGCCGGTGAACATGAAGTCGATCGTGGCGACGCGATACGTCGCGTTTTTTTCGAGCGGCTTGCCGTTGACGGTCGCCTCCACCAAACGAGCGCCCGGATCCTTGTTCTGGTCATAGGTGAATTTGACCCCCGAGACGCCAGGGAACCGGCCGGCGCGGTTACCAACATCGCTGACACCGTTCTCGAGCGCGGCCCACAAATCCTCGCCCTTCAATTCGAGCACGACGGAGCGATTACCGAACGGATACTCCTTCAGCACATCCTTTCGCGTGAAGGTGACATTGGCTTCATAGGTTTGGTCGCCGCGAACGCCACCGGTGTTGAGGAGGCCGATTTCGGCCTTCGCCCCGGCGCGCAGGGCATCGGCGAACAGATTGGCGATGGCGGTTTCCCGCGTACGCACAAAGTCGCGGCGGCTGTCGAGCGCCGTCGTTACCTTGCCGACCGGCTGCGACAATTCCTTCTCGGCGCGGTCGTTCCATTTATTGACGATCGGCATGATGGCGGCATCGCCATCGATGTTCTTGGTATCGAACCGGTTCATCGCCGTGCGGAGCGACCGCTCGCCGCCATGAATGTTGATAAAGGCGTCGACTTGGACGACATCCTCGCCATTCATTCGGGTCTTCACCAGCGGCACGCGTTTGGTGCCCACATTGGTGGCGAGCCTCTCCAGTTCGCGCCCGCCGAGCACGATATCGATTTCCGGCACCGCCGCGATCAAGGCGCGATCCTCGGTGGTGAGAAGAAAGGTTAGCGCGACGATCAGATGCGCGCCCTGATCCTTGAGTTCCTTCACCGCGGCGCGCGCGGCTTCGGCCACGGGCAGGAATTTGATCGTCGGTCCTGCGGCCGACTGAAAGGCGGCGTCCGGCGTGATGACGCCCAGGAAGCCAACCTTGATCTCTTCGTCGATGGTCCTGATCAGCGTGGACTTGAGGCCGAGCGGAGTCTTGCCGTCCGCGCCGACGACATTGGCGCCAAGCCAGGGGAACTTCGATTCGGCGATGCGTTGTTTCAGCACGTCGGGGCCGTAGGCGAAATCGTGATGCCCGACCTCGGCGACGTCGATGCCGATGGCGTTGGCCAGCTCGATCATCTGCTCGCCCTTGGTGATGCTGGACAACACCGAAGGCCCGAGCATCGCGCCGCCGAAGGTGACGATGGCGTTGGGGTTTTTGGCCCTTTCGCGTTTCAGAACCGTCATGAGCTGGGCAAACCCGCCGGCGCCATCGGTTGGGCCGATTTCGTACATGTCGTTGAAGTGGAGGAATGTGATTTTCACTTCATGCGCAATCGCCGTGGCGGCGCCAATGACCGTGGCCGCGCCGACGACGATCGCCAGGACCGCCGAACGAATGGTTTTTTCTCGCATGGGTGAAGCCCTCCGATTGCGCGCTCGCCCTGCGAACGCGCGCAGCCTGACGCAACGCCCGGGCAGTCTAGCAAATTTTGGCGGGGAAGCGTAATGCCCGTTCGGGAACAACGGCGGGCGCTCTCTCGATTGTGAACAACGAGAGAACGTCTGCGCTATCTGGGTGAGGCTGCCGTGCGCTCGGGCGGCCGGCGAGAAATTAGGCCGGTTTCTTCTTATGCTCCTGCAATCGCGGCATCAATTCCACGAGGTTGCAGGGCCGATGGCGGTTGTCGAGCTGCCATTTGAGGATCTCCTCCCAGCCGTCGCGGCAGCCATTGGGCGATCCCGGCAATGCAAAAAGATAGGTGCCGCCGGCCACGCCGCCAGTCGCGCGCGACTGAATCGTGGAGGTCTTGACCTTGGGATAACTCAACATGCGGAAGAGTTCGCCGAAACCCTCGATCTCTTTTTCATAGACCGATTTGAAAGCCTCGGGCGTGATGTCGCGGCCCGTGACGCCGGTACCCCCGGTGGAGATGACGACGTCCACGGCTGGATCGGCGATCCAAGCCTTGAGTTTGGCGACGATGGCGTCGCGTTCGTCGCGAACGATCGCCCTTGCCACGACATGGTGCCCGGCGCCGCCAGCCAAATCCACGAGTGTCTGGCCGGATTTGTCATCGGCCTCGGTTCGTGTATCCGAGACGGTGAGGATGGCGATGTTGACCGGAAGAAAAGGACGGGTTTCGTCGATCCTCGACATCGATCAATTGTCGTTGTTGAAGGCGATCCGGGCACCTTCGCCCAGGGCGCCAGAGTAGGTCGCGCGACCGCCGGCGGCAAGGGCGGTCAGGCTCGGCGCGGGGCGCCCGAGTTGCTCGCTATACAGCCAATAATTGAACATGACGCGGGTGATGAAATGGCGCGTCTCGCGCGACGGCAGGGCCTCGATGAACAGCAACGAATCCTCGCCGAGTTCGCGCGTTTTCTGCCAGCGAGCGAGGTTTCCCGGCCCGCCATTATAGGCCGCCGCGAGCAGGATAAGGTTGCCCTGGACCGATTCATGCTCAATAAGCTGCCGCAAATATCTGGCGCCAAGCGTCAC
>CANFCX010000088.1 GCA_947445225.1 Rhodospirillales bacterium
ATGGTGAAGGCGATGCATCGCGGGCGTAACCAGCACCAGCCGAAGCGCCCGATCGACGGGGTCCGGCAGCCGGATATTGGCGTGGGTAAAAACCGCCATGGCCGTATCCAACAGCTCGTACAGAATCAGTGCCAGCGGCGGAATGCCGAGCAGCACGGCCATCCCGAGAAGAACCGGCATCGAGACGACCAATTCGAGCGGATGGAAACGTACCGTCGTCGAGACGTCCATTTGCACATCGGTGTGGTGAACCCGATGGATGCGCCACAACAGCGGCACCCTGTGCATGGCAACGTGGATGAAGTAGCCCAAGAGAGTCCGCAGGAGGAACCCCGCCCCCAACGCCAACGCCGGCGGCACCACCGCCAGGTTGAGCAGCCCCCAGCCCTGCACCGCCGCGTGATCGGCGGCGGCGACAATGCCCACGGGCATGGCCCCGAGAACCAAGATGTTGAGGACGGTAAGCCCGCCATTGGCCGGCCAGCGTCGGCGACGGTCGATGCTGTCGCGGCCCAGCGGCGCCACCAACTCGATGCAGCCCAAAAACACAAACACTGCAAAAAACGCGGCGTATTGCAGGGGCTCGAAATGGCCCCGAACCAGTGCCTCGATGGTGTCCAAATTCATCACCGCCTCCCAATATGACAACTATGTTGTCAATATACGTTCGACAACAGTATTGTCAATATCTCGGCTTCCGGGGCTCTCAGGAAAGCCGCCAAGCGCCAAGAGTTCGACCCTGGTTCCGATCGCCCAGGAAATGCGGCCCGAGGCGCTGGCGTCCCCCCGCCGATGCTGCTATAAGGCCGCTTCTTCCGCGCTATCGTCTCGATTGTGCCGATCCCCGGTAGCTCAGCGGTAGAGCAGCCGGCTGTTAACCGGCTGGTCGGCGGTTCGAATCCGTCCCGGGGAGCCAGTTATATCAAGGGGCTAGGTCGAAACGGCCTAGCCCCTTGTAAGCCCCAGTGAAGCGCCGGCAAATCAACCGAGCCAGCTTCGTCCGGGAAAGTGGAACCGCAAAAACTCCATGGCCTTGGGCACCCTTTCCTCGCCGTTATCGCCACTGCCCGAAGGCCTTGCCGGCAAGCGCCGCGCGTACCGCGACCGCGAGGTCGGCGATGCGATAGGGCTTGCCGATCGTTAGCAGATCGAGCATCTGCTCCTGATCGCGCAGCACGTGCGGACTGGCGTAGCCCGAGGTGATGAGGACGGGGATCTTGATGCCGAGCACCCGCATTTGGTGGACCAGATCGACCCCCGACATGCTGCCAGGCATCACAATGTCGGTGAACACCAAGTCGACTTTGGCGCCGCCCTGCAGCATCGTCAGCGCTGCGGCCCCGGTGCCGGCCTCGAATGTGCGGTAACCCAAGCGATGCAACATCGCGACGGCAGTCGCGCGCAAATCCTCGCGGTCTTCGATCACTAGCACCGTCTCCACTCCCGTGGGCAGGCCGGTCTCCTTAGCCGCTTCGACCTCGGCGACAACCCCGGACTCGGCCGCGGGGAGGTAGAGCCGGATTATTGTGCCATGGCCCACCTCGCTGTAGATGCTCGCATGCCCGCCCGACTGCTTGGCAAACCCATGGACCATGGCCAGCCCCAGCCCCGAGCCCGTCTCCTTGGTGGTGAAAAACGGCTCGAACGCCCGGGCCACCACCTCCGGCGGCATCCCCACACCGGTGTCGCTGACCGCGATCATCGCGTAGTCCCCGGCGGCGACGTCGGGGTTGAGCGCAGCGTACTGGGCGTCGAGGTGTCTATTGTCGGTCTGGATGGTAAGCGTACCCCCGTTGGGCATGGTGGCGCGCGCGTTGATCGAGAGATTGAGGATCGCGGACTCGATCTGCGTCGGGTCCGCCAGCACCGGCCACAGGCCCACGGCCGGCACGGTCTTGATCGTGATGCTTTCGCCGAGCGTGCGCTCGAGCAGCACCACCATCTCCGACAAGCGCTCGTTGAGGTCGACGACCTTGGGCTCCAGCGACTGCCGGCGCGAGAAGGCAAGCAACTGCTTGATCAGTGCCGCGCCGCGCAGCGCCCCACCGAGCGCCCCATCGACCAGCCTGCGCGCCGTCGGGTCGGCGTCGAGCCGCTCCGCGGCCAAGTCCAGGTTGCCGACAACCACCCCCAGCAGGTTGTTGAAATCGTGGGCGAGGCCGCCGGTCAACTGACCTATCGCCTCCATCTCCTGAGCGTGCCGAAGCTTCGAATTAAGGTTGTTTATGTCGGCACGCTGACGCCCAAGGGATTCCGCCGTGCTGTTCAGGGTCGCCATCAGCCCGCCGAGTTCCCCGCGCGGATAAGGCGGCGGAATACGCGCGCCTAAATCGCCACGGCTCAGTTCTCCCGCCATCAGCGCGATGCGCCCGATCTGTTTGCGAATACCTAGATCGGCCACCAGCCAGTCGCCAAGGAACAATAGTAGAAAGACCCCCGCCAAGATCGAAAGGTCCTGGAGAAGGCGATAATTCGCGGCCATTAACAGATCGTCTCTCGCCATGCCGACCATGACATGAACCCCGGCAGCCGTGGCTTCGGGAATTCCCGCGACCGCCCACACCTGTCGGCTCCCGTCAGGGTGCGTTACTTCGCCGACTCCGCCATCGGGATGCGCGACTACAAATTCGAATATTTTCGTGGCGGCAATTGACGTGCCGATCCGGTCTTTCCATTTGTCGGATGGCTTTCCGACCAAAACAGTCCCCTTGGTATCCGTGAGCGCAATCTCCAACCTCGCCGGTGGAAGCTCGCTCTTGTACTGCTGCACCAGCTGGTCGAGGTTCAACGATGCGAGAAGTACGAATTTGAGCGAGCCCGATTCTGCACGCGCCGGATATGCGATCTGCAGAACGGATATACCCGTCAACCGCCCAAAGACAGGCTCCAGCGTCACACCATTCGTCGTGACCAAGGCTTTCTGGAAATACTCGCGATCCCGAAGGTCGAGCGCGCGTCCAGTCCTCAGTGAATCGCAAAGTAATTGGCCGTCCGGTCCTATCGTCAATATCCCGGTATACTGGGGATTTGTGTCAAGAATGGCGGATAGAAAGGAAGAGCAGGCCGCTTTGTCGTTGGTGTCGAGATCCCTGGCGCGAGCCAACCCGTAATGCAGTTGCGTTGTGCTGTCTATTTTGTCGGCGATCGTCGTCGCGACACTGTTGGCGGCGCCTTCGAGGCTGCGCATGGCGGCCTCGATATTCGAGGCGCGATCCTGGACGAAGCGCAATCCGATAAAAGCCGCCGGCAATAGCGTAGCCAGCAACACCAGAAGCAGCAGGCGGGTACGGATGCTCAATCGACATTTCCCAAAAAACCGCGATTTCCGGCTCAGCGTACCATCCGGACTCCCCATAAATGGCAGCATAAACGACAATCTGGAGGCCAGGATGCCACGGGTCGTAAACGACCTGGTGGCGCTTGAAGCTGCGCCTATGGTCGGCGCGACCGGTCCGCGCATCGACGCTGTAGCGTTTGTGATCGGCCATGATCAGGCAGGTCGTGCTGGCCCGAACCGCCTTCCCAAAGAAGCCGTCGAAGGCCCCACGCAGTTCGATCAGGCTCGCCCGCTCTTCCTGGAAGGGGAGCCATCCACGATCGCCAAGCCCTCCCTTGATGCGGCCGGGCAAGGCCGCTAAAGGTAGGCGGCAGAAGCGGCGCCGTCGCCGCCGATAACGAAAGGCCGCGGGCCTCCGATGGCCTTCAAAGCGGTCTTGATGGGGAAGCCGCCATGCCTGCGTCGCAGCATCTTGCGCCGAAGTCCGACATCGACATTGCCCAGGCCGCGAAGAAACGGCCGATCGCCGAGATCGCGCGCGAAAGACTCGGCATCGGGCCGGAGAGTCTGGAGCCCTATGGCCATTACAAGGCCAAGCTCTCCATGGAATTCATCCGGTCGCTCAAGGACCGGCCGAATGGGAAGCTGATCCTCGTCACCGCCATCTCCCCTACCCCGGCGGGCGAGGGCAAGACCACCACGACGGTCGGCCTGACCGATGCCCTGAACCATATCGGGAAGAAGGCAATGTTGTGCCTGCGCGAGCCCTCGCTCGGCCCCTGTTTCGGGGTCAAGGGCGGGGCGGCGGGCGGCGGTTATGCCCAGGTCGTGCCCATGGAGGACATCAACCTCCATTTCACCGGGGATTTCCATGCCATCGGCGCGGCCCATAATCTACTGGCGGCGCTGATCGACAATCACATCTATTGGGGCAACACACTCGGCATCGATTCCCGGCGTGTGGTCTGGCGGCGGGCGATCGACATGAACGACCGCTCGTTGCGAGCCATCGTCTCCTCGCTTGGCGGGGCCGCCAACGGTTTCCCGCGCGAAGACGGGTTCGACATCACGGTGGCGTCGGAGGTGATGGCGATCTTCTGCCTCGCCAAGAATCTCGACGACCTCAGGGAGCGCCTGGGCAACATCATCGTCGCATATACCCGCGACCGCAAACCCGTGCGCGCCCGCGAATTGAAGGCGCATGGTCCGATGACCGCTCTGTTGAAGGACGCGCTTTCGCCCAATCTGGTGCAGACGCTGGAAGGCACGCCGGCCTTCATTCATGGCGGACCCTTCGCCAATATCGCCCATGGCTGCAATTCCGTGCTGGCCACCACCTCGGCGCTGAAGCTGGCCGATTACGTCGTCACCGAAGCCGGCTTCGGGGCCGATCTCGGCGGCGAGAAATTCCTTGATATCAAATGCCGCAAGACCGGCCTGGCGCCGGATTGCGCGGTGATCGTGGCCACCATCCGGGCGCTCAAGATGCATGGCGGCGTCAAGAAGGAAGACTTGAAAAAGGAAGACCTCGGCGCGCTCGACGCCGGCATGGCCAACCTCGCCCGGCATGTCGAGAACATCAAGAATTTTGGCATCGTACCCGTCGTGTCCATCAACCGCTTCTCGGCCGACACCGATGCGGAGATCGCGCTTGTCCGGAGCGGGTGCAACCGGCTCGGCGTCGAGGCCTTGATGGCCGATCATTGGGCGATGGGCGGCGAAGGCGCCGCCGATGTCGCGCGGGCCGTGGCTAAAATCGCCGATAGCGGGCGCAGCAAACTGACCCTGCTCTACCCCGACGACATGAGGCTCCAAGACAAGATCCGCACGATCGCGCAGAAAATCTACCGCGCAAAGGACATCGCGATGGATGCGTCGGTAGGCGCCCAGCTCGACACCTTTGAATCCATGGGTTTCGGCCGCCTGCCCGTCTGCATCGCCAAAACCCAGTATTCGTTTTCCACCGATCCCGACCTCAAGGGCGCGCCGTCCGGGCATATCGTCCCGGTGCGCGAAGTCCGCCTTTCCGCCGGAGCCGAATTCGTGGTCGCGGTCTGCGGCGACATCATGACGATGCCGGGCCTGCCGCGGGTGCCAGCCGCCGACAGCATCGATGTCGGGCCGGACGGACGGATCGTCGGGCTGTTCTGACCTAACCCGCCTTGCGATTGCAGGCCGGCTTCAATTCGGCGACGAGCGCCTTCAGCCGCGCGGTGTGATTCGGGGTGATTTCCGCCGTCCATTGATCCGGACTGGCGCGCGCGATCACCGTGCTGTCGCCGGTGAGGTGCCCCACGATTTTTTCGCGGATGTCTCCAACGCCGACATAAACGCAGGTGCCCCGGCTGAACAGGCCATAGACCCCGACCTGGCCGGCGCTGACTTTGGTTACGTCCAGCATGGTGTAGGGGCGCAGCGGTTTGTTGAACGGCATCGAGACCTCTTTATTCCGAAGCCGAAAGACATTGCGTTAAGTGCCTGTCTTAATAGAAATAAAAGAACGTCTTTTCAAGCCCCGATTCATCGACTTTCGTCGATGTTATAGACCCAATTCCCGCGCGGTCTGGTTGAGGCTGACCTGGCGTTCGGACAGGACATCGAAAGCGCGATCCTCGAGGGCGGCATCCCAACCGCGCGCCAAGATCGGCGCCAGCGCGATGTCACGGGCAACCAGCAGATTTGCGATCTCATCGGCATAGAGCCGGGTCACCGCGGTCAGCCAGCGATTGACGAGGTAATCCGGCCGGGCGAGCTGGATGTCGAAACGGGGCAGCAACGCGATGATTTCCGTCGCCGGCAGCCACGCCTCGCCGGTCACCCAGCGATTAACCGTGAACAGACGGGCCAGCTTCCCCTCGCCGTCCACCGCGACCGCGATCAGATGATGGAACGGACCATCGACCCCCGATGGGCGCAGGAAGCAGTGGAAATGGCCATGTTCCGGGCCCTCGCCGGGCTCATGCGCGTGGTAATAATAATGCGCGCCGCTGTCTTTGTCGGCGACCCCGCCCGCCGGATATCGCTGCCAGGCGACCACCTCGGAAACGCCCGCAAGCACGGCACCGGCAACGCTCAAACCTGATTTGGCGAGGATCGCTTCGGCGTAAAGAGCCTCGTGCGCGGCTTGCCGGCGCGCCTCCGGCATATCCCTAAAGGCCGCAGGGATGCGGCGGCTTCTCGGCGGCCTTGGGCGCGCAAGGCGCGGCCAAGCCGCATTTGTTTAGCGGCGCCGCCGTCCCCGAGATCACCGGCGGCAGATTCTGCGGCTTATGCGCGGCGTAATCGGCGGCGACGGCAGCCGTCGCCAGGACAAAAACCGAACCGAACAGAAGGACATTGCGATCTGCCAAGCTTCTTCTCCTTAATCAGGCCAGACCGAAAGCCGGCCGCGCCCGCACGCCGGCCCAGCTTCCGATGAAAGCACAACCGAACCACAACCAACCGTGCAGGCTGCCGGTGGCGATGCCGCTGAACAACGCGCCGATATTGCAGCCAAAGGCCAGCCGCGCGCCATAACCCATCAACACCCCGCCGATCACGGCCGCGAGGATGGACAGAAAGGGTAGCTTCGCCTTCGGTGCGAATTTTCCGGCCAGCGACGCGGCCAGCGCGGCGCCCAGGACCAGCCCGAAATCCATGACCGATGTATCGTCGGCCAGAATACTGCCATGCAACGCCAGCTACTGACCTGGCCAGGTCCAGAACTGCCAAGTTTCGACGGCCACGCCCAACGCCTGCGCCGCCTTCGCGCCCCACAGGCCGAAGGCGAAGGTGATCGACCAGGGATGGCCGGACAGCAGCAGCGTCGCGATATTGACCGCGGCCAGCGCGAACGCGCCCCAGATCAGGGGCCACGGCCCATGCAGGAGCCGGTCGAGCCGTTGCGCGCCGACTGCCCGGGTTTTCTCCAAGCTGCCGTGGCGGGCGATTTCGATGCGCGCGACCAGGAATGCGACGGCGGCAAGGCCCGCCAGTGTCACCGCCAACCCGCCAAAAGCGCCGAGATTGGCGCCGAGGCTGTATTCGCCGATGTTTGGCAACGTCAGCCACCAAGGCAAATGCGCCGTCGCTAGCAACGAACCCAGGATGAAGAAGAACAACGTCACCAACATCCGCGCGCTGCCGCCGCCAACCGCGAACAGGGTGCCGGAGCCGCAGCCGCCGCCGAGCTGCATCCCGAAGCCGAACATCGCCGCGCCCAGCGCGACCGAAACGCCGATCGGGCCAGAGGCGCCGACGAGGATTTGGCCGAAGATGCGGCCCTCGGTGACCAACGGAATCATGACGATCGCGGCGATGCCCACCATCAGCATCTGCGCCCGCAAGGCGGCGCTGCGGCGTTCCATCACCATCCGGCGCCAGCCTCCGGTGAAGCCGAAGGATGCGTGATAAAGGGCGACCCCCGATACACCGCCGACCAGGAACAAGGCGCCCTGGGTAAAGGTGATGAGGTCCGTGATCGCCATCGCGCCCAGGAGAAAAGTAGCGAGGATGGTGAGCGCCGGACCGCGATCGACTCCGGTGCCCGGAGCGGCGGCGGACATTGAAGCGGTGACTGCGGCAACACTCATGAGCGGCTTTCCGGGCAACAGGCGGTTACAGGTCGCAAAGTATAGGCCATCCTAACTGCCCGCGGCATACCTACTGGATGGAGGGGTCCCGACGCCCCACTCGTTCAAAACCGGTCTAATTTCTCTTGACTACCTAATGACCATTTGTCGTGGATTACAAAATATGGTAGGGTTTTTAGTCAATTCGTCAACAGCATGTGCTGATTTGGTTCGCCTCGGTGGAATCTGTGGCCGATAACGACGACCCTCAATCGACTTGGCTACCCGTCATCGGGAAATCGCTGGCGTACCTCTGCATGAAGTCCGCCGAGCAGGCCGGCAAATTCAAGACTACATTGGACCGCGTCGCGTTCCTTGAAGGCCTGGGCCTGACGGGCGCCGATGCTGCTGAAGCAGCCGGGAGCACGAAGGCGTCGGTCGACGAACTCCGCAGGGTCGCTCGCAACAAAATGCCTCGGAAAAGCAGTGCTGCGAAAAAGAAACCCCGCCGCTGACCAGGGCGGCGAGATCGGGAACGACGTATCCGCCGCCGACAAGATCGCGCGGCTGCTGGCGCTGATTGTCACGAGGGACATGGAAACCGACGCCGCTGCTTTGAAACTCGTCAGCGTCGGCTTCAACTCACGTGAAATTTCAAACCTACTCGGTGTTGGTTCCAACTATGTGAACGTCGCCAAACACAGGAAGAAGGCAAGCGGCGCAAAAAAGACCCACAAACGGAAGGCCATCTGACGCCGAATGGTGGCAATCAATCAGAGGTTGCTGGAACGACTGACGAAAAAACTCGATGTCAGCAAGGCACACGTTTACACTCTCATCCAGCAGATTTCGGCAAAAAACAGAGTGCCGCGGCATCTCGGAGCACTCCTGCTCGCGGGCGACAATCACATCAGCGTGCAGAAATATGCAAGCACGCAAGATCTAGCCGAACTCCGAGGAATTCCAAATCACATATCGGTGGCCACACCAACGGCCGCGTCTATCGTACCGCGTGCGGTCGCGCGCAAAAATGTGAAGGCGGCGAATCTACCAAAAACTAAGGAAAACACGGTCTTTGTCGTGCATGGCCGCGACGCCAACTTGCGCGACGCCATGTATGAATTTCTTGGCGCTCTCGGCCTAAAGGTCCTGGAGTGGGGTCACGCAATCCGGATTGCGGCGCGCGGTCGCGGTGGCAACCCGTACGTGAATGATGCAGTGACGAAGATTATGGAGCAGGCGCAGGCAATCGTCGTCATGCTATCCCCTGACGATCAAGCGAAGCTGAGATCGCAGTTCGTCGCTAAATCGGAGCGCTCGACCGAAGGAAAACTGCGCGGACAGGCAAGACTCAACGTGATCTTTGAAACCGGGATCGCCATTGGGACCCACCATAAGAAGACCGTTATCGTAGAAGTCGGTGATGTTAAACCGTTCACCGACATCAGCGGGATGCACATTTTGCGTTTAACTGGCGCCGACCATTCGCGCCATGAATTTTGCCAAAGGCTTCAGAGCCTCGGCTGTAATATTGACCGTGATGGCGATCGTTGGCTAAGGGCCGGTGATTTCACACCCTCAAGATTGACGGTAAAAAAAGTGGGTAGGGTCGCGAAGCTGGCGAAATAATCAACCGTCAATTTGGGCGGCGATCGCGTTCCGGACTGCGGGGACAAGCCCGTTCAAGCAGCGTGAGAAACTCTTGGACATCGGCTATGGCAAGATCATTGAACGGGTACGGACCATCGACCCATTTCTCGTGCACCTTGTTCACAAGTTCTTGAAGCGCAACAAAGTAGTTTTCGGCTGCGCCGTCGGGGAACGATCCGACGGCGTCGCCGGCCATCAGCGTCTCCAGATCATTGTGAGCTAGTGTCTTATTGCGGGCGGGTCCAAGGCGCCCCCACAAGCACTGGAGCTTTTTGTCAATGCCCTCTATCTCATCCCTTTGCGCACCCCACTCTCCAAATTGCAAAATGTAATCAACCGTGAGGTTAACAGACCTTCCCTGTTTCGCAGGGTCGTGCAGCTTAGGTCCTGTTTACAAAGTTGCATGACGCAAGAGGCGACGGAGCGCGGCCAGGTGCAGCATATCGAGGAACGAACTGGCGAGTTTGTCGTAGCGGGTAGCGATGGCACGGTTGATCTTCAGATGACCG
>CANFCX010000089.1 GCA_947445225.1 Rhodospirillales bacterium
CCTCGCTCAGATCGCCTCGGCTCACGAATCCCTCCTATCAAGAGGAATCCTTGAATCAAGATTTGATTCTCACGTCAATAACTTTGTAAACAGGACCTAGCAATCTGTTGAAGGCAATATTCCTGGGTAATGATGGACAAACGACTGCTGAAATAGGCCGACTTTCCAATGTTTGTCTCTTTTGTCTCGTTCTCGTCAAATAGAAACTTATGCGTCACCCAGGTTTCGTAAACCCAGTTGCAGAGTTCACAGAATTTGAGCGCGGTATCTTTAGATAGAGGATCCATCAAGGCACCTTAGCAGCCCTCTCGCAATCTCGTCCCTCATTTTTGCGCCTCGCGCTTGGCCAGGACATAGTCGAGCTTGCGAAGCGCGGCCCGGCGTAGCGTGTCCTCGCTGCTCGCCGGCGAGCCGACGATGGAAACCTCGACCAGCGTGACCGGGTCGGCGGCCGTGACCTTCACCGCGTTGCCGACGCGGTGGAATTCGATGATGATGTCCCGCCCCTGCCGCGCGTCGCCCATGCCGCCTCGTCCTATCCTACCGATACCCTGGCGATGTTACGCCGGAAGCGGCAGCGTCAACAACGATTTGGGGCTGAGGAATCGGGAGCGCGGAGATTGTACCAGTTCCTGGGACACGATAACTACCGGCTCGTCGTCCAGTTCAACTACGAAATCGGAATTGCGCGCGTGCGATTCGCCGGGACACATGCCGAGTACGACCGGATCGACGTCACGGAGGTATGAACATGCTGCGAGCGATCAAGACGGAAGCAGGGTACAGGGCGGCATTGAAGCGGATCGACCGACTGATGGACGCCGAGTCGGGCACGCCCGCTGGGCACGAACTGGAGGTGCTTGCCATCCTGGTGGAGAAGTACGAGCGCGAGGTCTTCCCAATGGCACCGCCTTCGCCGATCGACGCGATCCGCTTCCGGATGGAGCAGAAGGGTTATACGCAGGCGGATCTGGGGCGTTTGCTGAACAGCCGCAGCCGCGCGTCGGAGATCATGTCGGGCTCGATCAAACGGCTTTCCATAGCCGCGATCCGCGGGCTGCACGATGAGTGGCACATCCCCGCCGACATCTTGATCCGCGACGCCGCATAGCGCGGATCAGGCCACCGACACCTCTGGCGTGGCGCACACCACGCAGGTCTCGCACACGGTGCCGCTGACGTCGCCGCTCAGATGCGCGGCGCGTAGCCGGGCGAACGGCGCCGAGCGCCAGGCTTCGAGGAAGCCAGATGTCTTGAGATCGCCCATGTGGAAGCGGCCGTCATGGTCGAAACAGCAGGCCGACAGCTTCCCCTCATAGGTGATATGCGCTTCGGTGAACAACGCCCAGCACGGGATCGGCTCGCGCAACGCGCCCACCCGTCCGCGATTGCCCGGCGTCACGGTCCAGCCGCGCGCGCGTTCGCTCGCGGCGACCAGATCGGCCTGGCTGTACAGCGGCAGGGCATAGACCTCGTCGACGACCCCCACGATGTCGGCGATGGCGTCGCGCATGCGTTCGCCTTGATCGCCGTCATAGTCGATGTAGGAAGCGAACAAGCCGCAGCGATGCCCGGTTTCGGCGAACACGCGATCGCGCACCGCGCGCGCCGCCAGGATATTGGACTTCATATCGGCGAACAGGCCGTCCTTCACGCCGGCGATCGCGCGGAATTGTTCGATGTCCGCGAAATTGTAGGAGAACTTCAGCGAATCGAGCCCGGCGCGCATACAGGAATCGATCCGTTCCGGCGTCGCCAGCGACCCGTTCGTGGTCAGGAAGACGTAAGGGAAGCCGCATTCGTGTTTGGCATAACCAATGGCGTCTTCGAGCCAGGGCGAGAGAAAAGACTCGCCGAGGTAAAACATCCCGATTTCCTCGACCCCCGCCGCGCGCAGTTCCGGCAGCAGACGCTCGAACAAAGTCCACGCCATGTCCTTGTGGTCGCGCAATTTGAGCGAACGCGCGCAGAAGGCGCAGCCGTAATTGCATCGCGCGGTCAACTCGATCTTCGCGCTGCGCGGGCAGGGCGGCGTAATGGCGCGGTATTCCTCGGGGATCAGGGTGATGGCGTCGATCCGGCTCGTGATCGACGGCGCGGCGCCTCCGATAACCTGGCGGGCGTTGTCGTCCATGGCCGCGTTTCTCCCAAAGATTGCCCATCACCATGGCCGCGGCGAGCCGCTCGGCGCATTGATCTGAGTCAACCCGTGATCGCTGGAGTTTGGCCGCCCTTGGGCTCCCCTCAAAACCAGCCGCGGCGGCGGAACCACAGCACCATGCCGCCGGCGATCGCCAGCATCAGCACCCACAGCCCGACATAAGCATAGGGCCAACCCAGCTCAGGCATGCTGAACGGTCCGGCCCCGCGGTCGAAATTCATGCCGTAGACGCCGGTCAGAAAGGTGAGCGGCATGAAGACCGTGGAGATCACGGTCAGCACGCGGATGACGTCGTTGAGGCGGTTGCTGACGCTCGACACATAAACTTCCATCAAGCTCGCCGCCATGTCGCGATAGGATTCGAGCAGGTCCATGATCTGCACCGTGTGATCGTAGCAATCGGCGAGGAAGATGCGGGTCTCCGGCTTTATCAGCTCGTCTTCGTCATGGCGCAGCCGATTGACGACCTCGCGTTCGGGCCAGACGAAGCGGCGCAGCGTCAGGAGATCGCGCTTGAGCGCGTGGATTTTGCGCGCCTCGCTTTTCGCCGCCTTGTCGAGCACGGCGCGCTCGATATCCTCGATGCGATCACCCAGCGCCTCGATCAGCGGAAATTTGTGATCGATGAGCACGTCGATCAGCGCATAGAACAAATAGTCGCTGCCGCGATTGCGCATTCTTCCGCCTTCGGCGCGCAGCCTGCGGCGGATCGGCTCGAATATGTCGCCGCCGGCTTCCTGGAAACTGATGACGTAGTTCTTGCCGAGGAAAAGGCTGACCTGGGCCGCAACGATCCGGCCGCGCTCGACATAGGGCAGCGCCATGATTGCGAAAAGCTGTTCACCATAGCGGTCCACCTTCGGCCGATGACCGGAACTGAGCACGTCCTCCAGCGCCAGCGCGTGGAGGGAAAACGCCTCCCCCAGGATCCGCAGGGTCGCGGCATCGACGCTGCCCTCGATGTGAATCCAGGTCTTCGCCGCGCTGGCGAGCCCGGTCACGCATTGCTCGACGCTCGCCTGTTCGGTTGCCTCGAAATGCCCGGAATCATAGTCGAACAACAGGATGCGCAACGGAAGCTTAACGTCCTTGCGCTCGATCAGCGCGCCGGGCGACGTGCCGGGCGCGTGGTAGCGGCTGCGAGACAAGTTCATATGCGCCTCCCCTAGCTTCCCGACTGGGATTCTGCCGCTAACCAACGAGATTTAGGAGCGTTCGCGCGCTGAGCAGCACGATGACCGCACCGACGAGGATCATTATGGGGCGGTGCGGTAAGCGGCTGGCGGCGTAAGCGGCGAGCGGCGCCGCCAACGCGCCGCCGATGATAAGCCCGGTAATGATCGGCCAGAGTTCCAGCCCGATGGTGCCGAGAAAGGTCGCCGAGATGGCGAATGTGACGAAGAACTCCGACATGTTGACCGAGCCGATGGCGTAACGCGGCGTCGCCCCGCCGCCGATCAGGGTTCCGTTGACGATCGGGCCCCACCCGCCGCCGCCAACGGCATCGACAAAGCCGCCACCCAGGCCCAGCCATCCGATCCATTTGGGGGTATCGGCCGGCGCCGCGCGTTTGTGAAACGCCTTCCAGAGAATCCACGCCCCCATCAGCAGGAGATAGGTGGCAACGGTCGGCTCGATGATATGGAGCGGCGCGTGGGTGAGGAGGTAGGCGCCGACCACGCCACCCGCCATTCCCGGAAGCGCAAGCTGCAACACCATGCGCCAGCGGACATTGCCGAAGCGCCAATGGGCGATACCCGATATCCCGGTTGTGAAGACTTCGGCCGCATGGATGCTCGCGCTCGCGACCGGCGGCGTGATCCCGAAACTGAGAAGGACGCTGGTCGCCGACAGCCCATAGGCCATGCCGATCGCCCCGTCGACCAACTGGGCGGCGAAGCCGACAGCGACAAACAGTATTAGGTCGCCCCACATCGCCGCTTCCATCGTGGATTACACCTACTCGGAATGGTCGGGGAAGACCAGGTCGCCTTCGGGCAGCGGCGCGAAATAGGCGGCGATGTCGGCTTCGGTCACCTCACCGAGACTCGCGGGCCGCCATTTCGGCGCCAGGTCCTTGTCGATCAGCAACGCCCGCACGCCTTCGTAGAAATCATGGCTTGCCATGAACCGCTGGCTTAGGCGGTATTCGAGCGCGAGACAGGATTCAAGATCGAGCGGTTTCCCTTCGCGCAGCAACCTGAAGGCCACCTTCAGGCTGGTCGGCGACTTGCCGCGCAGCGCGCCGAGCGTCGCCCGCGCCCAATCGCCGCCGTCCCTGTCCAGCGATTCCAGGATTGCCTCGACCGACTCGCCGGAAAAACAGCGATCGATGCGCTCGGCGATGTCCGCGAGCGGCGCGGGGTATGGCCGCGCGGCGAAGCGTTCCAGCACCGAATCGACGATCATGCCGCGTTCGTTCGACCAGCCGGTGTCGGCCAGCGCCGCTTCCAGCGCCGGCAGCTTCTCGGCGGGCACGAAATGGGTGGCCAGCCCGCAATACAGCATGTCGGCCGGACCGAGCCGCGCCCCGCTCAGGCCAAGATAGAGCCCAAGCCAGCCCGGCAGGCGCGGCAGGAAATAGCTGGCGCCGATATCGGGAAACATGCCGATCCCGGTTTCGGGCATGGCGAACAGCGCCCTTTCGGTGACGACCCGATGCGACCCGTGCACCGAAATGCCGACGCCGCCGCCCATGACGATGCCGTCGATCAAGGCGATGTAGGGCTTGGGAAAACGATGGATGAGCCGGTTCAGCCGGTATTCGAGCCGGTAGAATTTCCGCGGCAGGTTGAAATCGCCGGCCCGGCGCGCCCGATACAACGCGCGGATGTCGCCCCCGGCGCAAAAGGCACGATCTCCGGTCGCGCCGATGACCACCGCCGCGATCGCCGAATTGCCCGCCCATGCGTTCAGCGCCTCGAGGAGCGACCGGCTCATGTCAAAATCGATGGCGTTGAGCGCCGCCGGCCGGTTGAGCGTGATCCGTCCGACGCGACCGCGCGTTTCGAAGATGATGTCGGCGGCCATGGGAGCGGCGGTTATTGCGCGACCTGGAACTTGAAGCTGCCCTTGGTCTCGGACTTGTCCTCCGCCGTCACCTTCCAATGCACCTCGTAGATTCCGGGATTGGTGGGTTCGACTCCGATCCTGGCCTGGCGCCGGTCGGCCCGTTCCACGGCGGGGTCGCGCATGTCGACGTGATTGCCGCATTCGTCGAACACGTCGATGGCGACGCTGCCCGGCGCCAGCACCGACCCGAACCACAGCCGGACCTCGGACAAGGATTTCAGGGTCTGCGCGCTTCCCGCCTCCGGCGCGCTGCGCTGCAACGCGACCTCGGCGAAGGCTGGCGGGGCGACCATCGCCAGGATGATGGCAAGCACAGGAATTCTTGGCGAAATCGCCATGTGTGGCCTCACTCCCATGGGCGAAAAACGCCAGCCCGGCTCGGGACTTTAGAAGATCGATTTGCGGAGATCATCTCAAAAAAAGCGAGGCGCCGGCCGAGGAAACCTCCGGGCGCGGCTTACGACAATTTTTCCCCGCGATATGGCCCGGGTCCCTCATCGACGATTCCCGGCGCCTCCTCGTCGGACTCTTCGACTTCATCGACGGTGTCGAAGCGACCGTAGACCTGGGTCGACCAGCTTTGTTTGACCATGGCGATGGCGGCCTCACGCGTGTCCGCCTGCACGGTGAAGTGACGCACCGGACCGTCGGCCGCATGGTGTCCGCCATAGGCTTCGATGATGAAGGTTTTCATGGTTATTCTATACGGCGCAAATCGGGGTTCCCGCATTGATGTGCGTCAACAACGCCACGGCCCCCAACATATTTGCCGCGCAAAGACCATGGGTTGTACGGCGCGCGGGCGCGACCTAAGATGCCGGCCCGCCTTTGTTTCAATGGAATGCCATGGCCGGTTCGCCGCTTTTTCCCGCGCTCGGCGCCTATCCGCACACCCGCCTGCGGCGCAACCGCCGCGATCCCTGGTCGCGCCGCCTGGTCGCCGAAACGCGGCTCGCGGTCGACGATTTGATCTGGCCAGTCTTCGTTCACGAAGGCAGGAAAACCCGCACGCCGGTGCGGTCCATGCCGGGCGTGGAGCGGCTGTCCGTCGATCTTTTGGTCAAGGCGGCGGGCGAAGCCGTTGCGCTCGGCATTCCCGCCATCGCCATCTTCCCCGCCATCGATCCGAAGCGGAAGACGCCCGAGGGTGAGGAGTCGGCCGATCCCGACAACCTGATTTGCCGGGCCGTGCGCGCGGTCAAGAAGGCGCAGCCGGGGCTGGGCATCATCTGCGACGTGGCGCTCGACCCCTATACCAGCCACGGCCATGACGGGCTTCTGCGCGGCGGCGAAATCGTCAATGACGAGACCGTCGCGGTGTTGTGCCGCCAGGCGGTCGTCCAGGCGAAAGCGGGCTGCGACGTCATCGCGCCGTCGGACATGATGGATGGCCGCGTCGGCGCCATCCGCCGCGCGCTTGACGCGGCCGGCCACGAAAACATCCGTATCCTGGCTTATGCCGCGAAATACGCCTCGGCCTTTTACGGCCCTTTCCGCGACGCGGTGGGTTCGGCGGCCAACCTTGGCGCGGGCGACAAGCGCAGTTATCAGATGGACCCGGCCAATGGCGACGAGGCCCTGCGCGAGGTCGCGCTCGACATCGCCGAGGGGGCCGACATGGTGATGATCAAGCCCGGCCTGCCCTATCTCGACATCATCCGCCGGGTGAAGGAGACGTTTGCCGTCCCCACCTTCGCCTATCAGGTCAGCGGCGAATATTCGATGCTGAAAGCCGCCGCCGCCGCGGGTTGGCTCGACGGGGACAAGGCGATGTTGGAATGTTTGCTCGCCTTCAAACGCGCCGGCGCCGACGGCATCCTGACCTACGCCGCCCCGCAAGCCGCGAAGCTGTTGGGTTCCCGGAGTTAAGTCCGGTCACAGCTTCGCCGCCAAGGCCGCGAGTTTGGCGATCGTGTTCATGTTCCGCGCGGTGCCGTTCTTGCCGGCCGGAATCCGCAATTTTGATTTGCCCATTCCGGCGGCGCCGTAGAGGACATAGATTTCGCGTTCACCCAGGCACATTTCCTCGTCTTGCGCACCAACTGCGTGGGTCAGGGCATCGCGCGGCGGCGGTTCGTCCAGGAAGATAGCCACGGTTCGGTTCGGAGCCGCCTTTGGAAATGGGTTTGCCTTCAGAACCGCCGCCATTTCCTCCGCGGTTCGCACCACAACACCGACCGGCTTCCCGGCATAGGCCAAAAGCCGCGCCTCCAACGCGGACTTGATCTTTTTCGCTGCCGCCTTGCTCTCGAAAACGACGTTGCCGCTGGCGATGTAGGTTTGGATTCGGGTGAATCCGGCATCGCGGCACATCGCCTGAAGCTCCGCCATTGGGAGCTTGCCAGTCCCGCCGACATTGACCGCACGCAGCAGCGCGACATATCCAGCCACGACGACAGGCCTACCGCGGGTTTCTAGACCGCATTTTCGCGACGCGGCGGGTCATGCCGCGCGAAAAAGGTCTCGATGCAGCGGTCGTGCCAAGGAACCGCGTGGCCGCCGCCGTGGAAACCGAGATGCCCGCCGCCCTTGCTCAGAACCGGGGTCAGCGCGGGCGCCTTCTTCCAATCGAAGCCGGCATAGACCTCGCGCGGAATCCAGGGATCGTTGATGGCGTGCAGCACCAAGGTCGGCACCGTGATCGCCGGCATGAAGCGGTTGGACGAACAGCTCCGGTAATAATCATCGGCCCCGGCGAATCCGTTCTTGGGCCCGACGAAGCCGTCGTCGTAATCCACGATGGTGCGCGCGGCGAGAATCGTGGCCCGCTCGGCTGCCGTGATCGCGGCGTTGGGTGCGGTGTCCTCGGCTTGCATCCGGCCGATGAGATAGGATTCGTATACGCGGTTGCGCGGGGCGCGAAGCCGCCGCGAGGCGGCGCCCAGATCGATCGGCGCGGAAACCGCGACACCGGCGCGGATGGCGGTGTCGCCGCGATGTTCGCCCAGATATTTCAGCAACAGATTGCCGCCGAGCGAATAACCCGCCGCGAACAGCCCGGCCTGGGTCAATGCCGTGGGCAGGCCGGCGATTGCCGCCGCGATGTCCGCGGTCCTGCCGCCGTGATAGTGGAACCGGCATGTCTGGCGCGAGCTGCCGGCGCCCCGCAAATTCAGCCGCACCACCGGATAGCCGAGCCGCAGCAGATGGGCGGCCGTCACCTTCATATACGGGCTGTCGGCGCAGCCGGTCAGGCCGTGGATCAAGAGGACCGCCGGGCGCGCGGCGCCGTCGGGCTGGCGATGATAGAGCGCGGTCAGAACGTCGCCGCTGCCGTCGTTTGTGGGCAGGTGCAGGGTTTCGGCGCCGCCGGGCAATACCGGCTGCGGCGGCTGGAGGATGTTGCGAAGGGTCTGGAGATCGGGGCCGAACCACGGAAAACGCGGCCGGAACGGAGGGAATGCGCCGCTCAACCCCAAGGCCCCCGCCTCCAAGGGCCCCGTTCCCCGCGCCCAGCGTCGAGCAGTCGAACATGGCCGTGTTTGAAAAACGGGATCAGCACCATGCCGGCGATGAAGCCGCCGATATGGGCGAACCAGGCAACGCCGCCTCCGCCCGCCCCGCCCAGCGCCGCGTTAACGATCTGCAACAACAACCAGAACCCAAGCACGGCCACCGCGGGCAAGGTCAACATCCGCGAAAACACCCCGAGGAACAGCAAAACCTGAATATTGGCGCGCGGATGCAGGACGAGATAGGCGCCGAGCACGCCGGCGATGGCGCCGCTGGCCCCGATCGTCGGTATTTCGGAGACGGGATCGGCGAAAGCGTGAGCGAGCGCCGCCGCCACGCCGCAGATCAGATAAAAGGCGATGAAACGCGCATGGCCCATCGCGTCTTCGACATTGTTCCCGAAGATCCACAGGTAAAGCATGTTGCCGGCGATGTGCATGAACCCGCCATGCAGGAACATCGAGGTGAACAGGCTGACCGTGCCCGAGACCACGGCTACCTCGGGCGGCAGCTCCGCTTCGTCGAACAGCACCACCGGGATCATGCCGAAGGCATAAACAAAACGTTCAAGTCCGTCTTCGTCCAGCGTAAGCTGCCAGAGGAACACCAGAACACACAGCGCGATGGTGCCG
>CANFCX010000090.1 GCA_947445225.1 Rhodospirillales bacterium
GTCCTTTCGGGCGGGCGCTTAGCTCAGCGGGAGAGCACTGCTTTCACACGGCAGGGGTCGCAGGTTCAATCCCTGCAGCGCCCACCATCGTTTCATGGGTCCGCGATAGGGTGGCTTTGACCGAGGCCACTTCGCCGCCGGGCCAACTCAACCTCGCCGAGCCTTGCGGCGGCGTGAACGACGGCGGATTCAGGGGAAGAGTCCATGCAGTACATCGCCGTCGTTTTGGTGTTGCTGGCGTGGTCCACCGAAGCGCGGGCGCAGTATTTCGGCAAGGACCAGCTCGGGAAGGTCATTGAGGTCCAGGTTGTCATCGATGGCGAGGTCAAGGACGACTGCCTGCCTCAACCCGCTTCCCTGAAGACCGAGGCCGAGCTTGTCATGCGCCGCTCCGGCATCAAGGTTGTGGATAAGGAAACCCTTGAGTCGCACACGCTGGAAGTCAATTTCACCGGCCGCCAACTCGCCGAAGGGGCGACCTGTCTGGCCTATCTCAGGCTGGAAATCTGGCGATTCGAGGACATTGACGATGGCACGACTGGATTGGTCCTGGCGTCCACCGATGCGGTCCTGCTGACCGGGCCAAAGGCCGGATTTCAGCTCCAGCTCCGCGAACAGGTCAACGGCAAGGCCACGGCACTAGCCAATGAAATCCTGAAAGCGCGCGGACGGTAGGCAGCGTAAAACCCAAACGCGCGATTCGCTCGCTAGTGGCTGGGCTCCCCCGGATTAAGGGATCGGTTGCCGCAGCCAAATCCGGAAAGGCGATGGTGCGCCCGGTATTCCGCCGACGCGCCAGGCGGTGGGTCCCCGCTTTCACGCGGCATCGGCCAAAGATTGGCAGGCTTTGCCAAGTTTGTTAGGATGCGGCGGCAGCGTTTGGAGATTTTCATGCCCACCCGCAACGTCAATCTCACGGCCGAACAGGACGCCTTTGTCGAAAAGATGGTGAAGACGGGCAAGTACCAGAACGCCAGCGAGGCCATGCGGGATGCCGTGCGCGGCCTGCAGCAGCGATGGAAGCAGGACGAGCTGAAGCTCGATATTCTACGCAATCAGCTAAAGGCCGGAACCGACGCGCTGGATGGCGGTCGATTCACCGAAATCGCGGACGCCGACCTCGACGGCGTCCTCGATAAACTTGCCGCCACCGAAGCACGGTGAACGGCTTTCGCGGTATCGGCTTTCCGATCCCGCGAAAGCCGATATCGCGGCGATCCTCCGCGCCAGCCAAACGCAGTACGGATCGGAAGCGCGCATTCGGTATCGGGCGTTGCTGACCACCGCGCTTCGGCGTATCGCGGACGATCCGCAAGGACCCTCAACCGTCGACCGAAGCGATCTCTTCGCGGAACTTCGCAGCCTGCATATCCGGCATTGCCGCAACCAAAGCCGCGAGGCGCCGGTCGGCGAACCGGCGCATGTGATCTTCTATCGGGCAGTCCGGCCCGGTCCGGTCGAGGTCGTGCGCGTCTTGCACGAACGGATGGAGCCGAGCCAGCATGTCGGCTCGCAGGAAAGGTGATCCAAATCCGGCCCGGACCGCTTCCATGGTTCGGCCTTTCTCAGTCGAATTGAACGATCTCGCTGGCCGCGGTTCAACCCCGGAAAGCCGGTGCGATCCGACCGCGTTCGTTGGTATCATCGCCTGATGGTTGCGCCCGGTGAATTGGTTGTGAGTTGTCGGCGCCTTCGCCTCCCGCGGCGAAGCGGGTTTTTGTGGTTTGCCTTCCTGGCCTTGGCGTTGGTGCCGCCGGTTGCCGCGCAGGAAATTCCCCAACACGCGCAGGGCTTGAGCGAGCGGTTGGTCACGGTCGCGCTGCCCGGTGGCGCGGTTCAGCAGGGCGTGTTGTCGACCAAGATCGGGGCTCCCGCGCCGACTCAGCTGGTTGCCCTGTTCCCCGGTGTGCCGTCGGTGGTGCGTCCGGTCGTCGAGGGCGAGGTGATGGTGCGTTCGAGCCTGACCGGGAATTTCCTGATCCGGGCGCGACGGCATCTCGCCGGAGGGGCGGTGGCGACGCTGATCGTCGACTGCCGCAGCGATCAAGGCGCCGAATGTTCGGCGGCGTATCAGGCGTCGAAGCAGCGCTACCTCGACGTCGCGCAACTCATAGAGGCCGCGCGGCATCAGATGCCGTCCGTCATCAGCGTGTGGCTAGTCGGGACCAGCCTGGGCACGGTCAGCTCGGCTTTTGTGCCGCTGCACGCGCCGCCGGGCGTATTTGCGGGGACAATTCACACCGCGACCATCACCAATCCGAATCGACCGCCGCCCTTCGTCCGTGTCGAACCCCTGATCGGCTTTGACTATCGCCGCATCGGGATCCCGCAGGCCGTCATTCACCACATCAACGACCCGTGCCCGGCCACGCCTTTCGCCATGGCACAGCGCATCGCCGAGGCGAGCGGCGTGCCGTTGGTCGCCATCGCCGGCGCCGGGCAGCGCCGCGGCGATCCCTGCGAGGCGCAGAGCGAACATGGCTTCATCGGTGTCGAGCGCTCGGTGATGCAGGAAATCCAGAAGATGGTGACGGGCGGCGTCGGCGTCTCGCGCCGGCTCGAATTCAAGCCGGACTGAGGCAAGAGGGCGGAGAGCATCTACCGGCGCCGCACTTAGGCCCGAGGCCGGGCGGCTTTAACCGAAGGCCACGATAGCGCGGTTCGACAGCGCGATTCCGGTGCTGCCTATCTACCGGTTCGTCGAAAAGTAATAGCCGATTACAAGGGTTACGACCGGCAGCATCACGGAGCCCAGGACATTTTCAAGAAGCGTCGCGGACGGGCCACTTGTATCCCAGCCAAAAAACATCGTCCCTATCGTTGCCGCTAGGGCGAGCCATGCCACAAGACCGACAAAGGCAAAAACGACGACCTTGGCGATGAACGAACGGTCGTCCGCCTGGCGGCGCTGAATGGAGTCACTCAGCGCCTTTTTGCCTTTCGCCGCCTCCTGCTCCGTCGCCGCCTGCTCAGCGTCTAGGTCAGCGTTGGACATGGCGGCGAGAATCTTTCTATTCGGCCGGTGGCGGTCAGGATGCGGTTGCTGAGGTCGTAACCGTGATCGATAGGCGCTTCGACCGACCTAGTAGGTCTCGGATTACCTTCTCGTATACGGCTCGGCGCGGGTCATCTTGGGGAAGATCATCCATTTCCGCCCGGTATTTCTTCGCTTGTTCCAGCAAGGAGTCCGCTTCCGACGCCACGGCCTCCAACACGCTAATTGTCGTGTTTGCCCTCATGTTTGGGGACGTCCCACCCTTTCGTGAAAATCGCTAGGCAAGCCTCATCGATTAAATAAATTATGCCGCATTAACCTGCCGTTCAAGTGGCGACCGGTGGTCAGCACCGGCCTCTCCGACTTCGACCTTGCGGCAAGTTCAGAAATTGCCGCCGAAGGCGTCAGCCAATCAGTCGTCGAATCAGTCGTACGGACGCCCAACGGTTACCCAGTGCATCCGACCGCGATGCGCGGTAAAAATATCCCATATGACGATCTCGGGAATGCGGGTTGCGACATTAGCTTTGGCCGGCGCGCTCTTGGCGTCGGCGGATGTGTCGGCGCTGGCGCAGACGGCCGGCGGCCCGGCGGCGCCTTCGGGCGGCTTCCCGCGAACGGCGCTGTTTCGTAGCGCGATCGAGGTTCCGGCGCGCATGGGATTGCCGGTGGAGCGGGCCGTGGCCTTGGCGGCCAATTACGATTTGATTATCGCCAAGGCGCTCGACGAAGAAGTCATCGGGCTTCAGCGCGCCGCGCCTTACCTGCGAGCGATCAAGGCGCGTTACCCCGAGAAAATCGTTCTCGACCATTTCCTGCACGAGGGTCGGAACCCCCTGAGCGCCCAGCCCCCCGTCCACCCAGCCCATTGGCTGCTGCTGAACGGCACGGCTCTCGCCGCCGACGCCGCGCCGACGGATGCGGTTCTGCGCGTCGGCGACAGCGCCGTCCTGCGCGTGGGTGAAGCCGTGCAGATCGTGGCGCTCGATGCCGGGGGCAAGCCCGACTATGCCCGAGTGGAGCAGGTCCAGGTCACGGCCGTCGGCCCCGGCACGGCGACGGTCAAACGCGGCGCTTATGGTTCGACGCCGCTTGAGTTTCGCGCCGGCCGGGCGCGGCTGGCCGCCCATGCCTATGTCCGCTACAGCGACGAGGTTTGGAAATTCAATTTCTGCCTGGAGGGGCCGCGCGACCCGCGGGGGCGGCGCCTGATCGAGGCGCTCGCCCAGGAATTGGCGGCGTATCTGCGCCCCGGCGGGATTTTGGCCGGCCTCGATGGGTACCAGTTCGACGTCGCGCGATTTTCGACGGGCTCCACGCAGCAGGGCAACCGCCGGCTCGACTGCGACAATGACGGCGCGCCCGATGCCGGCTACGTCAACGGTGTTTCGTCCTATGGGCTCGGAACGGTGGCGTTCTTCAAGACGCTGCGCGAATTGGTGGGTGAGCGCGTCTATCTTCTCAGCGAGGCGACAGGCGAGCGCAGCGCCCGCGACATCACCTATGCCAACGGCATCGAGAACGAATCGTTCCCGGACCTGCATCGCTGGGACAAATTTTCAAGCGCGTATGAACGCTATCGGTACTGGCTGGAAGCGGCGCGAGCGCCGCGACTGACCTATCTTCAATTGAAGGAATTCACCGAAGCCTTCACGCGCTGCCCGGATCGCGACCGCGGCACCAATTGGAAATACCGGCTGGCGTTTGGCGCCGCGCTGTTGGGCGACGGGTATTTCGCCTACCTCCCAACCAATCCCGAGGAGGATCGGCCGACCTGCTCCTATATCGATCCGGCGACGCGGCTGACTTACGCCGAACTCGACGAATTCAAAGCCGGGATGGAGAACCGCTGGCGCTACCTCGGCGCGGCACAGGAACAAGCGCGGCGGCTCGACCGCACGACCGGCCCGGAATTGCTCGCCAACGGCGATTACGAAGGGGGCATCGACGGCGTGACGGTGGCGACGCTCGGCACATCGCGGGCGGCGATCGCGCGCGATCCGACCAAGGCCGCGCGGGGCGGCGCGTCGTTGAAGATTTCGATCGCGCAACTTGACCGCGATCCGGATGACAACAAGATCGCCGTGACCCTCGGTGCGTTCGCGGCGCGCAAGGGCAAGGAATACACCCTGCGCCTGCGTGTTGCCGCCGATCCGAAATATCACCTGATCGATCCGGCTTTCGCCAGCATTCCGCGACGTGTCGCGGTCGCCGTGACCGCCACGGGCGTGCCCGCCAACCAAAATCCGACGCAGGACGTCATGGCGGATTCGACCTGGCGGGAATACGCGCTGACCTTCATCGCCCCCGCCGACGACCCGCGTGCGCGGCTGATCGCGCAGTTGGGGCGCGAGGCCGGCGATGTCTGGCTCGACGATCTGCGGCTAAAGGAAGGCAGCGCCGATGTCTTCGTTCGCCGGTTCGAGCGCGGCGCCGTGCTCGTGAACGGGAGCATCGAACCCGCCGCCTTCGACCTGGGCGCCCTTTTTCCCGGCATGAGGCTGAAGCGGATTTCGGGGACGCAGGACCCGAACGTGAACACTGGCGCCGCGGCGAGCGGGAGCGTCACCATACCCGGCCGCGACGCCCTGATCCTGATGGCGGATTAAGCGCTCCACGCGCGGCCGTGTGTGAACCATCTCACAACATTCCTGCGGCGACCGGCTTAGACTAATATTCCCAAACACGGACGAACGCGAATGGGAGCCATGGCGCAAGAAGCAACGATAGTCCGGGACCGGCAGGCACGACCGCGGGCGCGTCTCAAAGTCCGCTTCGGACTACGCAGCCGCATGCTGCTTTTGGTCGTCGTGGCCTTCCTGCCCGCGCTCGGCTACATCCTGTACCACGCCGATACGCTCCGCCGGTCGGCCATCGCCGACGCGCAAAACGAGGCCGGTTGGTTGAGCCGCGTGGCGGCCGATCACCACGGCCATGTCGTCCGCGAGGCGTATCTGTTCCTGTCCGCCCTGGCGCGTTCGGCGACGATGGCCGACGGCATCGCCTCGGATTGTTCCGATCGGATGGCGGAGGTGTTCGCGCGGGTGGCGGCCCGGACGGACGATTACACGAATTTGTCGGCGGCGACGCCGGCGGGAGATTTGGTCTGCTCCGCCACGCCGCTGCCCGGACCCATCAACCTCGCCGACCGCGACTATTTCACACGCGCCATGGCGACGCGCGATTTTACCGTCGGCGACGTGGTTGTTAGCCGGCTGTCCGGCAATCCCGTCGTGGTGATGGCCTATCCCGTGCTGCGCGAGGACGGCGCGGTCGGTTCGGTCTTGCTCGCCGGCATCAAGCTCACCTCGCTCGGCGAGTCCGAGAGCATGGACCTGGCGAAGGGTACGGTCTTTGTCACCTTTGATGGCAAGGGCACGATCCTGCGGCGCATTCCCGACAACGCGTCCTGGGCCGGCGCCTCGCTGGCGAGCACCGAATTGTTGCGCCGCGCGCCCGCGGGCGGTGGCCAGGCGACGGGCCAGATGGCGGGCGAGGATGGCGTCCAGAGAATCTACGCGATCAGCCGCGTTCCTCCCACCGATGGCGCGCTGTACGTCGCCGTCGGTTTCGAGACCGCCGGCATCCTGGCCGCCCAGGTCAGCGCCATGCAGCAAGGCGTTCTTGTCCTGGCCGTGGCCGCGGCCTTCGCCTTCGCGGCGGCTTGGCTGGCGGGGGGAAGGTTGATCCTACGGCCGGCGCGCGCCCTGGTGGACGCTAGCCGGCGCCTAAGCGAGGGCGATCTGTCGGCGCGAATCGAGGTACGTGGCGGCGACGAGATCGGGCTGCTGACGCGGCATTTCAACGACATGGCGGCATCGCTCGAACGGCAGCAACTCGAGATGCAGGCGGCGGGCGCGGCGCTCCAGGCCGAAAACGCCCAGCGCCGGCGGACGGAAGAAACGCTGCGGCAGGCCAATGAATCCTTCCACGCCATGATCAAATCCTCGCCCTTGGCGGTCATCACCTTGGATGCGAACCGCATCGTCCGCCTGTGGAACGACGCGGCCGAGAGGGTCTTCGGCTTCGCCGCCAACGAGACCGTCGGCAGGCCCTTGGCGCTGGCGCCGGAGGGCGGGGAGGCGGAATTCGACCGGCTGTTCCGGCGCGCCGTGTCCGGTGAAATGCTGCGCGACGTCCGCGTGCGGCAGCGGCGGCAGGATGGCAGCCTGGCCGACATCGCGATTTGGGCGGCGCCGCTTTTCGACGCCGACCACAGGCCGCGTGGCGTCCTTTATCTGCTCGACGACGTGACCGAGAGGCGGGTCATGGGGGCGCAGCTTGCCCAGGCCCAGAAGATGGAGATGGTCGGGCAATTGACCGGCGGCCTCGCCCACGATTTCAACAATCTCCTCAGCATCATCATCGGCAACGCCGAATATCTGATCGATTGCGCCGAGGCCAAGCCGGAATCGCGCGAATGCGCCCAGGCGGCGCTCGACGCCAGCCTGCGCGGCGCGGAGTTGACCAAACAGCTTCTGGCGTTCTCGCGGCGCCAAGTTCTCCAGCCCCGCGTCACCGACGTCAACGCCCTGGTTGTCGGCATTACCAAACTTCTCGAACGCGCGCTGGGCGGCCAGATCGCGGTCGAGGTCGTGGCCGCCGAGGGCCTGTGGCTGGCGATGACCGATCCCGCCCAGGTCGAATCCGCGCTCCTCAATCTCGCCGTGAATGCGCGCGACGCCATGCCGAGCGGCGGCAGGCTGACCATCACCACCGCCAACGGCCATCTCGACGAGGATTATGCGAGGTCGCGTCCCGAGGTCACGCCGGGCGATTTCGTCACCGTGGCCGTCACCGACACCGGCACCGGCATGCCGCCGGATGTTGTCAAGCGGGTCTTCGAGCCGTTCTTCACCACCAAGGAGGCGGGCAAGGGCTCGGGGCTGGGCCTCAGCATGGTCTATGGGTTCGCCAAACAATCGGGCGGGCATGTGCGGATCAAAAGCACGGTCGGGGAGGGGACGACGGTTCGGCTGTACCTGCCCCGGGCCGTCGCCGGCGCCGCCGTGGCGGAGACCGCGGCACCCGATGCCGCGTTCGCCGGCGGTGGCAAGACCATCCTGGTGGTCGAGGACAACGCAGAGGTTCGCAAGGTCGTCGTGCGGAAACTCAAGGAAATCGGCTATGCCGTCGTCGAGGCGGAAGACGCGGTGGCCGCCCTGGACCTGCTCGCCGGCGGCGCCCGGATCGACCTGTTGTTCAGCGATGTCATCCTGCCGGGCAAACTCACCGGGTTTGACCTCGCGCAAGCCGCCAGCCGCGCCCGGCCGCAATTGCGCGTGCTATTTACCTCCGGTTATGCCGAGGACGCGCCGCGCGATGGCATCGATTTGTTGACCAAACCCTATCTGCGCGACGACCTGGCCCGCAAAATTCGCGAGGTTCTGGACCGGGCTTAGGCGTTCGCCGGGGCCATCGCAACGAATGCGCGCGATCGGGAAACGACTATCCTGACGCCTTCATCGAGACTCCTAGGACCGGGTCTGGCTCGCCAACGCCGCGGCTTCGACACCGGCGCGGCGGCGTTTCCACCAGATCGTGATTCCGGTGACCGCCAGGAACAGCGGCAGAATCCCCGACAGGAAGACGATCAAGTTCCACACCGGACCCAGGCCGACGCTGAAATGCGCGGCGTGCATCAGATTGATGGCGCGCTCGGCCGGCGAATGGTCGCGCGGATCGTCGATGTAATCGATCGCGGCGGTCTTGGCATCGATCGTGACCATGATCGCGGGCACGGTCGGGCCGAAACCCGGCGGCTCCATCTGCACGATATAGGGCCGGCCCGGCGCGGGCGGGAGTTGTATCCCGGTCACGGGCGCGTCGGCGACGACGGCCAGCGCGACCTTGATCGCGTCGTCATGGTTAAGCGGCCCCGCCGGCGTGAAATCGCCGTCCGGCGGCGCGTATTCACGCCCCTGGCCCGGCAGCAGAGCGTTGACCAGGCCGCTGACCTCCACCGGGAAGATCAGATAGACGCCGCTGACGCTGAGGATCAGGAAGATCAGCGAGCCGGCGATGCCGACCAGGCGATGCAGATCGACGTTCAGCCTCAGCGCGCCGATTCCGCTCCGCACCGCGAAAGTGCCACGCCATTGCCCTCGGCGCGGCCACCACACGATGATTCCGCTGATGCCCATGAACGTCATCGCCACGCCCATCCAGCCGACGAAGGGAAAGCCGATATGTTCGGGCATCATCATGAATTCGTGGATGTCGACCAGAACGGTCTTGATCGGGCCGCGGCGGACGTAATTCTCGCTGCCCAGGATTTGCAGCGAAATCGGATCGATCGAAACA
>CANFCX010000091.1 GCA_947445225.1 Rhodospirillales bacterium
GTAATACCCCTCCAGGCAGCCGATATCGACAACCTTCTTGTTCTTGAAGGTTCCACCGAGTTGGTGATTGATAATTCGCATGATCTCCTCATGCGTCTTGTAGTAAAAATCAACATAGGCTGTGTATATGTTGTAGGGCAGCTTGATATTATGATTCCAAGGCCCCAACACTTCTCTCACTTCGAGAATGCTATTCTTGTCCCACTTCTTCCTTTCGACGGACAGGGCAGAAACTTTCTTGAAGTAATCCTTTCCTTCTTGTTCTTTGTCCGTGTGGGTCGGCATGTCATTCCTCCAAATACGCAGGGCATGAACGAGTGCCGACCGGAGGCCTTGAGTCCACAACGGCAGGTTCGTGCAGGTTGGCGCCATTAAGCCGAATTCGGCGGTTGGGACAAGCCCCCCGTGTCGGTTGGCCCCAAGCCCCTTCGACGCCGCGATAGACCCAGGCCTCACACCGAGCGGATCGCTCTGCCTTTAGATAAATCAATGATTTAAGTGGCAATGCCGACGCTGGAGACCTATTTCTCGCTGCGTTCTTGACGAGCCTCCGAAACGCAAGAAACCGGTAACATTCCTGTCATGTCGGCGACCTACTCTGTCCTGGCGAATTACCGGATAGAGGAGAGTGAAGACATGACGTATGAAGACAATTCGGAGCTAAATCCGACCGACAACACCTCGATCGGCGCGGTCGTCGAGGATCGGATGCAGGATCTTTCACGGCGCGGACTATTGAATGGCGCGGCCGCCACCGCGGCGCTGATGTTCATGGGCGCTTCGCTCCCGAAGCAGGCCGCGGCGCAGTCTCTTTCGGAAGTCCCCGAGATGCGGCCGGCCAAACTGGGTTTCAAAGCGGTGGCCAAGAACCTCGCCGACATTCTGACGGTACCGGAGGGATATACCGCCCGGCCGCTGTTCCGCCTCGGCGATCCCATGGCCGCCAACATTCCCGCCTATAAGAACGACGGCACCGACGCGGCCGCGTCTTTCGCCTCGCGCGCCGGCGATCACCACGACGCGATTCAATATTTCGGCATTGATGCCGGCGGCAACTACGCCGCGGCGAGCAGCACGCGCGGCCTTCTGGTCATGAACCACGAGGCGATCACCCCGATGTTCTTGCACGCCAAGGGCCCGACGATGACGGGTACCGGCGCGACGCAGGCGCGGACCGCTTCCGACGAGGTCATGCGCGAATACTACGTACACGGGGTCAGCGTGATTGAGGTCGAGCGCGCCGCCAATGGCGCCTGGAGCTACAAACAGGACTCCCGGTTCAACCGCCGGATCCATACCCTGACCGAGATCTCGCTTTCCGGGCCGGCGGCAAAGACCGCGGCCATGATCACGAAGTATTCGCCCACCGGGGCGGCGACGCGCGGAACGGTCAATAACTGCGCCCATGGCTATACACCGTGGAACAGCTATCTGACCTGCGAAGAAAACTTCGCCGGCTACTTCCGTCGTACCGCCGCAACCGACGATGCCAAGCGCTCCCCCAAGGAGATAGCGGCGTTCCGGCGCTACGGCGTGGCGGGAACGGGCCGCGAATTATGGGCGACGGTCACGCCCGATACGGCCGACAATCTCTACGGTCGCTGGAATGCCGAGATCGTCGGCGCCACAGCCGCCGACGATTATCGCAACGTGGCCAACACCTTCGGCTGGGTGGTCGAGATCGACCCCTTCAATCCGGCTTCCACGCCGCGCAAGCGCACGGCGATGGGACGTTTCGCGCGCGAAGGCAGCTGGCTGGGACCGGTGCGGGCCGGACGCCCGTTGGTTTGGTACGCCGGCGACGATTCGCGCGGCGAATACATCTATAAATACGTGTCCGATGCCAATTGGGATCCGGCGGACGCAACCCGCGGCCTGGCCGCCGGCGACAAATATCTCGATGCCGGGAAGCTCTACGTGGCGAAGTTCAACGCCGATGGCGGCGGCGAATGGCTGGAATTGAAATTCGGCGGCGAAAAAATCAATGCCCAGACCCCTGGTTATGCGTTCGCCGATCAGGCCGATGTTTTGATCAATGCGCGCATCGCCGCCGACGCCCTGGGTGCCACCAAGATGGACCGCCCGGAATGGGGCGCCGTCGACCCGATCAACGGCACGGTCTACATGACGCTCACCAACAACAACGCGGCTCTGCGGCCGATTGCGGCCCTGGATGCGGCCAATCCGCGCCATTTCAACGACGCGCGGACGAATGGCACGGCGCAGTACGGCAATGCCAACGGTCACATCATCCGCTGGCAAGAGGCGGGCGACAATGCGGCCGCGTCGGCGTTCCGCTGGGACATCTTCCTGTTCGGGGCACGCGCCGCCGCCGATCCCAAGAACGTCAACCTGTCCGGCCTGACCGCCGACAACGACTTTTCCAGCCCGGACGGCCTGTGGTTCTCCCATGCCACCGGCATTTGCTGGATCCAGACCGATGACGGCGCCTACACCGACGTCACCAACTGCATGATGTTGGCGGCGTTGCCCGGCTCGGTCGGCGATGGCGGCGCGGCCGGCAAGAAGACCGTCACCAGCACCGACGCGACCGGCACGGTGAAAGAGGTCACCACCCATGTCGGCGCCCCGCTTGGCGACAAGCTGGCGCGCTTTTTGGTTGGCCCGGCGCAGTGCGAGATCACCGGGATCACCGAATCCCCGGACGGCCGCGCCCTGTTCGTCAACATCCAGCATCCCGGCGAGGACACCAAGCCGGCCGATGTTGACAATCCTTCGGCCTGGCCGAGCCACTGGCCCGATGGCGGCATGTCCCGCCCGCGGTCGGCGACCGTCGTGATCACCAAGAACGACGGCGGCGTAATCGGTCTCTAATCCCTGGCGAAGGGGAAGGATATGCGCGCCTTCCCCTTCGCTTCTTTTCTCTTAGCGCCATCGGTGCGATCACCCAGATGACACCGTTGCGCGAACGCCTGACTTCGCAAGACACGGGCCGATCTGGCCGGGCCTGGCGCGGCGCCGTCCGTGCGCGGCTTGACCGGCCTCGGCGCCGCCTGTAGCTCTTGCCGCCGCCATGACCCTGACCGTCGCGACCTGGAACATCAACTCCGTGCGCCTCCGCCTGCCCTTGCTGGCGCGGCTGGCCGCGGAGGCGCGGCCCGACGTCATCTGCCTGCAGGAAACGAAGGTCACCGACGATCTTTTCCCGAGCGCGGCGATCGCCGATCTCGGTTATCCGCATCAGATTTTCCACGGCATGAAGGGGTATAACGGCGTCGCCATTCTGTCCCGGCGCAAACTGGAGGCAACGGGCACACGCGGCTGGTGCGGCAAGGCCGATTGCCGGCATGCCTTCGCCATCCTTCCCGGCGGCATCGAGCTGCACAATTTCTATGTTCCGGCGGGCGGCGACGTCCCCGATCCGCGCGCCAACCCGAAATTCGCCCATAAGCTGCGCTTCATCCGCGAGATCGGCGATTGGTGGGCAACCTCGGCGACGAAAAGCGCGCGCCGCATCCTGGTCGGCGATCTCAATGTGGCGCCCCTGCCCAACGATGTGTGGTCACACAAACAACTTCTCGACGTCGTCAGCCACACGCCGGTGGAAGTAAAGCTCCTCGGCCGGCTGCAAGCGGCCCATGGCTGGGTCGACGCCATTCGTCATTTCGTCCCGGCGGAGGAAAAGCTGTATTCGTGGTGGAGCTACCGTGCCCTCGACTGGCGGAAAAGCGACCGCGGCCGCCGGCTGGATCATGTTTGGGTCACGCCGGCCTTGTCCAAGGCGCTGGGCGAAATGTGTATCTTGAAGGACGCGCGCAGTTGGCCGACTCCCTCCGATCACGTCCCGGTCTTGCTGGTGTTATCGGTCTAAGCTCAACCCGGGCCGCTTGGATCGACGCGATAGAGGAAGTAGCGGTTGGGCGCGACCGCCGGCGGCGGCGGCATCGGCACCAGCGCGGGCGCCTGAAGCCTTTGATCCGCGGCCACGACCGCGCCAGGCCGCGACAAACCGGCGACGGCCGGCGCGAGCAAGGTGGCGGCGGCGGCGTTAACCGCCGCATCGCCGGTTCCGATGTCGATATGGATTAGCGCCGCGGTTGGACCCAGACGCGCCAGCGCCAGAGGGAGTGTATCGCGCAGATCCCCAAGAAAAAGGTGCGCCGCGTCCGGCGTGCAATCGGGATGGGCCGCCACCGCACGCTCGAACACGAAGATTTCGCGCCCGGGCAGCATGAGGCGGAGATGGTCATAGGTGCGGCCGTTACCCAGCCCGAATTCCAGCACCGGTCCCGGCAAATCGGCGATCAGACCGACCGCCATCTCCAGGCAGGCCTGCTGCGCTTCAAGCCGGCGGATAAAGCTGTCGAGCCGGCTGCCCCGGCGTTCGGTCACGCGATCAACCCATTCAGCGGTTGGCGATCTGGGTCATGGCCTCGCGAAGCTGCGCGGTGGTCTTTTCGAGGCGGCGGGCGAGTTCACGCATGATCTCCACCGCCATGGACGGAAATTCATTGATCAAGCGGTAGAAGAGATCCTTGGCGATCATCAGCGTCTCGAGCTTGGACTTGGCGCGAACCGTCGCCGTGCGCGGCACGTCGCAGAGAATGGCGATTTCGCCGACGATGGCGTTGCGGCCGACCACGGCCACCGCCATTTCCCCCTTGGGTGTGTTGACCAGAACCTCGGCCTCGCCGCCGATGATGATGTAGGCGGCGTCGGCCATGTCGCCCTGTTTGAACAGCGCCTGCCCCGGTTCAAAGGTCAATCTCTGACTGGTGAAGGCCAAGAGTTTGAGTTTCGCCGGCTCCACCTTCGCAAAGAGCGGGATGTTGCGAAGCAGCTCGACTTCTTCCTGCAGCGACACGTGTGTCCTCCCAAATTTCTATTCGGCTGCCAACATTTCGTGGAGCGGCGCGCCTGGGCCTTCCAAGTCGGCGAACTTGCCCTGAGACACGATCTTTCCGTCGCGCATGATGACGATGCGGTCGAAGGCGCGGGCGAACGCCGCCCGATGAAGAACCCACAATACGCCGCGCCCCTTAAGTTCGCGGAGTATGTTGTCCATCACCTTGCCTTGCGCCTGGGTGTCGAGCAGGGCCGTGGATTCATTGCAGATCAGCAGTTGCGGCCGGCGCAGCAAGGCGCGCGCGAGCGCCAGCTTTTGCCGCTGCGCGGCACTCATGCGCGAACCGCCGACGCCGACCGAAAAATCGATGCCGACTTCGATGATGGCATCGCGAAGATCGAGCGTCGCCAAAACCTCGGTGATGAGCTTGCCGATGCGCGCGCCCGCCTGGGCCTGGCCATAAGCGACCTTTCCGAACAGGATATTGTCCTGGAGAGTGCCGGCGGCGTTGTAGGAATCGGAGCGAAAGAACTCGACCGATTTCGCCAGATTCGCCGGCAGGTTCGCCGCGAAGGCCGCCCGCGCCTCGAGCAAACGGCGCTGCATCGGCTCGTCGATCAGACCCAAGCGATGGCGGGCCGGGATCAGTTTGAAGGGCAGCGACAGAAGCCGGGAGCGGTCCTCCGGGCGGATCTCCGCCTGCGCGATCTTGGCCGTGCGTCCAAGCAAAGCCTGAAATTCCGGCAGATCCTCGGAACTGATGAAGCTGTATTCGGCGAAGAATTCGTGAGTGGGCGGCAGACCGGCGAACAATTCGACCATGGTCTCGGCGACTTTCCGGCCCATCGCGATCAGATCGGCGGTCAAGCCGACTTTTTCGAGAACACTCAGGACATAGGCATTTTCGGCCAGTTTTTCGACATCGAAGGCGGGGCCGACCTGCGTGCCGAAAAGCACGTTCTCGGCGACGGTCGCGTTGGTGTTGTATCGCGCCTCGTCGAAGGGCTCCACCAGGGCGGCCATCTCGCCTCCCTTTAGGCGTTCGCGCAAGGCCACGCGCGCTTCGAGAATACGCGCCGCCAACGCCGGCCGCGCCTTGGGGTCGATGGTGCCGCGCAACCCGAATTGATAGACGTCGTCGTCCAAATCGACGACCGCCAACATGCGGATGCAGCGCGTGGCGAGTTCCGCCGCGTCGGCGACGCCCGCCGCCGAATAGTCGATCCAATCGGCCGTGATGTCGAAATCGGAATTGCCCGCGCGCGTGGCCTCGACCAACCATTGTTTGCGTTGCGCCGCCGTCGCGCCGTCGAGATTGGCCGCTTTTCGGGGACGTTGTTTCAAGACGTAGATCAGGTTCTCCCTGACCGTGCCGGTGAACAAATACGAACTCTGGCCGACATAAGCGATGCGCTGCGCCGAGCGCCATTCCGGCTGCGTCAGCAGGTCGTCGGTGCCCAGTTGGATGCGTCCGCCGCTCGGCGCCACGAGGCGGGCGATCGCGTTCGCCAGATGCTCCTTGCCCGAACCCGCCGGTCCGACAATCGCGATGTGTTCGTTCAACCCCATGTCGAAGGAAACGCCGTCGACGAGTTTGCCGCCGCCGTCGTCGCTGACCGCGAGATTGGCGATGCCGAGGCGATCGTCGGCGGACGGCGCGGGCATGGTTTCCGGGGCGGGTTCCTGCAATTCCGCCGGCGCCATTCCCTCCGGCTGGAACTGTTCGATGACCTGTTCGTATTTGATCACCGCGTCGGCTTGGCTCTGATAGAAGGTGAGCAACTCCTTCCACGGCGGCGCCAAATCCTTGTACGCGGCGAGCACGGCGACCAACGCGCCGATGCTGAGATCCCCGGCGATGACCAAATATCCGCCGAATAGATAGAAGAAGAAGGGCGTTAGCTGGGCGATGTTGCTGTTGAGCTGCTTGACCAGGAACTTGCGCTGGAAAATGTCGAAGCGGATGCGATAGATCGCGCCCATGCGTTCGGCGAAATCGGCGCGTTCATAGGTCGAGGTGCCGTGGACATGGACTTCGGCGATGCCCGAAACGGTGTCGCTGATCCGATCGGCAACCTTGCGAATGACCTTCACCCGCTCCTTGCCGAGCAGGTTCACCTTGCGCTGCATCTTGGGGATGACATAGGCCTGCAGCGGGTAGAGCGCGATGGCGAAGGTACCCAGCAGCGGATCCTGCACGAACATGAAAAACAGCGCGGTCAGCAACAGCCCGCCCTGATGCAGCGGCAGCACCAGCGCGTCGCCGATGAAGCCGCCCAAGGCCTCCACTTCCGAGGTGATCATGGGAATGATCTCGCCTTGCGAGACCTTCCGGAAATGCGGCAGCGGAAAGCGCAGAATCCGGCTGTAGAGTTCGTAGCGCAAACGCCGCAGCATACGTTCGCCGAGGCGCCCCTTCATGATGTTGATATAGAATTTGAACCGGGCGTTGATGAAGACCAACGCCAAGAACACGAAACAGAGGGTGATCAGATAGGGGATCTGATCCAGCGACCAAAAATAGAAGTCTTGGGGGAAATTCTTGCCTTGAATGGCGCGATTCACGATCGTCTTGGGCAGATCGAGAATGAAATAATAAAACGGCAGCGACACCGCCGTTACGAGCATGATGACAATCTGCTCTTTCAGGCTGTAGCGCAGGATGAACCGGTGGATGGTCGGTTCCATTCGTTACTCCCCGCCTCTCCGCCCGTGGCGGAGAGCGGTCCCCTTTTTGTCGTTTTGCCCTTGGCCACCTTAACCCACGACCCCGGAAGGGTAAATGGCGCGGCTCTCCGCCGCGGCCGGCGACGCGCGCCTGGGAGCCGATAGGGCGTTGCGCGGAACGCGATGAACGAGTACTAGCCGCCGGATGATCGTTCTAGGCATCAATCCCGCCACCCACGACGCCGCTGCCGCCCTGTTCGACGATTATCGCCTGCTGGCCGCGGTCTCGCTCGAACGCCTGACCCGGCGCAAGGGTGACGGGAAAGGCATACCGCGGGAATGCATCGGCGAGGTCCTCTCCATCGCCGGCTTGTCGCCTGCCGATGTTGACGTCGTCGTCAGCACACGCGGCACGATGCCGCGGCGTTATCTTCCCCAATGGCGGCGCCAGACGCTTGAGGAGTCGGGTGATGAACCATCGGCGAGTCTGGCCGAGGAGATGCGCAAGGCGGGAGATTTGAACACCGACGCCTTTTTCGACGCCGCGAAGTTCCGGGCCGAACACGGATTTCGGGCCGGCGTGCCGGTGCGGTTCGCCAATCACCACCGCGCCCACGCGTTGCCGGCCCTGTTCTTCACACAATGGCCGGATGCGTTGCTGTACACGGCCGATGGCGGCGGCGACAACGTGCATTACAGCCATCGCGTGTTCCGCGCGGGCGCGATTGACACGCTGTTCGGCGACGACCGTTGGCTTTTGCCGGAACGGCGCGTGGACAGCCTCGGACTGGCTTATGCCTATGCTACCCAGGCATTGGGTTACCGCGCGCTTCGCCACGAGGGCAAACTGACCGGCCTGGCCGCGTTCGGCGAACCCACCTTAATCGACGCGATGGCGCCCCATTTCCGCATCGACGAGCAAGGCCGGATCGACAGCGATTTCGAGAGTTATGGCGCGATGCGCCGCTTGATCTTTGCGCTGGCCGAGGGACAGAAGCCCGCGGATGTCGCCGCATCGATCCAGAAACTGCTCGAGGATTTGATCCTCGGCTCGGTCACGCGCCTGCTTGAGCGCCATCCCGTCAGGCACCTGGGACTTGCCGGCGGTGTCTTCGCCAATGTCCGGCTAAACCGCCTCCTCGCCGAACGCACGCCGGTGGATGAAATCTTTGTCTTTCCCGCGATGAGCGACGACGGGCTTGCCGTCGGCGCGGTCCTGGAATTTCTGCTCGAGCGGGACGGCTTGGCGGCCTGGCTCGAACGGCGGCATCACCTGGATCACCTGTATTTCGGCCGCGACCATGGCGCGGCCATCGACCGGACGCTGACGGCCGCGCCGGGCATCCGGCGTCTCTCCGATCGGCCGGTGCAGGCGGCGGCCGATTTGCTCGCCGAAGGCCGCATCGTCGCCATCTTCAACGGCGGCATGGAATTCGGACCCCGGGCGCTCGGCGCCCGCAGCATCCTTGCCGCCGCCGCCGACCGTGGCGTCAACGACACCTTGAACGCCCGGCTCGAGCGGACCGA
>CANFCX010000092.1 GCA_947445225.1 Rhodospirillales bacterium
AGTTGCCAAAGGTGATCCAAGGTGTGAAGTTCACCGATGGGATCGAAGTCATCGGCAATTCTGCCGTGCCTCAAGCCCAAGCCGCCGCCTGATCCGTCAGGCCGTCACCAAGATTCGGCAATAGCTCAACCACGACGGCACGACGGTTAAGTCGGACGGCGGCAAGCCCGTCCGCTGGACGGTCAAACTTTGAAAAAATCTGAAACGCTTTTCGGAGGTCGGTTGACGGCGGTTGTCCTCGCGCCACGCCATTTCAGCGGCATAGCGGTGCAGATACTTGCCGCTGATATGATGGTGCGTTCCAATTTCGGCGCGGCTTAGGTCGTAATCCAGCCCACCAACCACAATTCAATATGCACCCAAATTCCCTCTCCTGGAGATTTTGTGGGCACCTCGATTGTGCAATGGCGGTTTAGCTGTACCTCAGCAAAGCCAACCCCCTCCAGCACTGGCGCATCGTTGGAACCAACCTCTCTAATGGCGATCTTCGGTGACAGCGCGAACAGTTCCATGCCGCCATCTACCGCTGTGACGCGATAGCGGATATTGGCGATGGAGTTTGGCGGAGCGTCGTTGACAATAACCGTGTCAACCTCGTCGCCAAGCCTGGACTTGCCGTTCCAAATCAGCTTCGGCGTTGGCAAAATTACTTTGGTTCCTGCGATAACGGTGAGGTCTCGGCGTTCCGTCCGGGGCCAAGAAACCAGAACGACCAAGGCCGTGAGGCCCAGCATCGTCAATGACGGGACCCACCAAGGGGTTGAAAACAGCCAATCGACGACCTTCGGCAGCTTGCCCTGGAGTGTCTCGAAATCTTCTGGCGCGGTCGTATACCCGATGAAATCAAGCATGAGACGCGCCCCCCAATAGAGCGCGTTCAATCCCCATCCCGCGTATGCAAATAGGCGCCTTAGCGCGGTTCCCCACATCGGGGACGATAATGCCGTTTTTCTGTAACATTGCCTAATCTCCTCGGCACTAGGTGCGTCTGCTACCTAATGCCGCGCCAGACCGGAATCCCGCATCGCGGCCAGCACGTCGGCGGGGATGGCGCCGACTTCGCCGGTAATCAGGGCCGCGGCAATAGTGCCCGCGGCGCCGGGCAAGGCCGCCGAGATACGCTGAAAAGCCTCGTGGCGGACGGCGGAGATCGACGGCCATGGGCTCTCCGCCGACCCGTCGAGCGCCTTTTCCTGGCGGAGCGGGCCCACGCTGAATCCGACCGCGCCCAAACGCTCAAAGAAGGCCTGCCGTTGAAAGTCGAAGGCCCCGGGCGCCGAAGGCGGAGGCGGCGGCATGAGGATGGCCCGCACCCGGACCCAATCCCCTGGTTTTGCCTCAATGCCTCCGCGACGATGGACGATGCGAACTTTCGCCGGAACCTTGTTCCCATCCAGCCCGTCGATCCTGACGCGATCGAGTACAACACGGACACCGTCGGGCCGGGCATCGACATCCGCGATGCGGCCGCGAATTTCGCCTGGTCCGATCTGTTCGACCAAGACCGGCGCAGCCACGAGTGTGGTGCGCAACTGCGCCGCACCGAAGCCAAGCGCCAGAGCTAGGACAATAGCCGCGACCCCGCCAAGGTTCCTGGCGCGCATTGACCAATAGCCAACCAGGGCTGCGAGCACGACGCCGCTCGTCAGCACGTCGGACGGTTCCCGCGGCAAAAGAAAATAGAGGGCGATGCCGGCACCGAATCCGACGGGCAACCATAACGCCCCCCGGCCCGCCTCCGCTTCGGACAATTTCGATACGCCCGTCCGCAGCCCTTGGAGCCAAGTCGCGGCCGGTTCGGTCATCAAGATCCGCGCGCTCGCGATGCCGGTGCCCATGCAGGTTTCCCCGGACGCTCAGCCCCTCAGGCGGGTGTCATTTGACCACGTTCGTGAGATCGGCGTCCTCGAAATTGACCATGGCCAATATGGCGCCCGAAAGGTTGGCGTGCGCCAGCCGCGCCAATTTCAGGCTCGCGGAGGTGAGGTCGGCGCCCGAAAGGTTCGCGTCCTCAAGATTGGTGGACCAAAAGCGGCCGCTGGGCGTTCCATCCGGACGCTTCAACTCCACCGGCCCAAGATTGGCGCGCGCGAGCCAAGCCCCGGTCAGTTTGGCGCCATGGAGATCGGCGCCGCTCATGTCGGCCGACGTGAAATTAGCCTTGGCCATGGTGGCGCCGGCGAAATTGGCCATCACGAGCAGGCTGTCGGCAAGTTTGGTACCGGCGAGCACAGCCTCGCTGAAATCGGCGCCGCTCAAATCCGCACCCGACAAATCCATGCCGCTCAGGTCGCGCTTGGCAAAATTTGCCCGATTCCCCTCCTTGCCGCCGGTGTCGATCCAACGATCGTGATCGCGGATCGTCGATTGCAGATCGGGCGGAAAGCTGTCGAGATTGCGCAGCATGATCGCCCCGGCGAGGGAGGCCGTGGAGGTGTCCACGCCATCGAGTACCGCGCGGCGCAGAATGGCGTCGCGCAAATCCGCGCCCTTGATGATTGCCCGGGCGAGCCTGGTGCCAGTGAGATTGGCGCCCTTCAGTTTCGCGGACGACAGATTCGCCTCCGTGAGGTCCGCGCCGGACAAATCGACCGCATGGAGTGTCGCTCCCGAGAAATTCGCACCCACACCCGAAATCCCCGAAAGATTCGAATTGGAAAGGTCCGCCTGCGAAAAGTTGGCGTTGTTCAATTGAGCCTTGTCCATCTGCGCGCCGGTCAGATCGGCGCTCGTCACCGTCGTCACGGGGCCATGTTTGCTGGCGTGGGTGATGACGCCGGGGCGAAGGTCGGCTTCGCGCATGTCGGCACGGCTCAACCGGGTGCCGCGCAACCGGCTGCCGCGAAGGTCGGAGCGGTAAAGGTTGGCGCCGGTCAGGTCGGCCTGCTCGAAATTGGCACCGAACAAGTCAGCGAAGCTCAGATCCGCCTCCGTGAGTATCGAGCGGCTTAGGTCGCAACCGGACATTACGGAGGATTTCAGGCGAATCTTGGGCAGCTTTAGGCCAGAAAGACTGGCGTCCTTGAGATTGGCGCGCGTGCCCCCTTCGCGCCCATCAAGGAATTTGAGGTGTCTCTTGATGATGTCGACGAATGCCTCAGGAGTCATAGCCCACTTTCCCCGCCCCAGGAATATGAACAATATAACACTCGGGGTTGCAATGACACGCGATCCCGCAACGAACGCCGCTCTTTTTGGCTTCGCCGGCCAGTGTTGCGCGGTGAAAAGCATAGTTTAGTCTGGGCGAGAGCGGGTTCCGCCCGCTGCAACGCAAGGATCCGTGAATGTCGGTCGTCGTTCGTTTTGCTCCCTCGCCTACTGGTTTTCTGCACATCGGCGGTGCACGCACGGCGCTGTTCAACTGGCTGTTTGCCCGCCATCACGGCGGCCGCTTTCTGCTGCGCATCGAGGATACCGACCGCGCGCGCTCGACCGCCGAGGCGGTGACGGCCATCCTCGAGGGGTTGCGCTGGCTAGGCCTCAACTGGGACGGCGAGGTCGTCTATCAATTCGCGCGCGCCGGCCGGCATGGAGAGGTAGCGCGCGACCTTTTGACGCGGGGCGCCGCCTATCGCTGCTTCGCCACACCGACCGAGCTTGAAGAGATGCGCGCGGTGGCGCGCGCGGCTGGCCGGTTTCCCCGTTATGACGGGCGCTGGCGCGACCGCGACCCGGCCGAGGCGCCCGCCGGAGCGCCCTTTGTAATCAGGCTCAAGGCACCGCACCAAGGCGAGACAGTCATCCGCGACAGAATCCAAGGGGAAATTCGGGTCGCCAACGAAGAACTCGACGACATGGTGCTGCTCCGCGCGGACGGAACACCGACCTATATGCTTTCGGTCGTGGTGGACGATCACGACATGGCTATCAGCCATATCATTCGCGGCACCGATCATCTGACCAACGCCTTCCGCCAGACGCTCATCTATCAGGCGCTGGGGTGGAACGTCCCGGAGTTCGCCCATATCCCGCTGATACACGGTCCGGATGGCGCGAAGTTGTCGAAACGCCACGGGGCGATCGGAGTCGAAGCCTATCGCGACATGGGTTATCTGCCGGAAGCCATGCGCAACTACCTGCTGCGCCTGGGCTGGAGCCATGGCGACGAGGAAATCATATCCACCGAACAAGCGATCGAATGGTTCGACCTGGATCACGTCGGGAAATCAGCCGCGCGTTTCGATTTCGCCAAACTCGGGAGCGTTAACAATCACTATCTCAAGGGCGCGGAGGATACGCGGCTGGTGGCGATGATCGCGCCGCTCATCGAAAAGAACCTTGAGGTCCAGCTTTCGGAGAAAGATCGCAATGGGCTGCTGTTGGCGATGCCGTATCTGAAGCCGCGCACAAAAACGCTCCTCGATCTTGCCAAAAGCGTCTCATTCTTGGCACGACCGTCCGCTACCGAACGCAATCCGCAACAAAACCTCATTCGGCAAGAACTTCACAGGAACCTCTGTACGGCAACGTGGACGGCACAGAGCCTGGATCAGGCGATCGCCGATACCTGCCGAGTGACGGCGCTGTCCACCAAGGAAGTCGCCCAAGAGGCCCGGCTTTCAGTCACGGGATCGACGGTCTCCCCACCACTGACGGCCGTATTCTTGGTGCTGGGCCGCGACGAAACCCTGGCCAGGCTCGCCGATTCCCCCGCGCTCGCCGAGCGCGCCCAAGGCTGAACAGAATTGAATAAATCAAAACAAAGACCTATGTTGGCCGCCAATCCTGGATGGAGAAATCATCATGCCCACCGAGAAGAAACCGGAAGCCGTAAAGTCCAAAACCTCGGTGACGCTGGTCGACAATGCCAGCGGGCGTAGTTTTGAATTGCCCGTCATAAGCGGCAGCGCGGGTCCGAAGGTCCTCGATATCCGCAAGCTCTACGCCGAAAGCGGCCATTTCACCTACGATCCCGGATTCACTTCGACCGCGAGCTGCGAGTCCAAAATCACGTTTATCGACGGCGACGAAGGGGTGCTTCTCTATCGAGGCTACCCGATCGAGGAATTAGCCGAACACAGCGACTTCATGGAGACGTGTTACCTGCTGCTGAATGGGGAACTGCCCAATCAGGAACAGCGCACGAAATTCGTGCGCGACGTCACCTACCACACGATGCTGCACGACCAGATCAATTACTTCTTTCGCGGATTCCGGCGTGACTCCCATCCGATGGCCGTCATGTGCGGCGTGGTCGGTGCGCTTTCCGCCTTCTACCACGACAGTCTCGACATTCAGGATGCAGGGCACAGGAATACGGCATCGTTTCGGTTGATCGCCAAGATGCCGACGATCGCCGCGAGCGCCTACAAATATTCGGTGGGCCAGCCCTTCAACTATCCGCGCAACGATCTGAGCTACGCCGAGAATTTCCTGTACATGACGTTCGCGGTGCCGAGCGAACAGTACAAGGTGAACCCCATTCTGGCCAAGGCGCTCGATCGCATCCTTATCCTTCACGCCGACCACGAGCAGAATGCGTCGACCTCGACGGTTCGCCTGGCGGGATCGAGCGGGGCAAACCCGTTTGCCTGTATCGCCGCCGGTATCGCCTCGCTTTGGGGACCCGCCCATGGCGGCGCTAACGAAGCGGTCCTCCAAATGCTGGAAGAAATCGGGAGCAAGGATCGCATCCCGGAATACATCAAACGCGCGAAAGACAAGAGCGGCAGCTTCCGTCTCATGGGATTCGGCCACCGCGTCTACAAGAACTACGATCCTCGCGCCCAGATCATGCGCAAGACCTGCCATGAGGTTCTGGACGAGCTGGGCGTGAAGGATGAACCGCTCCTCGGCCTGGCCATGGAGCTAGAGCGCATCGCGTTGGAGGACGATTATTTCGTCCAGAAGAAGCTCTACCCCAATGTCGATTTCTATTCGGGCATCATCCTGAGAGCGATGGGATTCCCCAACCGCATCTTCACCGCGCTTTTTGCCCTTGCCCGGACCGCGGGATGGATCGCGCAGTGGAACGAAATGATCGAGGACCCGCTTCAGAAAATTGGCCGGCCCCGCCAGCTTTACACCGGCCACACCAAGCGCAGCTACACGCCGGCGAACCGCCGCTAAAACCAGTCAGGACGGCGCCGGGTTTCGTCGTCGTTCGAGCAGTTCGAGAATGGCCTCCGCCGCCCGGTCGCTTGGCGGCTTGCCTTCCGGGCGCATCTTGGCCAGGGCCTCGGCGTAGGCCTCGCGTTGGTCGGCGGCCGCGGTGGGATTGTTCAGCAGCCGAAGAATGTCGGCCGCCAACAGCTCCGGCCGGCAGTCTTCCTGCAAACGTTCGGGAACCGCCATACGGTCCAGCAGCAAATTGACGAGATTTGCGAATCGGACCTTCACCATGCGCCGCACGATCCACGCCGAAAGCCAACTGACGCGATAAGCGATGACGGCCGGCACACCCGCCGCGGCGAGCTCCACGGCGACCGTGCCGGATGCGGCCAGCGCCGCTTGGCTCGCCGCGAAGGCATCGCGCTTCTCGGCCGCACCCCGAACCACGGTGACCGGAACGGGCCAGCCGGCGGTGGCATCCCTCACCATCTCCGCCACAAGGTCGACGGTCGGGATGACAACACGCAGCCCGACGACATCCTTGGAGAGGAGCGACACTGCCTGGCCGAAAATCGGCAGGAGGCGCGCAACCTCGCCCCGTCGGCTACCCGGCAGCACCGCGATTAGACTGGCGTTTGCGGGTATGCCGTGGCGGCTCCTGAAGCCGGCGGCATCACCCTGGGTAATCTCCTCAAGCGCGGGATGGCCGACGAATGTGCACGGCAGTCCCACCGCGGTGAAGTAAGGCGGCTCGAACGGCAATAACGCCAACAGGTGATCGTAACGCTGGGCGATCATTTTCGCCCGCCGGGGCCGCCATGCCCACACCGTCGGCGCAACATAGTGAACCATCGGGATTCCGAACGGCCTGATTTTCTCGGCGACGCGAAAGGAGAATGCCGGGGAGTCGATGGTGACCACCACTGCCGGACGCTGGTCTGCGACGGCCGCCGCCGTTTCGCGCACGCGCCGCAGAACGAGCCGCGCCCGTGGCACAACTTCGGTAACCCCCATGACCGCGAGGTCACCGATCGGAAATAGACTTGCCAGGCCCTCCGCGGCCATCCTTTCGCCGCCGACGCCAGCGAAGCGCACACGCCCGGCCGATCGTCGCCGCAGGGCCACCATCAGATGCGCGGCGATCATGTCTCCCGATGGTTCTCCAGCAACCAGGAAAACCAGATCGTCATTCGCCGCGGGCAGGCCCACGGTCATCACGCCACCCTGACGCCAACGACGAACAGCCCCATCTCGTCGGCCAGCCGCACGACCTCGTCTCGATCCAGGATGAGGGACTGCCCTGCTTCGACGGCAATGCCGGAAAGGCTCGCGGTGGCCGCCAGCCTGATGGTCTGCGGGCCGACGGTGGGCAAATCCACGCGCCGCTCCTGGTCCGGCTTCTTCACCTTCACAAGAACTCCGCCTGCCGGTCGTTTGCGTAGGATTGCGCAGCGCTCGACGAGCGCATCGGTTCCCTCCACCGCCTCGACGCCCAGCACGATACCCTCGTCGACGACAACGGCTTGACCGATATCGGCCGCGCCCAGGAGTCGGGCGACCGCCACGCCGCGTTCAATGTCCACCCGCGCCGCGGCATCCGGTGTCCGGCTGCCGATGGGACCTTCGGGAGAAATCAAATTTCCCAGCACCGAATCGACGCCGACGACGCGAAAACCTTCCTCCTCCATTTCTTGGACGATCGCGCGCAGAAGCCCGTCATCGCCAAAGGCTCGAACGCCGATGGAGGCGAGCACCCGCGCCGCCCGAAAATCCGGCCGCAGGTCGAGCACCGACGGGCGGCGAATGCGGCCGGCCATGACCAAGTCACGAACCCCCGCCTCGTGCAGGTGGCGGAAAACCGCCTCGCCGTCGCCCAGCCTTACCCAAGCATGGGGAACGCCAGATACCGTGGCCTCGTCGGTTTGTCCGTGGAAGGCGAGGACAAAATACTCACGACCCTCGGCACGACAGGCGGCTATCAGCCGTGCCGGCAGGTCGCCGCCGCCGGCGACGATGCCGAGCTTAGTCGCCACTCTCCACGCGCGGCTGGCAGATCGATCGCGCCGAATCGCTGCGAATGAATTCGAGTATGTCCATCACCGGGCGGCTACTGCCATACATCGAGGCGACGTCCTCCAGCCTCTCGGCCATCGTGCCCTCCTGCGCGAAGAGCAGCCGATAGGCGGTACGCAGGATGTGAATGTCGTCGCGCGAGAAACCCCGGCGCTTGAGGCCAACGATATTGAGCCCGGACAGGCGCGCCCGGTCGCCCATGACCGAGCCATAGGGAATAACGTCGTTCTCAACGCCGGACATCCCGCCGATCATCGCGTGATGGCCGATGCGGGCGAATTGGTGGACGGCGCACAGGCCGCCGAGAATGGCGAATGAGCCGACCTCGACATGGCCGGCCAGCGTTGCATTGTTCGCCATGATGACGTGATCGCCGAGCTTGCAGTCATGCGCCACATGGGCGCCGACCATGAACAGGCAGTGATCGCCGATGCTCGTGAGCATGCCGCCGCCCTTCGTGCCGGTGTTCATCGTGACTTGTTCACGGATGACATTATTGCGGCCGATGACAAGTTCCGAGGGCTCTCCCCTGTATTTCAGATCCTGCGGCGGATGACCGATCGACGCGAACGGGAAGATCTTGGTCCCAGCGCCGATCTTGGTGCGCCCGGCAATGACGACGTGAGACATGAGTTCCACGCCCTCGCCCAGATCAACATCGGCGCCGATGACGCAGAACGGGCCGACGCGCACATCGTCCGCCAGTTTCGCGCCTTTTTCGACGATTGCCGCCGCGTGAATGACTGGCATTCAACCGTCCAGGATCATGGCGGCGTAGGTCGCCTCGGCCATGAGAACGCCATCGACCTTGGCTTGGGCGCTGAACTTCCACACATTGCCGCGGCTGCGTTCCTTGAC
>CANFCX010000093.1 GCA_947445225.1 Rhodospirillales bacterium
AAATCGGATCGATCGAAACATCGACGCGCCGCGACGGCCGCTGGCCGATCGAGAATTGGACGACGGCCGCCTTTCCCGCCTCCGTCGGCAGATCGACCCAGTTCGCCCGCGCCTGCTCCGGCACCGCGGCCCGCGCCGCCCCAACGATGCGCTCCACCGATTGCGTGGGGCCTTCGGAATTGGGCGAGGGCGCGATCAGGCTCAGGATTTCACGCTGCAGCAGCAAGGCGCTGCCGGTCAAACTGATCAGGACGATCGGGATACAAAGCACGATCCCCATCCAAAGATGGATCGTCTGTAAAAGGCGTCGCAGCGCGTTGGCCATCGTGGCACCTGCCCAGCCGGGGGTTCGCCCATGTTCTACTGCGGACGCGGGCGCCGGCCAAGCCGAATGGGCGAGGGCAGGGTCGCGGCGCGCTTGTGCCGACGCGGCGGGAGGGCTAGGTTGCGGCCACCGTTGCGGGCCCAAGGCACATCGGGAAACCCGGCATTGCCAAGTTGCTTATTGAATCCGTGAGGCGCCGAAAGGCGTCATGACGAGGGCGCTGCTCAAGGGATCGCTGCTGCTGTTGCCCGGCGCGGTCCTGCTGGCGTTGGCTTATCTGTTCCTGGCGCGCGCCGCGATCATGCCGCCGGCGATCGTCGGTCTGGCCGATTACGCGCCTTATGCGCTGGCGGCGATCGGCGCAGCCATCGGATGGCGTTTTAATCACAGCAACGCGGTCATCGCTTTCCTGCTGATCGTGATCGGGCACGGCGCGCTCACCGAACTGCCGGCGCAATCGGCCGGGCGGGCGGTCGATCCGGGCACGGTGCGGGCGGCGCTGGCGATCTTCCTGCCGCTCAACCTTCTCTATCTGTCCTGGCTCAAGGATCGGGGCGTGGTGACGGCGCAGGGCCGGCTGCGGCTGGCGGTGATCCTGATCCAGCTCGCCGGGCTGGCGTTCGTCATGTGGCAGGCGCCGCGCGAGCTGGCGGGCCTGTTGGCGACGAAGCTGATCCCCGCGATGCTGCCCCGTTTCGCCGGGATGCCGGACATCGGGACGATTGCTTTCCTGGTGGCGCTCGCCGCCTTTTTCGTACGGCTGTTGCTGCGGCTGACACCGCGCGATGCCGGTTATTTCGGCGCGACGGTGGCGGTCGTACTCGCCTTCGGCGGCGGCCGGCTGGGCGGTGCGGTGATGTTCGCCGCGGCCTCCGCGATATTGGCGGTCGCCGTCATTCAAGAATCCTACCGCAGCGCCTTCGTCGACGAACTCACGGCGCTGCCGGCGCGGCGGGCGTTGCAGGCCCTTCTCATGCGGCTCGGCGACCGCTACGCCATCGCCATGGTCGATATCGACCATTTCAAGAAGTTCAACGACACCTACGGCCACGATGTCGGCGACCATGTGCTGCGCTTTGTCGGGGCGATGCTGGAAGGGGTGGGGGGCGGCGGCAAACCCTTCCGTTATGGGGGCGAGGAATTCACCGTGGTTTTTCCCGGCCGCACGGTGAGCGAGGTGCTGCCGCATCTGGAGGCCCTGCGCCGGTCGATTGCCGGCCGGCCCTTTCGCCTGCGCGCCCGCGACAAAAGCCGGATTAAACGCTGGAGCGCAGGCATCGGGCGCAAGGTCGCGGTCACGGTCAGCGCCGGCGTGGCCGAACGCGCCGGCGACCAGACCCCGGACGATGTCATCAAGGAAGCCGACCGCGCGCTGTACCGGGCCAAGGCCAAAGGCCGCAACCAGGTCAGCATCTAACGTTTTCGTGTGCGGATGCCGGCTTGCGCCGGGCAAGTGCTGCCGGCAAAATCGCGTCGTTCAATTTTTGGGGAGGATCGTTCCATGCTCGATTCGCTGCGCGGCCTGTTGCCGACCACCGATTACAGCCGAAGGGGCTTCGTCGTGACGACCTTAAGCACGGGTTTCGCCATGTCGGTGCAGCCGATCTGCGCCCAGACCGCCATCGTCACCGACAGCGCCGGCCTGACCGCGGGCGAAGTCAAGATCCCGGCGGCGGGCGGCGACATGCCGGCCTATCGCGCGATGCCTGCCGCGGGCGGGCCGCATCCGGTCGTGCTGGTCCTGCAAGAGGTCTTCGGCGTCCACGAACACATCAAGGACGTGGCGCGGCGGCTGGCCAAGGCCGGTTATATGGCGATCGCGCCGGAATTGTATGCGCGCTAGGGCGATCCGTCGAAAATCACCGACATTCGCGAGCTGATCACCAATGTCGTGGCCAAGGTGCCGGACGCCCAGGTGATGGCCGATCTCGACGCCAGCGTTGCCTGGGCCAGGGCCAATGGCGGCGACACCGCGAAGCTCGCCATCACCGGTTTCTGCTGGGGCGGCCGCATCGTGTGGCTGTATTCGGCGCATAATGCCGGTGTGAAGGCTGGGGTCGCGTGGTATGGGCCGCTGGTGCCGCCCAATCCGGTGAGCCCGTTGCAGCCCAAACATCCGGTCGAACTCGCCGCCGATTTGAAGGCGCCGGTGCTCGGCCTCTATGGCGCCGCCGATGGCGGTATCCCGGTCGAACATGTGGAGCAGATGAAGACCGCGCTCAGGGCTGCCAACAAGCCCAGCGAATTCATGGTCTATCCCGACACGCCGCACGCCTTCAACGCCGATTACCGCCCCAGCTACCGCAAGCCGGCCGCCGACGACGGCTGGAAACGCATGTTGGAGTGGTTCAAGAAGAGCGGCGTCTAACAATAGGGGGTATGGGGGCCCATGGCCCCCATGTCTTTCCTTATTGCCGGTTCAGGATGAATCCCCAATAGACGTCGGGTCCGGCGCCGGTCGTCATTTTGATGTCGTTGACCTCGACGATGCCAAAGCCGGCGCGGATCATGAGTTGCGCCCACATGCTTTTACCCAACACGCTGTAATGGTTGCGGTTGGTCTGGTGGGCGCAGGCGGTGTCGGGGGCCGGGACCTCGACATACAGCGCGCCGCCGGGGCGCAACACGCGGTGGAATTCGAGCAGCGTCAGATAGGGGATCACGCTGTGCTCCAGGCAATGCCGCGCCCACACTCCATCGAAGACCCCATCCTCGAAATCGAGGAAAGACTGGTCCATGAACCGCGCGTCGAAACCCTGTTGGCGGCAGACATCGAGATCGCGGTGGCCGAGCGCGATGCCGATGGCCGCATAACCGCGCTTCTTGAATTCGGCGAGCGCCGGACCCGAGCCGCAGCCGACATCGAGCAACGTCGAACCCGCGGCCAGCCCCGACTTGGCGAAGAACATATCCATCATGCGCAGCGTGATCGTGGTATGCAGCTCGGTGGCCGGCTCGGGATAGATGTCGGCGGCTACTTTCTCCAGCAGCTTTTCGATTTTCGCGGCCTGGCTTGGGGTCAGTTTCATGTCCGGTCGATTCCCAGGGCCGCGAGCAGCGCGTCGGTCTGCCGCGCCCAACTCCACTCGCGCATCCGCGCGGCGCCGGCGGCGGCGCGACGGGCCGCTTCGGCGCGGTCGAGGTAGATCGCTTCCAACGCTTCCACGGCTTCCTCGACGCTGCTTTCGCCCCAGCCTTCGACCCCATCTTCGGGGCCGAGCGAGCGCACCTTGTCCTGCCGGGTCAAAACATAACACGCCTCCGGCGCGATCAGGTCGCGCTGCCCGGAATTGCCGGCGAGGATGGTGGGGATGCCGCAGGCCATCGCCTCCATCGCCACCAGATTGGTGCCGCCCTCGCAGCGATTGGGAAAGATCGCGCAATCGGCCTCGCGCAAGACCGAAGCCATCGCCGGGTTGGGAACCATGCCCACATCGATGAATGAGCCATCGGGCAGGCCGTTGGCGGCGAGCCAGGGCGCGAGGGCAAGCCCGCCTTTGCCGTCGGGCAGCGGCGCGCCTTTGACAAGCGGCGAGCGCGCGATGGATTTCGCCGAATCAGGCCACGGATTGAACCACGACGCGAGCAGCAGCGCCTCGGGATGGCGTTGGCGGAAAACACGGAAAGCGGCGAGCACGATGTCCTGGCCCTTGCGGTATTCGAGCTTGCCGCCGGAAAAGATGACGAAGCGGCCGGGGAACAGCCCGGCGCGAGGGGCGGGATGAAACAGCGTCTCGTCGATGCCCTGGAAGACGGCGCGCGCCTCGGTCAAACCGCGGGCGCGCAAAATCTCCGCGTTCCAGGTCGAGCCGGCGACGAGACGATCGAAACGCCGGGCCAGCGCCAGCGCGGCCGGCGTCAACGCGGTGTTCTCGAAAAAGACGAAGCCGTGATTGGCGCTGCCGCGCAGCCGCCCGTCGGCAAACGCGCCGAGCAGCGCGTTGCCCGCGAATTGATTGCCGAGCGCGTAGAGGATGGGGAAGGGGTAGTCCTTGCGCCCGCCGCCGTCGCGCAAGTCTTTCTCGAAATCCACCGGCCCGCGAACATTCGCCGCGAGCTGCCTTCGTTGCAACGGCTGGAGCTGAAGCTGCTGCGGCGCGAAGAACAGCGTCGGCGCGAGCTCATGCCGCAACCCCGCCTGCAACGCCAAATTCGCCCCAAACACCCCCCAGCCGTGAATGCTCGAAAGCTGCCACCCGATGCCGATGGTTCGCATGAAAACCGCCTAACGCTGCCCATGCCAAGGAGGGCTCAGCGCGGCGCATCCCCTGCATATTGGACCTGGGCCGAGGCGAGGACGCGATCCTTCAGGTGACGGTTGAGAAATTTCGCGTTTACCAAATCGACGCGGCGGCCGCCAAACAGCCGCGACAGCTCTTCCTCGATGTCGAAGATGCGGAATCCAACCGGTCGCCCCGGCTCGAATTCGACCAGCACATCGATGTCGCTGTCGGGCCTAAAATCGTCGGTCAATACCGAACCCAACAGCGACGGCTTGCGGATGTGATGCCGTCGGCAAAGGGCGGCGATCGTTTCGCGGTCGTTGGGGATATCTGCGATCACGGGCCCGATTCTGGCGGTCTGCCGCGGGGGACGCAAGCTACCTCTCGAGCCTAACAAAAGGGGGCCGCTTTTGGCGGCCCCCTGGTCTCGGCGCGATGCCGGGATGTCGGCGACTACACCGAATAATACATCTGGTATTCGACCGGATGCGGGGTGTGTTCGAAGTTGTAGACCTCTTCCCATTTCAGCTCCATGTAGCCGTCGATGAGGTCGTCGGTGAACACGTCGCCTTTCTTGAGGAAGTCGCGGTCCTTGTCGAGATTGCCGAGCGCCTCGCGCAGCGAGCCGCAGACCTGCGGCACCTTCTTCAATTGGGCGGGCGGCAGGTCGTAGAGGTTCTTGTCCATCGGATCGCCGGGATGGATTTTGTTCTGGATGCCATCTAGGCCGGCCATCAGCATCGCGGCGAAGCCGAGATAGGGGTTGCAGCCGGGATCGGGATACCGGACCTCGACGCGTTTGCCCTTGGGGCCCACGGCGTAGGGGATGCGGCAGGAGGCGGACCGGTTGCGCGCGGAATAAGCGAGTAGCACCGGGGCCTCGAAGCCGGGAATCAGCCGCTTGTAGGAATTGGTCAGCGGGTTGGTGAAGGCGTTGATGGCCTTGGCATGTTTGATGATGCCGCCGATGTAATACAGCGCCATTTCCGACAGATCGGCGTATTGGTTGCCGGCGAACAGCGGCTTGCCCTTTTTCCAGATCGATTGATGCGTGTGCATCCCCGAACCGTTGTCGCCCTTGATCGGCTTGGGCATGAAGGTGACGGTCTTGCCATAGGAGTTGGCGACGTTGTGGCAGACGTATTTATAGGTCTGCACGCCGTCGGCGGCGCTGACCAGCGTGGTGAATTTGATGCCCAGTTCGTGTTGGCTGGGGGCGACCTCGTGATGGTGCTTTTCGATCTCCAGCCCCATCTCCTTCATCACGGTCAACATCTCGCCGCGCAAATCCTGCACCGAATCGATGGGCGGGACGGGGAAATAGCCGCCCTTGATCGGCGGGCGGTGGCCCATGTTGCCGTTTTCGAATTTCTTACCGGTGACGTACGGGCCTTCCTCGGAATCGATGGAGTAGGAGACCTCGTTCATCGACACCTTGTAACGGACGTCGTCGAAGATGAAGAATTCGATCTCGGGGCCGAAAAAGGCGGTGTCGCCGATGCCGGTGCTTTTCAGATAAGCCTCGGCGCGTTTGGCGCAGGAGCGCGGATCGCGGCTGTAACCCTGACCGGTGCCCGGCTCATGCACGTCGCAGACGATGTTGAGCGTGGGCTGGGCGAAGAACGGATCGATGACCGCGGTCGCCGGGTCCGGGATCAGCGCCATGTCGGATTCGTTGATCGCCTTCCAGCCGGCGATGGAGGAGCCGTCGAACATGATGCCGTCGACGAAGGTGGCTTCCTCGATGGTCTCGACGGCGTGCGTCAAATGTTGCCATTTGCCGCGCGGGTCGGTGAATCGCAAATCGACGTACTTGACGTCCTTTTCCTTGATCGTCTGGAAGAATTTCTTGACGTCGGTCATGGTCCCTCATCCCCGATTGGTTGATGTCGAAAGATACGTCTTAGATGGTTAGATGGCTTCGACGCCGCGTTCGCGCGTGCGGATGCGGACGGCTTCCTCGACCGCGGTGACGAAAATCTTGCCGTCGCCGATGCGGCCGGTATGGGCCGCGCGCACGATCGCCTCGATGGCCTTTTCGACCATGGCATCGTCGACGACCAGCTCGATCTTCACCTTGGGCAGGAAATCCACCACGTATTCGGCGCCGCGGTAAAGTTCGGTGTGCCCCTTTTGCCGGCCGAAGCCCTTGGCCTCGATCACGGTCATGCCTTGCAGCCCCGCTTCCTGGAGCGCGTCCTTCACTTCATCGAGCTTGAATGGCTTGATGATCGCTTCGATTTTTTTCATCTGTTGTGCCGGTTGATTCGTTGCCGTGCCTATAACGCCGTCACGGAAAACTCCGGCGGCGAATCCATGTCTAGTTAGCAGAAGCCGTGCCAGACCGGTAGCGCCTCGATATGCGGCAAATGGCGCATCAAATGGGGTGTTTTCCAACCGGATTTGTCCAAGAATTAGTCGATATGCCTATTTATTGTGCATGGCTCGTCGGGCGGGAGAATCTGGCGGAACCGAAGATGGCTGCGATGGAACGCGCCTGGATGCCGGGCGTGGCAGGGGCTCGCTTGCCTTGACGGGGTTCCGGCGGGTCGTTACATGAGGCTGCGATGGCGGGTGTAGCTCAGTTGGTTAGAGCGCCAGATTGTGGATCTGGATGTCGCCGGTTCAAGCCCGGTCACTCGCCCCATTTTTTCTCATTCGGCCGAGGTAACCGCTCCGACCCAACCAACCGAACCACGATCAGGGAGAAGACACATGGCTGGCCCCGTTGTGCATTTCGAGATCGTCAGCAAGAAAGCACCGGCGTTGATGAAATTCTACGCCAAGGTGTTCGGCTGGAAGATCGACGCCGACAACCCGATGAAATACGGCATGGTCAAGACCGGCGCCAAAGCCAAGATCGCGCTGGGCGGCGGCATCTGCGCGCCATCGCCAAAAGGTGAGGAGTACGTGACGTTTTACATCGCCGTGGACGACCTGGACGCGACGCTGAAGGCGGTCAAGGCGGCGGGCGGCAAGACCGCGATGAAACCCATGCAAGTCCCCGGCGGCCCCCTGATCGCCCAGTTCAAGGACCCCGCCGGCAACATCATGGGCATCCTCAAAGGCTGAGAACCTGCGGTTCGGCGTCCCTTAACCCTCTCCCCCTCCGGCCTCTAGCCCTCTCCCCCAGGGAGAGGGTTGGGTGAGGGCCTTGGTGAGGGCCCGAGGGGGCGACGGAGCGCCGCTTAACAGAAGGAGTTCGTGCATGAGAGCCACCATTCCCCTCGGGGTTCTGTTGCTGCTGGCCGGCTGCGCCGTCACGCCGGAGCCGCAGACCGCGGCCTACCGCCAGGGTTACGAGCAAGGCTGCCAAAGCGGCAGATACGCCTCCGGGCTGCCGGTCGTTTTTGTCCAGGACGCCGCGCGCATGAAGATCGCCGGCGACGACTACGCCCTTGGCTGGGACCGCGGCTATTTCCGCTGCGGCCTCGACGCCTCGCAAGAGCTTCAGCGCGAACGCGGCCGGGGTTTCATCGGCATGGCGATGTAAAGGGGCGATTCCGGAATTGCCGCGCTGGAAAACTTAATCGGCCGGTCGAACTGCGCTATCCTTGCGCATTCACGGTTGTGGATCGGCTATAAAAATGCCCACGAAAAACGGACTGACCCGGCAGGCGATTCTGCGGGCGCTACGGCGGAACCCAAACCTGCTTGAGAAATATTCGGTACGCAAGATTGGGCTCTTCGGGTCCTACGCAAAGGACAGTCGGACCGCGACCAGCGACATCGACCTGCTTGTCGAGTTCGAGCGGCCGACCTACGACAATTTCATTGGGCTTTCCCGCGCGCTTAAGCGGCTCTTCGGCAGGAAGATCGAAATCCTCACGCCGTACGGGCTTGATAGCATCCGGGTGAAAGCGATCGCCGAGGGCATCGGAAGTCTCTCGCTTATGCCTAAACGCGGCGACGCCGACCTTTGCGAAGACATCCGCGAGGCGATCGGCAGAATAGAGAAATATACCCGCGATCTCACGTTCGAGGCATTTCTGGCCGACACCAAGACGCAGGACGCCGGGGTTCGGAACCTCGAAATGAGGCGGTGAAGGGGCTTTCCCCCGATTTCCGCAAAAAGCACAGAGGCCCGCCGTGGCAGGACATCGCCGCCATGCGCGACCGCCTCATCCACAATTATGCGGGCGTGAATTGGGAAATCG
>CANFCX010000094.1 GCA_947445225.1 Rhodospirillales bacterium
ACGCCAAAGGGGTCCTGGCCGCCGACGGCGTTTCCGCCATTGTCGCCCGAGCGAAGGCGGCGGGGGTGCCGGTCGTGGTCGATCCCAAGGGCGTGGATTTCGCGCGCTATCGCGGCGCCGATCTGCTGACGCCGAACCGGCGCGAGCTGGCGGAGGCGACGCAAATGCCGGCCGGCGACGACGCGCAAATCGTGGACGCCGCGCGGTCGTTGATCCGGCGCTGTGCGGTTGCCGGCGTGCTGGCCACGCGCGGCGGTGAAGGTATGACGCTGGTGACGGCGGCGGGCGCGGTCAGCCACTTGCCCTCGGTCGCGCGCGAGGTGTTCGACGTGTCGGGTGCGGGCGATACCGTGCTCGCCACGCTGGCCGCCGCGCTGGGCGCCGGAATCGAATGGGCGACGGCGGCACATCTCGCCAACATCGCCGCTGGCATTGTTGTCGGCAAGACCGGTACCGCCGTCGCCACTCCCGCCGAAATCGCGCGCGTGCTGCGCCATCCCGCCGAAGGCATGGCCGAAGACACGGTTGTATCCGCGGCCGAGGCCATGGCGCGGGTCGAGGGTTGGCGGCGGCAAAAACTCCGCGTTGGGTTCACCAATGGCTGCTTCGATCTGCTCCATCCCGGCCATGTCTCGCTGCTTGGCCAGGCCCGCGCGGCGTGCGACCGCCTCGTCGTCGGCCTCAACAGCGACGAATCGACCAGGCGGTTAAAAGGCCCCGCGCGGCCGGTGCAGAACGAAACCGCGCGCTCTGCCGTGCTGGCCTCGCTGGCCAGCGTCGATCTCGTTGTCGTCTTCGGCGAGGACACGCCGATGACATTGATCGAGGCCTTGCGCCCTGACGTTCTGGTCAAGGGCGCCGACTACACGATGGAAAAGGTGGTGGGGGCGGATTTCGTGCGCGCTTATGGCGGCCGCGTGGTCCTTGCCGATCTCTCCCCCGGCCACAGCACCACCGCCACTATCGAAAAGATGTCGCGCTGAAGGCGCGGGCGGGGCGCCCCGGTGTTGTGGTGTCGGACCTACGCGGTATGGCTGCCCAGCAATTCGCCGATGCGGCGTTCGAGTTCGACTTTCCGGAACGGCTTTTTCAGAAGCGTCGCGCCGCCGGGCAGCGCGCCACCGGGCAAGGTTCCTATGTCGAAATAGCCGGATGTGAACAGCGCCTTGATGTCCGAACGCCGCGCCCGCGCCCGTCGTACCAGGTCGATGCCGTTGATCTCTCCCGGAAGGATGATGTCCGTGAAGATCAAGGAGATGTCGGACGTGGATTCGAGCAGGTCGAGCGCGGCCTGGCCATCGACGGCGGTTAACGGGGTGTAGCCGAGTTGTTCGACCACGGCCGCCGAGAATTCCAACATCGCTTCGTTGTCCTCGATCACCAATATCTTTTCGCCCCTACCGGCGCGATGAGTGGGATTGTCTATATCGGCGCGCGGCGCCAGGCTGGCCACGTCGGGCACGCCGGGAATGTAGATCGTGACCGTGGTCCCACCGCCGGGCTGGCTTTCGATGACGACATGGCCGCCCGATTGCTTGGCGAAGCCAAAGACCATGCTGAGGCCCAGGCCGCTGCCCTTGCCCACTTCCTTGGTCGTGAAAAACGGCTCGAAGGCACGCTTGAGGGTCTCGGCATCCATGCCCTCGCCGCTATCGGCGACGCCGATGGCGACGTAACGCCCGGGCGTGAACTCCGATTGGGTCGCGGCCCATGCCTTGTCGACAACCGCATTGGCGGTCGCGATCGTCAACTGGCCCCCCAGGGGCATTGCGTCGCGGGAGTTCATGGCAAGATTGAGGATGGCGCTTTCGAGTTGACCCGGATCGACGGTGCAAGACCACAATTCCGGTTCAAGACGGGTTTCCACGCGCACGGTTTCACCCAGGGCTCGATGGAGGAGTTCGGCCATGTCCCCGATCAATCGGTTGGCGACGATGCGCTCGGGCTTCAACGTCTGCTGACGCGAAAAGGCCAACAGCCGGTCGGTGAGGGACGCGCCGCGTTTGACGGCCTCGGCGGCGCGTTCGGCGAGCTTGCGATCCCCCGAACCGGGCGGCAGGCGTCCCGCGAGAAGATCGATGTTGCCGAGGATGACGCCGAGAAGATTGTTGAAGTCATGGGCGATGCCGCCGGTCAACTGGCCGACCGCCTCGAGCCGCTGATGCTGGCGCATCGTCATCTCGATTTGCGCCCGTTTGGTAATGTCTTCGATCAGGGTGACGACGCCATCGACTTTCCCGCCATTACCCAGCAGGGGGATGTGTTCGATCTCGACATGGCGGGTCGTGGCATCGGGGAATTTCAATCGCTTTTCGTGCCGCATCAGCGCGCCGCCCATGGCGGCCTGTATCCCGGGATGCAGCGCCTGGAAGAGGTCGTCTTCCATGGTTTCATTCAATCTTTGGCCGAGTAGAAAAGGCGTGGCGCGGGCGAGCCAGGTCTGGGCGGAGCGGTTGACGAATCTCAGGCGTAGGGCGGAATCGGTATAGAGGATCGTGGCCGGCAGGTTGTCGGCGATCAATTTCTGGAGGGTCTCGCTGTTGCGAAGGGCCGCGGTCGTCAAACCCATCCGGCTCGTCGTGGCCGATAATTTGCGGTTGTTCCAGGCCAGCGCGCCGATCAGACCCAGGCTGGCCAGCGCCAGGACAACAATGTAGCCGAACAGCAATGTGGTCATGTCGATGGCGCGAACGTTCACCGCGTCGCGCGCCTCCGCCAAAGCGGTCCGCTCGTCGCGAAGGAAATCCGCCATCGGCGGTTCCACCGCGCCGAATAGGGACAGCAGATCGCCCAGTTGGGAGGAAGAAAGTTCGGCGCCCGGTGCGCGCGCCAGAATCGCATCGGCGGCTTCTATGGCGGCGTCGATGGCCCCGACAGCCGCGCGATGGCTATCTTGGATGTTGGCGTAGCCGCCGTTGTTGCGGACGCTCTTTAGGGTTTCGTTGCGGCTGTACAAAATGTCGATTGCCGCCTGCACCTCGGCGCGACCGTCTTTTCGGTCGCCCGCGGCGGCCCGATACAAGGCCAAGAGCACGGCCTGATATTCGAACTCGGCGCGATTGACCATCCAACGATCGTCGCCGCTCGCCAATTCGTGGATTTCGCGTTGCAGGGTGCGGGCATCCATCACCATCGCCAGCGGCAACCCAAGCAACAACGCATAGATCAGCGCCACGGTGGCCACCGCTGTACGCCGGTACGGCAGGACGATCGCAAAGAGCCGTGAAGCTGTGGCCAAAACCATTGTCGCCGAGCCTACTGGAAATCGAACCGCGTGACGCTCCAGATCGCGTAGGACCTATAGGTATCCGATCGGAACTTGGCGTTGGCATCGAACGGGAACACGACCCAGAACGGACCCTTGTCGCGTAGGGTCATCATCTGCCCGTTACGGGCATAAGAGATGAGAAGCGTTTCGGTCGCGAACACCGCGGCGGGAATGACGACCGTGTAGCCATTGGCGGCAACGGCATGGACCGTGCGGCCCCCGGCGCCTAGGTTCTCCACAAATTGCGCGCCGGTGACTCCGGTGAAGACCTGGACACCCTCGGTCCACACCGTGGAGGTTCGCAACTCGGCGCTGCCCAAGGTCTTGATCTGGTCCAAGGTCAGAAGGCGTTCACCGCCGCCCAGGCCGGAAACTACGATCGACGGCCCATCCTCGGCCAGCGACGGTCGCGGCGCCAAGAACCCAATTTGGCCCGCCAACACCAGGCCGGCAAACCAAAGGCACAGTGCCCTCATGTGATCCTCCGATGATCAATGGCCGCTCCGCATTCCTCCAGAACTGGCCCGATCCCAAGGTATGGAGCGCTCCCCAGGCGGCGTCATTCATCCCAAGGTATGATCAGGGCTTTGCTCTCGACCTATCTGGGGGCGAGGTCCCAGGCCCCACCGCGGCCTGCCGGAGCATAGGCGATGATGGATTCATCGAAGCCCAACGAATGGGTCCAGGGCAAAGCCCTGGTGGCGCGCCCGGCGGGACTCGAACCCACGACCTCTAGCTCCGGAGGCTAGCGCTCTATCCAACTGAGCTACGGGCGCCCATAGGCCGCCGGAACTTAAACTAAAGGCGATAGAGGCGCAAACCGCGTTCGTCGTCCGGGTCACTCGCGGTTTTGGGCAGTCATCCCCGAGGTCTCCCTGACGAATGGGTCCAGGGCGAAGCCCTGGTGGCGGCGAGGGGTGGGAATCTGTAAACAGGTGCGCCTTATCCCGCGGAGAGCGGTCGGAAGGAAACACGGCATGGATTCAGCGGCCGGCGCGGACAAGGTCGATTCCAGGCGCTGGTGGGCATTGATCGTGCTGATGCTCGCCGGTTTCATGAATCTCCTCGACGTTTCCATCGTCAACGTCGCCATCCCGTCGATCCGGAACGATCTGGGCGCGACTTACGCGGCGATCCAATGGGTGATCGCGGCGTATTCGCTGGCCTTCGCGCTGATGCTGATTACCGGCGGGCGGCTCGGGGATATCTTCGGACGCAAGAGGATGTTCCTGATTGGCGTGGTCGGCTTCACGGTCGCCTCGCTGTTGTGCGGTTTGGCGCGAAGCCCGGAATTGCTGATCGGCGCGCGTTTGTTCCAGGGTGCGATGGCGGCGACGATGGTGCCGCAGGTGTTGTCGATCGTGCAGACAAGTTTCCCGCCGAACGAACGTGCCAAGGTCTTCGGCATCTATGGCGCGGTCATCGGCATTTCGACGATCAGCGGGCCGCTTGCCGGCGGGCTGCTGATCGACGCGAATTTGTTCGGGCTGGATTGGCGGCCGATTTTCCTGGTCAACATTCCCATCGGGTTGATCGCTTTCATCGGCGCCGCGATCCTGGTCCATGAATCGAAGGCACCACACGCGCTGCGGCTCGATCCGATCGGCGTGGTCGTTCTGACGCTTGGCCTCGCCATGTTGTTTCTGCCCTTGGTCGAAGGACGCGAGCTGGATTGGCCGGCATGGACCTTTGCGTCCATGGCGGCGTCGCTGCCGGTCTTCGCGGGCTTCGTCTTTTACGAACGCTTCAAGACGAAGAAGGACGGATCGCCGCTGGTGGTGCTGGAACTGTTCGGTGAATCATCCTTCGTCGCCGGGCTGTTGGTGTCGGTGACCTTCTCCAGCGCGCTCGGGTCTTTCTTCCTGATCTTCACGATCTTCATGCAGATCGGGTTGGAGTTCACCGCCCTCCACGCCGCGCTGACCACGCTGCCGTTCTCGGTGGGCGCGGCCATCGCCTCATCGCTATCGGCCAAGCTGGTGCCGCGTTTCGGCCGCGACGTCATGGTGGCCGGCGGTTTGGCGATGGCGGCGGGCATGGCTGGGCTGGCATTTGTCCTCGAATTCGTCGGGACGGACTTTCAGTCCCTGGAGGTGCTGCCGGTCCTGCTTCTCATCGGGCTCGGCATGGGGCTGGTGCTGGCACCGCTGATGAATGCGGTTCTGGCCGGTGTGCCCCGGCAGTTCGCGGGCTCGGCTTCCGGCATCCTACACACCGCGCAACAGCTCGGGATCGCCACCGGTGTCGCGGTCATCGGCATGATCTTCTTCGGCCTGCTCGAAAGCCGGGCCGGAGCGAGCGCCGACGCGGCCAGCGTTCACCTCCGGGCCGAATTGCGTGAAGCCGCCATCGTCGCGCCGCCGGCCGATTCCGTCCTGCGCGACTTTCGGCAATGTGTCGTCGATCGTTTCGGCGCGGTCGAATCGGCGTTGCCGCCGAGCTGCCTGCGCCTGGTCGCCCCGGCCGAACTCGCCGCCTTGCCAGCCGCGCAGGGCGAGCTGTTCCGGGCCATCGTCGGCGAGGCATTAACCGAGGCGCGGCAGTTGAATTTTCACGGTGCGTTGTTGCGCGGCCTCGCCTACCCGGTCGGGATTTATGTGTTGTCTTCGCTGCTGATGCTGCGCCTGCCGCGACGGATCGGGCGTTAATCGCGAGCGGCGGCGTCGGCGCCAGACGGCAGCGGCGCGCGGTTCGCGGCAGCACCTTTGGTCCAGGCGACAATATCGGCCAGCGGTATCTCCGCCTTCAGATCCTGCAACAGCATGTGATAACCGTCGCGATAGATCGCGACGCGCCAATGTGCGGCGGCGTCCGGCGGCAGGTCCGCGATCATCTTGCGCATTGGGATGGGGGGAATCACCTGATCGTGCGCCCCGTATTGGAGCAACGTCGGCAGCCTCAGGTCCGGCCCTGAGGCGAGCGCCGTGTCCATCAAATCGACCAGCCCGTGGACCGAATCGATACGTGTATCCTTGATGACCAACCGATCGGCGCCGCGTTTGCGCAGCATCGGGATGTTGTCCGACGGCAGGATGCCAAGGTTAGTTCCTCGCACCTTCAGCCAGGGCACGGTGTTGGCCGCGAGCCAGAGCGCGGCGCGCTGGTAAAAGGGCATCGTTGTCCGGCCCCACACCGCGGGTGCCACCAGAACGATGCCGGTGGCGGGCAGCCTTCGGCCGCTGGCGACCGCGGCCAGGATTACCGCGCCGCCCATGGAATCGCCGACCAGGTAAAGAGGCCGGCCGGGATGGCGCGCGGTGACCAGCGCCGCGGCCGTTTCCAGATCGGCGGTCAGGGCCTCGGTGCCCGGCCACATACCGGGATTAGGCGCCCGGCCGAAACCGCGCTGGTCATAGGCATAAGTGGCGATGCCGTGGCCGGCCCAGAATTCGCCCGGCGCGGCGAAGCCGTTGAGATAGTCGTTGAATCCGTGAAGCGCGAGGATGACAACCTGCGCCTCGCCCTCCGGCAGCCAAGATTTGAGCGGCAATTCCGCGCCGTCGGCGGCCACGATACGGTCCTCGGTCATGACTGGCGCCTGGATCGGCGGCCCTGCCGGCTGAAAATAGGGCGCGCAGGCGGCCAACAGCAAATTCAGGAAGATGGCCAGCCGGTTCATCCGGGCATTTTTGCCGCGTCCGCTTTGGTTGCGTCGCGGGTGAGCTGAAGAAAGATGTCCTCCAGGTCGGTTTCCTCGGTTGTCAGATCGACGATGGTGAGGCCGGCGGCAGCGGCGGCATCCAGGATTTGAGAAACCCGCATTCGGCTCGGCTGATACCGGAAGACGAGCCGGCGCGGCGGCTCCAGCTTCGGCGCCATGGGGGCGAGCGCGGCCGGCACCTGGGTCAGCTCCTCGGCGACGACCAGCGTCAATTCCTTGGCATCGAAACGGCGCAGCAGGGCCTCGGTGGTATCGCAAGCGATGACGCGCCCGCGATGGATGATCGCGATGCGGTCGCAGAGCTGCTCGGCTTCCTCCAGATAGTGAGTCGTCAGGAGGACGGTGGTGCCCTCCCGGTTCAGCTTGCGGACATAGGCCCAGAGTTGTTGGCGCAACTCGACATCGACTCCGGCGGTGGGTTCGTCGAGCACCAGGATCGGCGGAGCGTGAACCAAGGCCTTCGCCACCATCAACCGCCGCCGCATGCCCCCGGACAAGGCGCGGGCGTAGGAATGGGCCTGATCGGTCAGGCCGAGCGCGGCCAGGATTTCGTCGGTCCGGCGTTCGGCCTTGGGCACGCCATACAGCCCGGCATGGAGTTCGAGCAACTCGCGCGGCGTGAAAAAGGCGTCGAGATTGATCTCTTGCGGCACGATGCCGACGGCGCCGCGCACCCCGCGCGGATCGCGGTCGAGATCGATGTCCCAGACCGAGACCTTGCCCGAAGTCTTGATCGAGAGCCCGGCGAGAATATTGATGATCGTGGACTTGCCGGCGCCGTTGGGGCCGAGCAATCCAAAGAGACTGCCGCGCGGAATCTGAAGGTCGATGTCGATCAAGGCATGTTTGGGCGGCCGCCGTCCGGAGCCGGCATAGGATTTGTTAAGACCGGCGGTGGCGATGGCGAAATCAGGAAGAGCGGCGTCGCGCGGCGGTGTCATGGGGGCGTCTAGGTCCTGAGAGACTGGGCGCTGGCGAGGGCGCCATTGCCAGGGGCGGCGCAATCGGTATCATCGGCGCCGTGCGGGGGTCAATGAAGGGTCCAGCAGCAATGGCCGGCGGGAAGATCATGCAATCGCTCGAGACCGTGGAAATCGACGCCGACGTGGCGGGCTGCGACGGCGGCGGCGGGGCCCTCGGCCATCCGCGGGTTTATCTCAATCTCGGCGAGGCCGGGGAAGTCGAGTGCCCCTATTGCGGCCGATGCTATCGGAAATCGGCCCAAGCCCGGAGAAGCGGCGGCGGTCATTGACGTTGATGCGATGAACCCGGCCGCCCCTCCCGCGGCGGCGCGCGACCACGTTTATCTGGTCGATGGGTCGGGCTACATCTTTCGGGCTTTTCACGCGCTGCCGCCGTTCACGCGTGCCGACGGCACGCCGACCGGCGCGGTGTACGGTTTCGTCAACATGCTGCTCAAGCTGTTGACCGACACCGACGCCAACCGCCTCGCCGTGATCTTCGATGCCGGCCAGCGCAGCTTCCGCAACGACATGTATGCCGGATACAAGGCGAACCGGCCGGAGGTGCCGGCGGAGCTGGTTCCGCAATTCGCGCTGGTGCGGGAGGCGACGCGCGCCCTCAATTTGCCGGCCATCGAAGAAGCCGGGTTCGAGGCCGACGACTTGATCGCCAGTTATGCGCGGGCGGCGGAAAAAGCCGGCGCCGACGTGACCATCGTGTCGTCGGACAAGGATTTGATGCAGCTGGTCGGCGACCGCA
>CANFCX010000095.1 GCA_947445225.1 Rhodospirillales bacterium
GCCGACATCGACAGCGCCTCGGACGCGCCGGTTCAAGACCTTGGCCCATGCCAAAGCCGCGCGGAGTTGGCTGTCGAGCGTGTCTCGAGAAACACCAATGCGGGTCATGAACAGGGTGATCCCGCCGGGAGGCATTTGATTTTCCCGCTCAAGGCGCACGATTCCTTGCTCGATTTCGGACTCGGTGACGGCGATGCCGAGGCGGGCGGCCTCTTGCAACTGAAGGCGCTCATCGATCAGTCCGCGAAGAACCTGCGGGGCCAGGCGTCGCTGCGAATCCGCCGTTCGTGGCAATCCGGTCGCGGCAATCACGAATTGAGTGCGCGCGGCGACATCGTAAATCGATATGACATCGTCGTTGACCACCGCGGCGATTCGCTGCACTTCCTGGCCAAAGGCGGCTCCGCCGATGACCAGGGCGCATAACGCGAGCCACGTGCTAAGAGGTCGATGAGATCTGCGCGTGCGCATGGACCGAATATCCGACCGTGATTGAGCGTCTATATACGCCTATCGCCGGCTTCCACAAAAGCGGTGTCAAAATACGCGGGTCTGGACGTCGCCAAGCGTCTTAAAGACCACCCGCAGAAGGACGATGTCGTCCGGCCGCAAGTCCCGATCGATGGTGAACCGACGGTCGAAGTTGAGTGCGATATAGAAGCATTCATCCTCGTAGTTTATGCCGACTCCGCTCAACAAGGTTCCGCCATTTTCGGTGATGTCCTGCCGGGTGCGTATGCTGGCCTCCCAATTCTCCGTGAAACGGGAGCTGAGGCGCGCATTGACCTCCTCGCGGTCGCCGAACTGCCCGGATGCCGAAGAGCGGTCGAAAAAGACGTAGTTGGCGCTCAGTCTCAGCAACGGTGGGCCGGCTTCGGCCGCCAATTCGCTACGGCGCGCCACGAAATCGTCCTTGTCGATGCGAACCCGATAAAGAAGATCGAGATACCGATTGGGCGTGACACGCAGCCTGCCGCTGAAATCGGAGAGATTGTCTTCCAGACCGCTGCCGTTGGGAAAGGTGTCGTCGGCATTCAGACGATAACTTTGGCCAATGAAAAGCGAGGTGACGCCGCCGCCATCGCCGAAGGCTCCCAAGTTCAAGCCATAGTTGACTCGCTGACCGCCATCGACGCGATCGAGGCCGGAGAATCGATTCAGGCTGAACAGGTTGGTATCGTCTACCTCCAGCGATTGGCTGTCCTCGTTTGGAATTTTAGGTGGGTTGCCGCCGTTGGGACCCATGACGAGACCAAGCCGGGGCTCGATCAGTTGATGGATCGCCCCTTCGTGGCGGACGAGAGGATAACGCCAATCGAGGCCGACTTGCGGCATCACTCGGCCCGCGAAGCCGTTGCGCGTTGCCGAATTGGGCGCGGCGAGGTTCGGGACTTCGCTGACGTCGTAGGCGTCGCTCTGGACCACCGTGCTGAGTGTGTAGACGTCGCCCGCCGGGGCCGTGTAGGGGAGCTGCCATCCGCCCTTGAGCGACAGGCGGCGCGTATCCGTGCCCTCGCTGCGGTAGATCGATAGGGCGTTCGCGTCCAGAGTGTACCGCGAACCCAGACGGCCCGGTTCACCCACGAAATTGTAGTTGAACATCGGCAGGACCAACGGTGTCGTTCCTGGATCGTCCTCCGCCCGCAGGCCCTGGAATGCATAGGCGTCGACGGATGCGTATTGGCGCCCGTTGAAGCCCTCGGCGAACGCGCGGGATCTCAATGTGTTGGGCGAACGGAATCCGTAACGTCGCAAATAGGTGTCGTCGGTGGCGCGTTCGAGGTCGTATCCACCGCGCCATTGGTCGTTGAGATCGATACGACCCTTGCTGAAAATATGACCGCGATCGTCATTGTCATCGGTGCGGTTGCCAAAGGCATCGCGACGGTCGGTCCGCGTGATGCTGCCCGACACCTGAAAATCGCCGTTGACCAGCCGCTCACGATACTCGCCCGACAGGACGACACCCTCCTTCGAGGTGAAGATCGGCTCCAGCGTGGCATCGCGGTTGGGCGCGATGTTGAAAAAATAGGGCGTCTTGAGGATCGCGCCGAGGCGCGAGGAATTCCCGATTTCAGGAGCCAGGAATCCGCTTTTCTTGGGCGCGGTCGGATCGGGATGTTCGAAATACGGCGTGTAGGCGATCGGGATACCGAAAAACTCGAGCGTGGCGTCGGTGTAAGTTACTTCCTGCGCCACCTGGTCGTGGACCACACGGGCCGCCTTGACCTGCCACAGGGGCGGCCGGGTGGGGTCATCGTTGCAAAGCGCGCATGGGGAATATACGGCCTGGCGCAGCTCCGTCCGATTACCGCCGGACCGTGCTCCGCCCGCCGCGGCGAAACGCGACTGGTCGGAGAGCAGGATTCGGATGTTTTGCGCGACGCCATCGCGCAAGTCGTCGGTCAGATCGAAATAATCCGCAAAGATGACATTGCCCCCCGGTTCCAGGAGGCTGATGTTGCCCACGGCCGCGACTTGGCGGGTGATCTGGTTGTAGGTGACCGTGTCGGCCAGAAGAATACGGTCGCCCTGGCTGATTTCGACATGGCCTCGGGCAACCGCGATTCCGAGTTCCTGGTCATAGGTGACCTCATCGGCGCTCAACAGCACCGAAGGGTTCGTCGCCGGCGCGGTATTGAACCGTTGGCCGAGCGCGGGCGCGGAGGTGCCGAAGGCCAGGATGACGGCCGCCACGAGGATCCAACGGTCGCGTGCCATTCGGCCTAACCGTCCTCAAGATGAAGAAGCATCGTGACGCCCAGCAGCGTGCTCACTCCCGCCGGTGTCCACGCCGCCAACACAACCGGGATACTGGAAGACATGCCCAGGGCAATAACGACATCCGACAGAACGTAAAGCAAAAATCCGGCGCCCAGGCCGCTGGCGAACAACACCGCCGTTCCACCCCGGCGGGTCAGCCGCAGCGAAAATGTGGCCGCGATCAACACCATCGCGGCAAGCAGGAGCGGGCCCGCGAGTTCACTATGCCAGTGGAGCCGGTGGCGGAGCGCGGAAAACCCCGCGGCCTCCAACATTTCAATGAACCGCGGCAATTCCCAAAACGAGATGGTCTCGGGGGAGGCGAAACTCTCCTGGATTTTCTGCACGGTGAGGTCCGTCGGGATCGTCTGTTCGGCCGTGAAGGTCGAAACGTGGTCCGGCGTCGACATCCAAGCGTCCCACACACGCCATTGCCCATCTTCCAGTCGGATGCGCGCGGCGTCGATCCGGCTCGTGAAACGATCGGCGCCGGCGAAGAAGAACATGATAGCGTCGCGCAATTCCATGTCCTGAGGCGACACCTGCCGCGCATGAACCAGTGTATTGCCGCCGGCCTCCGCGTAACGAAGCCAAAGCCCGGAGGCGGGCACCGCCAGCAGGCTGGCGCGGCCGCGCAGATACTTTCCTTCGATTTGCTCATACCGCGACAACATGGCCGCCGCGATGGGATCGACAATGGCCACGTTGAGTAAACCGAGCAGCGCCGCGATGCCCAGGATCGGCAACAGAAATTGCCAGACCGAAACCCCGCATGATCTCATGACCGTCAACTCATGGCTGCGGGTAAGGCGCCAGAAGGTGAACATCGCGCCAAAAAGCACGGCAAAGGCGAACATCTCTTGAACCATGTGCGGCAATTTCAGCGCCGCGAGTTGAAGAACGACGCCCAGCGTCGCCTCCGGTTTGGCGGCGGCTCGCCGCGTCAGTTCGACGATGTCGAACAGAAATACGATAGCCGCCATCGCACAGAAGATTGCACCAAACCACAGGCCGAACTGTCTGACGATGTAGGCGGATAGGGTGGTGGATAAATACATGCCTCAGCCCGAAATCCGGCCTTCGCCTAAGCCTGGGCGACCGGTATCGGCTGCCGTCGGCGGCGCGGTTCGCGGAAGAGGACGAAAAACGCCGCCAGCATGGGGATCAGCACGCCGGCATACATGAGCGGAATAAGGTTCGGCAAACGCGCCGCCACGTTCTGAATTCCCATGCTCATTCCCTGCAGCACGATAACGGCCAAAATGGCGCCCAACACACGCCGGGTCTGGCCGCGCCGGTTGAATTCGCCCGACAACATGGCCGCCAGAGCGATAAGTGTGAAGGCGAACGAGTAGAGCGGCATCACCAAACGGTTGTGCCCCTCGGCCTGCAGCTTGTCGAAATAGAATCGGTCGCCTGCCGAATCATCGGGAAACAGCAATTCATGGACGTAGCGCTCCCGCGGTTCGCGCCAGCGATTCTGGATTTCCTTATTAAAGCGGCCGAGATCGACCGTATACCGGTCGAAATTCAAAAGCGACAGCCTTCCGCCGCCGTAATCGAATTGCTGGCGGTTGCCGTTGCCCATGACAACGCGTAAGCCCTTTGCATCCGCGATAAGGGCGCCATTTTCCGCCATCAAGGTAACCGGCCGTTCCTCCACACGGTTGTCGTGAACCAGGAGGCCGCGCAATTCGCCATCCGGTTCGCGCGAGCGCACGTAAACCGTGACTCCCTCGGTGACGACGGTGAAGACGCCTTCCTGGAGCAGAATCGCCGAATAGTCGCTACGAAAGCTCACTTCGAGGTCTTTGAATTGGCGGTAGCTCCAGGGGAGGAAATAGAGGCTAAGGGCGTAACCCGCGGCGACGGCGGCCAGCGCCAGAATCAATGCGGGCCGTGCGAGCGCGCCCGGCCCGAGGCCAACCGAACGCAGGACGATGATCTCGCTGTCCATCGTCAGGCGGTTATAGGTGAAAAGGACGGCGGCAAAGAGGGCGATGGGGCCAATGACGGTGAGAAAACTCGGCATCAACAAAAGCGTTAGCTGTCCGAATGCCTCAAGCGACATGCCGCGGTTGACGATCAGCTCGACGAAACGAAGCGATTGGGTCAACCAGATGGCGCAAATCAGGACCATCGTCACAAACGCCGTCGTGGCGACAAGATGGCGCATCACATACTGGTTGATGGTTGGCATGATTGGGCGCACCCCCTGCAGGTCTCGGATTATATTCCGTAATGGTTGAAATGACAGAGGCTTGTGCGGGATTTTGCCGGTGACGCGGGAAGAACGACCGGTATGGAGGCCGTGCTACGGCTTGTGCGGGAGGCATCGCCCACCTAGTCTCGGTCGGCTTCAGTTTCGGCGGATAGAAATGGCCTGACGCTCCGACGCCGATGTTGTTCCACTCGCCCCCATTCCTGTTGATCTTCTTGCCGATGGCTTTGGCGGGATATTACGGGCTCGCCAGCCACGCGCGCTTGCGGCTGGTATTCCTGCTGAGCGCGTCCCTGGCATTTTACGGATATTGGGACTTGCGGTTTGTCCCGCTCCTGACGTCATCCATTCTCATCAATTGGGCGATCGCCGCGATCGGTCGCCGTCATGGCTATCGGTTTCTTGTGCCCTTCGGAATCGCAATAAATCTGGTGTTGCTGGGGAGTTTCAAATATTTCGATTTCTTCGCCGCCGCGCTCGCTTGGCTATTCGGCGCCCAACCCCAGCCTTTGAATCTGATTCTGCCGCTGGGCATCAGCTTTTTCACTTTCAAGCAGATCGGATACCTCGTCGACCTGCGGCGAGGACGAGCCCGGGGATACGATCTCCTCGACTACGCCACCTATGTGTCCTTCTTTCCGCACCTGATCGCCGGCCCCATCGTCCGCCATGACGAATTGATTCCCCAACTCCGGGAGGCGCCCATCAGGCCCGGATTGGAATCCCGAATCGGCCGGGGCCTCGTTCTCCTCGTTTTCGGTCTGATAAAAAAGGTCTTCATCGCCGACAGCTTGGTTGTTATCGCCGATCCTTTGTTCGCCGGCGCTTCCGTCCATGGGCTTGGGTTTGTCGCGGGCTGGGTTGCCGCACTGGCCTTTGGGTTTCAAATCTATTTCGATTTCTCGGGCTATTCGGATATGGCCATCGGCATGGCGTTGATGTTTGGAATCATGTTGCCGATGAATTTCGACGCGCCGTATTGGGCCGCATCCATCCGGGAATTCTGGCGCCGGTGGCACATGACGTTGTCGCGATTTCTTCGAGATTATCTGTATGTCCCGCTCGGGGGCAGCCGCCGGGGAGCTCTGAACCAGGCGATCGCCGCCATGGTCACCATGGTGCTCGGCGGCCTGTGGCACGGGGCGGGGTGGAATTTCATCGCGTGGGGTGGGCTGCACGGCGTCGCGCTGGTCGTCAACCACGCCTGGAGTCGCGCCGGGTTCTCGTTGCCGGCCTTGGCCGGCTGGCTGGCGACATTTTTTGTCGTCTTCGTCGGCTGGGTGTTATTCCGAGCCCCGGATATCGAAACGGCTTCATCGGTCCTGGGCGGGATGTTCGGATTTGGCGGCGGCAGCCCTGAAATGGAGATGCCGGGCGAGCTTTGGTGGATTGCCGTGGCGGCCGGTGTCGCGCTGGTCGGTCCGACGAGTCAGCACGTGGCCTTGGAGGCGATGCGCCCACGACCGGTAGCCGCCGTCGCCGTCGGTCTGGTTCTTGTCGCCGTGCTGCTCAAGGTTGGTGGGGGCGCCAACAACGATTTCATCTATTTCCAATTTTAGCCAAGGACGCGGTACGATTTTGGACAGGGCGTGGCGGCATTTCCTCAACGTATTTCTGGTGGCCGCGATTGGTTCGGGGGCGATCCTCTATGTCTCGGTGTTGCTCATCGACCCCTATGACATCGTATGGTTTTCGCCTGCGCTGGACCGGGCGCCGGTGACGACCAATCAGCGGTTCTCTTTTCCCGCACTGGCCCAAAAGAGCCGGTTTGACAGCGCCATCATCGGCACGTCGATGACGCGGCTACTCAAGCCGGCCGAGTTGAACGAGACCGTCGGCGGCGGTTTCGTCAACCTGTCGATGAATAGCGGGACGGCCTATGAGCAGTCGCGCATTCTGGAGGTCTTCGCGCGCCACCACCCGATCGCACGGAGTGTCATCTTCGGCATCGATGGAACCTGGTGCGAACGTCAAGACGTGCCACTTCTAACGCCGCGGCCCTTTCCGGAGTGGATGTATGACGATTCGCGATGGAACGACCTCATCCATCTCTACAATTTTCCGGCAATCGAGGAATCGGGTCGGCAATTCGCCCACATCGCCGGCATTAAGACTTCGCGCAATGGCGCAGACGGCTATACGAATTTCCTGCCGCCTTTGAGCAGCTACGACCTGGCGAAGGTTCGCCTTTCCATCTATGGCGCCGTGGGGCCGCGTGAGCCGGAGGCCGCGCGCGATACCCCGACCGCGGAAACTGCCGCTGCTTTGCGTTTTCCAAGCCATGAGTTACTGGACGGGATGTTGCACCAACTGGCCCCAGAAACCAGCAAGATCCTGGTGCTGGTTCCCTATCACCGCTTTTTCCAACCGGCGCCGGGGTCGGATGCCGCGTTCGCTCTCGATGAGTGCAAGCGGAGACTGACCGTGCTTGCCGCGGGCTTCGCCAATAGTCATGTGCTCGATTTCATGATCGATTCCGAGATTACGAGGCGGGACGAGAATTATTGGGACAATCTCCATTATTCGGAGGACATCGCGACCCAGCTCGCTCATCTGATTGGCCGTGGGATCCGCGAGCGACGAGGCATCCCCGGTGCGTTCGCCTATCGTGGCGGCGGGCCGCCTGCCTGACGGCTGGCATGCACCGTTGCGACGGCCTTTCCTTTGGCGCGTAAATCGCTAGATTGACGCGGCCCACCGGGCGCCCCGCCATCGAATCGAATGAGGCCGTCATGAAGGTCGTTTTCGCCAAATCATCGCCGCCCACCACCGGGACGCTTGTCGTCGGCGTGCTTGAAGATCGCCAGTTGAGTCCAACCGCCGCCGCGATCGACGCCCAAACCCGTGGGGCGCTCGGACGCGCCATGGCGGCCAGCCGCTTCAAGGGTAAGAAAGATGAGACGCTCGAACTCTTGGCGCCAGTGGGGGTCAAGGTTGGACGGGTCCTTCTCGTCGGTCTGGGCAAACCCGCGGCACTGGATAGCGGCCGCGCGCAGGCGATGGGCGGCGTGATCGTCGCGGCGTTAAACCGCGTCGGCGAATCCGCGGGATTTGTGGGAATCGACCAAATCGCGGGCACGCCGATCGGTGCGGCCGATGTCGCGACGGAAATGGCGTTTGGCGCCCGCCTCCGCGCCTATCGCTTCGACAAATATCGGACGACGTTGAAAGAGGAACAGAAGCCGACGCTGAAGACCCTGACCATCATGGTTGATGCCGCGGCCACCGCGCGCGCGAATTTCGCGAAACTCGATCGCATTGCCGAGTCCATTCTGTTCACCCGCGATCTGGTCAGCGAGCCGGCCAACGTCATCTACCCGGAGACGCTGGCCGCGGC
>CANFCX010000096.1 GCA_947445225.1 Rhodospirillales bacterium
CCCCCGTCGTTCCGCCCTGCGCCAGCACGATCTCTGCCTCGCGCAGCTTGCCGATAACTTCTTCAGGTCCGTGCTTCTTGCCCATGTTCCGTCTCCTTCAGGGTCCAGTCTAAGTTAACTTTTGGACCACTCTGAAGGGGGCAGATCAGTTCACACTCGCTCGCCCTTCATAAAAAGGACGGGGTGATTTCGGCGTGGGGCGCCAATGCCGTTGGTCAATTGGGCGACACGACCACGACCGACCGCTTCGCGCCGGTAACCGTGGCCAAGCTGAAACAAGCCTCCGGCATCGCCGCGGGCGGAATACACTCCCTGGCCCTATACAAGGACCGGGTCTTCGCCTGGGGTGATAATTTTTCCGGCGAGGCCGGCATTGGCGGCGCGGGCGACCCGCGCACCACGCGCGTGCTGATCGACAATTTCGCCTATGCGCAGTCGATCGCCGCCGGGTTGAGCTGTTCCTTCGCCGTATGCGATCCCTATAGCCTGGTCTTCGGCTGGGGCTGGAACGTCGCCGGCAAACTCGGCATCGCCATCGGCGACACCGCGGACCGCAACCGGCCGACCGCCGCCGCCGTGCCCGCGCCCATCGTCGCCGTTTCCAGCGGGGCGTTGCATTCGCTGGCGCTGACCGCGAGCGGCAAGGTGTTCGCCTGGGGCAGCAATTTCGCCGGCCAACTCGGCGACACGATACCGGGCGCGAGCCAGCGCGAGATTCCGGGGCAAGTCCCCGGCCTGTCCAAGATCAAGGCCATCGCCGCCGGTGGCTTTCACAATTTGGCGCTCGCCGATGACGGCACCGTCTGGGCCTGGGGAGAGAATACCAGTGGCCAACTCGGCGACGGCTCGACAACTCAGCGGACCGCGCCCAAGCGTGTCCCCAACCTGTCGCCCGTGAAAGCCATCGCGGCCGGCGGCCACCACTCCCTCGCCGTGTTGACCAGCGGCAAACTCGCCTCCTGGGGTTTCAACGATTTCGGCCAGCTCGGGGATGGCACCACGACCAGCCGCTCGATCCCGGGTCCAGTCATCGGCATCAGCCAGGTGGGCTAACGCCGCCCGCAGGGCTACTCCGCCGGCTTGACCGCCGGGGCGCGGATCAGCGTCAGGAAACTCAAGATCAGCGCGCCCATCGCGCACAGGGCGATGGTCGTCACCATGGGCAGCGCGGTGCCGTCGAAGAACAGGCTGACGATAACGATCATGATGCCGCCGGTGACCATCTGAAGCGTGCCGCCGAGGGACGAAGCCATGCCCGCGATGCGGCCGTGATCTTCCAGCGCCAGCACCATGGTCGAGGGGATGACCAGGCCAAGGCTGGCGAAGGCCGGAACCAGCAGCACGATCAGCACGGCCAGGCTATCGACGCCCGCCGCGATGACGCCGAACAGGATCAACGCGAACACCGCGTAAGACCATACGGCGGCATTCACCACGCGCGCCATGCCGAACCGCGCGCCGAGCTTCCCGGCGAATTGCGACGCGCCGATGAAGCCGATCGCGTTCACCGAAAAGGCGAAGCTGTATTGCGTCGGTGTCAGCCCGAAATGGTCCATGTAGATGAAGGACGAGCTGGCCAGAAAGGCGAAGAAACTCGACATGCCCAAGCCGCCGATGAAGGTCAGCCCGAGGAAACGCCCATCGCGCAACAGCCGGCCGAAGCCGGAAAGCGCGTGGCCGAAGCCGACGGCGACGCGACTGCCGGGCGGTCGCGTCTCCGGCAGAAAGACCGCGACCAGCAAAAAGCCCAGCACCGAAAGTGTGGCGGTCGCGACTAACACCGCGCGCCAGCCAAAGGGAACGATCAACGCGCTGCCGCTCAGCGGCGCCAGGATGGGCGCGACGCTGAAGACCAGCATGACCAGAGCCATCAGCCGCGCCGCCTCGACGCCGGTATGCAGGTCGCGGATGATCGCGCGCGGAATCGCCATGGCGGCCGACGCACCCAATCCCTGTACGAAACGGAAGAAGATCAGCCATTCGATGCCGGGCGAGACCGCGCAGCCAATCGAGCCGAGCGTGAACAACGTCAGCCCGAAATACAGCGGCGGCTTGCGTCCGACCATGTCCGAAACCGGGCCGTAGACGATCTGGCACAGGCCGAAAGCCAGGAAAAAGGCGGTCAGCGTCATCTGCGTGGCGGCGGTGCCGGCGCGCAGATCGACCGCGATCGCCGGCAGCGCCGGGAGATACATGTCGATGGCGAGCGGGCCCATGGCGGTCAGCAGGCCAAGAACGATGGCGTTCTTCGCGAAGGTCGAAATCATGCTGGGCGGCTTTCAATAATCGCGAACGGCGCGGACAAGGCGCGACCGAAGGCATCGGGCGGATTTCAAGGTTTGGGTCTGGTTAGAATTTCAACCTAGCCTTTTGCTAGAAATGACCCGAGTCTGTCCAGGGTTTGTTTCCAGCCCTCTTCCAGCCCTTGCAGATCCGCTTCGGCCGGCTCGTCGGCGGCCGCCGCCCCGGCATGGATGGTCATGCGTGTGCGGGTGTTATGGACGGCCACCTTCATCGTCACGAAACCGGTCCATCGGCGCGCGCCCGGCGTGACTTCGACATCGAGGCTGAGATCGAGGCTTTCCGGCTCCTTGATCGACCGGAACACGCCGTTGACCCGACGATCCTCGCCGCTGGGAGACCGCAGGCACAGCCGCCAGGCGCCGCCCTCGCGCGCCGCCACCGAACATTCCGAAACCGCGAACCCCGGCGGTCCCCACCACTGCGCGAGCTGCGCCGCCTGGGTCCAGGCATCGAACACTTTCTCGCTAGAAGCCGCGAAATCGCGCGTGGTGACGATGGTCCGCTGCTTCACGGCGACCGGACGACCTCCACCCGGTCCCAAAATCCGAATCTCCCGCCGACCGGCTTCATCGATTCCAGCGGGGCCTCGTAACACCACGCGGCCCGTTCGGCATTTAGGCCGTCCACGGTCACGTCATAAAACTGCACGCCATGCGGGCAGGCTTTGTCGTCATCGGTCTTCGCCGCCTTTTTCAACCACTCCAAACGCACGGCCTGGCGCGGGAAATAGGCATACCCGCCGCTTTCGACGACATCGTTGCTTTCGGCGATGACGCGGCCGTCAAGAATCGCTTTCATCTTCGGGCTCCGCTAGGCGAACCGGTGTACGCTGCATTCATCATAAGAATAGCGGATGCGCTCGCCGATTTGCAGCTCGGGCGCGCCGACGGGATAGGGGACGATCGCGGTGACCTGCCGGTCGCCGTCGCGGGCCACGATTTTTTGCCCGCCGCCCAGGAAGATGACCGCCTCCACGACCGCCACGCCCGGCCCGGCTGCACCCTCGGCCTTCGTCACCGCGACATGTTCGGGACGCAGCGCCAAAGGCCCGGCGGCGTCGTTCCACACGTTGCATTCGCCGAGGAAGGTCGCGACGAAGGGCGTGCGCGGCTTGAAATAGACCTCGCGCGGCGTGCCCTGCTGCACGATACGGCCGGCGTCCATGATCGCGATGCGATCGGATAGATGCAGCGCCTCGTCCTGATCATGCGTGACGTAGACAATGGTGAGGCCGAGCGCGCGGTGCAGTTGCTTGAGTTGAAGCTGGATCGCCTGCCGCAGATTCTTGTCGAGCGCGCCCAGGGGTTCGTCCATCACCAGGATGTCGGGATCGATGACCAAAGCGCGGGCGAGCGCCACCCGTTGTTGCTGCCCACCCGAAAGCTCCGCCGGCGGGCGATCGGCGATACCGGCGAGGCCGACCTGGGCCAGCGCGTCGTCCACCCGGCGCGCGATCGCGGCCTTGGCCATGCCGCGCACCTCCAGCCCGAAGCCGATATTGGCGCCGACGTTCATATTGGGAAACAGGGCGTAGTTCTGGAACACCATGCCGATATTGCGGCGCTCCACCGGGACATCGCGCATGTCGCGCCCGTCGATCGACACACGCCCGCTCTCGAACGGCTCGAAGCCGACCATCACCTTGAGCAGCGTCGTCTTGCCCGAACCGGAGGCGCCGAGGAGGGTACAAAACTCCCCCGGCGCGATGTCGATGGAGAGATCGTCGAGCACCCGCGCGCTCCCATAATGTTTGGTGAGCCCTTCGATGCGGACGCTCTTGCCGCGTTTGGTCATGCCGGCCCGACCGCGACGGCAGGTTGCACCGGAAAGGCCGGGGCCGATTGTTCCCGGCGCCCCGACAAGCCGACCACCGCCACCGGCAACAGGCTGACCGCCACGATGGCAAGCGCGGCGATGGCGCCGTCTTCATAGGTGCCGCGCGCCGCCTCGGCATAGATAAACGTGGCCAGCGTCTCGAAATCGAAGGGCCGCAGCAACAGCGTCGCCGGCAACTCCTTCATGCAATCGACGAAAACCAGCAGCGCCCCGGCGAGGATCGCCGGCCGCAGCAACGGCGCGTGGATACGCAACAGGATGCGCCGAGCGCCGGCGCCCAGACTGCGCGCCGACAGCTCGATGGCCGGGTCGATCTTGGCAAACCCGGCCTCGATCGTGCCGATGGGTATGGCCAGGAAGCGCAGCACATAAGCGAAGATCACCGCCGCCCCCGAGCCAGACAGCAACAGACCGGTCGACAAGCCGAAAAGCGAACGCATCGCGTCATCCACCAGATTATCCAGCGCCGCGACCGGCACCAGCAACCCCACGGCCAGCACCGTCCCCGGCATGGCATAACCCAGGCTCGCGATGCGTGGAACCGCCGCGCGCCATCCGCCGCCGTTCCCGGCCAAGGGCCGCGCCGCATACACCAGAACCAGCGCGATGGCGACGGCAATGCCCGTCGCAATCGATGCCAGCAACACGGTGTTGGCGATCCATCGGCCGAGTTCCTCGGGAAGCCCGAAGACGGAGACACGGCGCCACGCCTGCACCACCAGATAACTTGCCGGCACCGCGAAGCCGACGAAAACCGGCAGCGCGCAAAACGCCGCCGCCCCCGCCCCCGCCACGCCCGACAAGGGCACCCGCGCCGAGGGCGGCGCATCGCCGCCCGCCGCGAACCGTTTGCCGTGCCGCGCCCGGCGTTCGAGCAGGATAAGCGCCGAGGCCACGACCAGCATGACCAGCGCGATCTGGGCCGCGCCCTCGATGCTCGAACGCGCCGTCCAGGTTGTATAGATCGAGACGGTCAGCGTGTTGACGCCAAGAAAAGAGGACGCGCCGATGTCGTTCAGCGTCTCGAGCAGGGCCAGGCTCACGCCCGCCGCAACCGCCGGCCGCGACAACGGCATAGCCACACGCAGGAAAGCCCGCCAACGCGACGCCCCGAGGCTGCGCGCGGCGTCGACCATCGATGCCGATTCCATCAGGAAAAGCGCGCGCGTCGGCAGGTAGACGTAGGGATAAAGCACCGCGCCCAGAACCAGGATCGCGCCGGGCAACGAACGGATTTCCGGGAACCATAAGGCCCGCGGGTCGGTCAACCCGAATATCGCGCGCAGCCCCGTCTGCACCGGCCCCACCGGATGGAGCACATCGAGATAGGCATACGCGCCGATATAGGTCGGGATGGACAGCGGCAACAGCAGCGCCCATTCGAGCCAGCGCCGCCCCGGAAACCGGCACATGGCCACCAGCCACGCCGCGCCCACGCCCACGACCGCGACCACGACGCCGACGCCGAGCAACAAGGCCAGCGTCGTCCGCAACGCCGCCGGCAGAACATTGGCGAAAAGATGCGGCCACAGATCGCCCGAACCCCTGGCCGCGAAAAAAACCAACCCGCCGACCGGCGCCAGGACCAGCACCGCCACCGTCGCCGACAGTGCGGCCAACGGCCTCACCGCTAGCCTTGCCTCTCCGCGAACCGTCATGCCTGGCGAGGCCAACCGCCGGTTAGTGGTCGAAGCCGATCTTGTCGACGAGTTGGCTCGCTTCCTTGCGGCGCGCGGCGACCGAAATCAACGGCTCCGGATCGATTTTCAGTTTCCCGAGTGCGGCGATCAGCGGGTCGATCTTGGCGCCTTCCTTGACCGGGTATTCGTAATCGATCTCGGCGTAGATTTTCTGGGCTTCGTCGCCGACCATGAATTCGAGCAGTTTGATTGCGTTGTCCTTGTTCGGGGCAAAACGCGCGACGGCGGCGCCCGAGACATCGACATGGCTGCCCTTGCCGTCGGCGAAGGTCGGCAGGATGACGCGGATGGCGTTGCCCCAGGACTCTTGATCCTTGCCGCCCTTGCCCGAACGCATCAGCCCAACATAATAGGAATTGCCGATGCCGATGTCGCAGATGCCGGCGAGGATGTCGCGGGCCACGTCGCGATCGCCGCCGCCGGGTTTGCGACCGAGATTGGCCTTCACCCCGGCCAGCCATTTCCCGGTCGCCTCGGCGCCGTTCTTGGCGATCATGCGCGAGATCAGCCCGACATTGTAGGGATGCTGGCCGGCGCGCGTGCAGACGCGCCCTTTCCACCGCGGATCGGCCAGGTTCTCATAGGTCAGGGTCTGGTCCAACACGCGGTCCTTCGACACCCAGATGGCGCGCGCGCGCATCGACAAGGCGTACCAGGCGCCGTCGGGGTCGCGCAGGGCGACGGGAACGGCCCGGTTGAGAACGGCGGAGTCGATCTTTTGGGTCAGGCCTCTTTCGGCGAGATTGATCAGGCTGCCGTAATCGGCCTCGGTCAGCAGATCGGCGGGCGAATTGCGCCCCTCGGCGGCGACGCGTTCGGCCAGACCCTGCTGCACGAAGGTGGCCCTGACCTCGATCCCGGTTTGCTTGGTGAACGCCTCGAAAAGCGGCTTGATCAGCCCCGGCTCGCGCGTGGTGTAGACATTGACCTCCGCGGCTGCCGCCCCCGTCGGCGTTAATCCGGCGGCCAAGGGCAGGCCAACGAGGAGGACGGACACAGCCGGGCGCCAATCACGAATGAAACGCATTTCCAACTCCACTGCGAACCAATCAGGACGATGTGGAGAGAAAGATACTGAAATTGCGGATGACTCGCAATAATAATGATTATCAATACCGTCAGCCCGCATCCTGACTGAGCGCCGGCGCCGTTGCGATCTTCGCCTCAGAAGGGCAGAATTCTTCGCCTCAGAAGGGCAGAATATTGAGATGGCAAAATCGCCGGATCGTCTCGCCAAATCGTCCAAATTGTCGGGCCGTGATGCAACGAGCAACAAACTCGGTCGCAGCGCCGTTACCGGAAAATTCGTCCTGAATCCCGTCGCGAAGGGCGAGTCCGGCAATGCCGCAAAGGTGCTTCGCGCCGTCAAGGCGGTCGTCCACGAAACCAAGCGGTGATGCCGTTTGTCGCCCTCCGCGGATGACGTTGATGAACTGACCTTCGTCGTTTTCTGGTGCGGTTTTCGCGCGCGCACCGCCCCCAGGGCGATACATGGCAACGGCCGGCGACCGAGGGCGGGAGGCCTTCTACAACTTGCGCGCGTAGCGGGCCTGGCTTGCGCCACTGGGAAAAGAAAGGCCGCCGGCAATGAAGCGGCGGCCAAGTTTGAGGAGGGATTGGGCGGAGATTGAAACCCGCCGAAGACATTCCTAGCAAATTATTGTGGTATACGCAAATTTTTTGTCAACATCTTGTGGTCACTTGATCGATCCTAAAGGCGCATAGCCGCCTGGACGTTATTTCACCAGCGCGAGCCCCGGGCCGCCGGTGTCGGCGCCATCGAGCAGCGCCCGGTTGAGATTGGCGCCTTGGAGTTTGGTTCCGCGCATCCGGGCACCGCGCAAATTGGCGCCGGTTAGGTCGGCGTCGCGCAGATCGGCGCCTTCGAGATTGGCGGGCCAGAAGCGTCCGCTGGGCGTGCCGTCGGCCCGTTTCAATTGCAGCGCGGTCAGATTGGCGTCGGTGAGGTTGGCGCCGGCGAGATTGGCGTCGTGCAAATCCGCGCCTTCCAAATCCGCCGCGGCAAGATCGGCGCGTGCGAGATTCGCGCCGGCGAGGTTAGCCATGACCAACAGGCAATCGGCCAGCCGCGCCCGGGAAAGCGCCGCGCCGTTCAAATCCGACCCGCTGAGGTCGGCCCCGGACAGATCGACGCCGACGAGTTCGCGGCCGGCGAAGTTTGCCCGCGCGCCCTTCCCGCCTCCCGATTCGATCCATATGTCGTGCTCGCGCAAGGCCCCGCGCAAGGCAACCGGTACGTTTTCGATGCGCAGCATGATGGCGCCGGCCAGCGACGCCCCGGTCATGTCGGCGCCTTCGATCAGCGCGCGGCGCAGCACCGCC
>CANFCX010000097.1 GCA_947445225.1 Rhodospirillales bacterium
AATATGGGGGTCCAACTGTCGAACTGGGCGAAAGCAACGGCCAAACCAATGCCGGCGCCAAACGCGAACCCAACATAGGGGATGAAGGCTAGGAAGCCGGTGAGGACGCCGAGAACCAACCCGAATTCCAGACCAATCACCGACAGGGCTGTTCCATAGATCGCCGCCAGGGTCAGGCAGACAACGGCCTGTCCGCGAACGAAGCCAGCCAACACGCGGTCGATTTCGGCTAGTTGGCCCTGGATGATTTCGGCATGCCGTCGCGGTAGCCAAGAATCGACACTGGCCACGATGCGGTCCCAATCGCGCAGCAGATAAAAACACGCGACCGGGGTAATCAGCAGAAGAGACAGCAGATTCGCGAGCACCATGCCACCGCTCCATAGGCCGGCAAGCAATGTGCTTGTCCACGACATCGCGTCGGTTGCGAGACTTCCGGCGGCGGCCTTGAGTTGATTGGCGTCCGTAGCCGCGAGTTGCGCCCCGACGCGTTCGACAATTGGTTCCAACCATTCGCGGAGGCCGGCGAGCAACCCCGGAACGCGCGCCAGCAACTCGATGAATTGCGCCTGCAACAGCGGCACGATCAACACAAACGCGCCAAAGAGAATTAGAAAAAACGTCGCCGTTACTAGGCTGGTGCCGATGGCGCGCGACACCCCTGCTCTACGCAGCCCGCCAACGATGGGATCGAGGAAATATGCCACGGCCATGCCGGCGATGAAGGGCAACAAGACCGAACGCAAGACGTAAACGGCCAGCACCAGCGCGGCCAACCCGATGAGCCAAGGCCAAGCCGGCCGACGGGGACTCAATTGCCGCCCTCGCTGCGCGCGACGCGGCGCCCGAATTTGGTCAGGTAGTCGAGGCCGGAAACCAGAGTCGTGGCCCCGGTCAAATAGATCAACGCCTCGCCCACGCCGAGATCGTCGATCCCCAAGCCAAGCCGAGCGAGAACGAAGGCGATGAGCGCGATCTGGACGACCGTGTTGAGCTTGCTAACCGGTGTCGGCCTGACTGACCCGATAGGCTCGGTTGCCGTGTGCAAAAGAACGACCCCGCCCACAATGAGGAGGTCGCGGAAAACAACCAGGATCGCCAACCAAATCGGGATATGGCCTAGATAGCCGAGCGTCAGATAGACGCCGACCAGCATGACCTTGTCGGCGACCGGGTCGAGGTACCCACCGAGGACCGTCCGCGAATTGAAACGTTTCGCAACGTACCCGTCGATGGCATCGGTCAAGCCCGCGGCGACAAACACCCAGAATGCCGCCGTGAACAGGTGCGACAGCAACAGCCAAATCACGAACGGCACCGACAGTAGCCGGGCCAGGCTCAAGAGATTGGGAATACTCACGGCCGCACGCTGGCGGGGCGGCCTTCGGTCTTGCGCAGAATCCACGCCGTCCAGTCGCGAGCGAGATCGAGATCGCGCTGGGCCATTGCCAGCCGCAATTGGGATTCGTCGCCCAGATAAAGAATCTCCAATCGTGCCTCGGTCTTGGAAAGATAGACCAGCTGACTCTGCCTCACCGGAACGATGCCCGCCAGGCGATTGCGGATGTCTATCCAATCCGCCAGGGTTTCGATCGCCACGGATACGACGACGCGCTGTTCGCTGCTGAATCTCAGCACATTGTCGCTCTGCCACTGATCCTCGATCTGGACCACGATGTCGGCCGCGGCCCTGGTCAAGAGGGCGTCTGCCGCCTCGCCGGGCTGGCCCTGCACGCTCTGCACGGTTGTTCGATCGGCAACCGAAGCGCCGAAGCGATTGACGGATATTTGGAGGATGAGGCGTCCGCCGATATCGGAACGCAAATCGGCCACGGCCACCAGTGCGCCCGTGGACCCGTATCGCCGCGCGATTGTCTGAATCCGTTGGTCGTTGCCGGCGGCGGCCTGCTCGGCGCTGATATCGCGGATATCGATCAGATCGCCCGCGGGGAGAACGATCGGCACCAATCCGTCGCTGGCCGGCAAGCGGCTCCAGGCTGCCCGCCACGGATTGGGGTTGTCCCACAACGACACGGCGCCGCCATCGCGAAAGACCGGCAGCACCAAAAGCGGCTTGCTAACCGTTTCGGCGAAGGATGTTTCCGTACCGCGCAGCAAGTTACGTACGCCGTCGGTGTCGAAGCGAACCGTCAGCTTTGCCAAATAACGCACCGGCGAAGTCTTCTCTTCCTGCACCTCGAACGTCCGGATCAGATTCTTCAGTTCGGCGGCGGAAAGCCTTCGCAGACGGGTGATCTCGGCGCGCGGCACCAGCCGGCGCATCAGGCGGGCGAATGCTTCGCGTTCTCCGGCGGCAAGCGCCGATTCGCGTGCCGCCGCCGCGTCGGCGGCCGTGGCATCAACCGCGACATCGCGCACCGTGTAGACGCTTTCGTCGGCGCCCATGGCTGGCGCCAACGCGGCGCATACGCCCAGGACCACGGCGATAAGGACGGCTTTGCCGCTGCGGACGGGTCGCGGAATCATTGCAAACCGTTGCGGAGTCAGTATGTTTCGGCCCACTGGCCGGTTGCACAGGCCTTTGCTGGCTTATACCCGACTTTCCGCGAGGTTTCCATTCGCGCACATTCATACAAATCCGCCGGCGTCGACATCGATGCCGGCGATGCCTTGGTCGAAGCGATCAAGCCCTTGGCCCGGGCGACGGCGCGTAAAGGCGCCGATGCCGCCCTCGGCGGTTTTGGCGCGCTTTTCGACCTGAAGGCGACTGGATATCGCGATCCTGTCCTGGTCGCCACGACCGATGGCGTCGGCACGAAGCTCAAAGTCGCCATCGCCGCCGGACTTCACGACACCGTGGGGATCGACCTTGTGGCGATGGTCGTCAACGATCTGGTCGTGCAGGGAGCCGAACCCCTGTTCCTGCTCGATTATTTCGCGACCGGCCGCCTCGATGTGGAGGCCGGGCGCCGCATCATCGGCGGCATCGCCACCGGTTGCCGCGAGGCGGGCTGCGCCCTCATCGGCGGCGAAACCGCCGAAATGCCGGGAATGTACGCCGAGGGGGATTACGATCTCGCGGCGTTTGCCGTCGGTGCGGTAGAGCGAGATCAGGTCTTGCCGCGGCCGGATGTCTGCGTCGGCGACGTGATATTCGGGCTCACATCCAGCGGCCTGCATTCAAACGGATTCTCGCTGGTCCGGGCCATTGTGGAAACGTCCAGACTTGGCTTCGCGGCCAAGGCGCCTTTTGCGCCCGCCTTGGCCTTGGGCGAGGCTCTGCTCGTTCCAACCCGGATCTACGTCAAGAGTCTACTCCCGTGCAGCAAGTCGGGTGCGATCAAGGCGATGGCGCATATCACGGGCGGCGGCCTCGTCGAGAATCTGCCGCGCGTTCTCCCGAACGGCGTGGCGGCCTTGATCGACCTCGCAAGCTGGAGGCAACCTCCCGTCTTCCGATGGCTTGCCGCCACCGGCAATGTCGCGCCCACCGAGATGATCCGTGTCTTCAACTGCGGCATCGGCATGGCGGTCATCGTTTCCCCCGAGATCGCCGATTCCGTCGCGGGGCGCCTGGTCGAGGCCGGTGAAACCGTGCATCGCATCGGGCACATCGTCGAGCGGGCACCCGACATGCCGGAGGTGGTGGTCAACGGGCTTGATGACGCATGGCGCGACTGAAGGTTGCGGTCCTCATATCCGGGCGCGGAAGCAATCTTCAAGCACTGATCGACGCCTGTGCGGGGCCTGATTTTCCGGCAACGATCGCCAAAGTCGTTTCCAACCGGCCCGGTGTCGAAGGACTAGCCCGCGCCGAAAGGGCCGGCATCCCGACGCAGATCGTCGATCATCGTGGCCACCCCGACCGCGCGACGTTCGATTCGGCGCTTCACGCCGCCCTGGCCGAAACCGGCGCCGAGCTTGTGTGTCTGGCCGGGTTCATGCGCCTGCTGACACCGGGTTTTGTCGAGGCTTGGCGCGACCGCCTGATCAACATTCACCCTTCGTTGTTGCCGGCGTTTCCGGGGCTCGATACCCATGCCCGCGCCTTGGCCGCGGGTGTGCGTATCAGCGGCTGTACCGTTCATTTCGTGCGGGCGACGATGGATGAAGGGCCCATAATCGTCCAGGGGGCGGTGCCGGTCCTGGCCGACGACGATGCCAACAGCCTCGCGGCCCGCGTGCTCGCCGCGGAACATCGCTGTTACCCCTTGGCCCTGCGTTTGATCGCCGAGGGCCGAGTCCACATCGTCGGGGAACGGGCGGTCATCGACCGTTCGGCGCCGGCGACAGATGTGTTGATTAACCCATCCTAGGGTCGCGAACGGACTTCCGCACCGCCCCCGAACACGCTATACACGGCTATCGGCCTTGACACGAAGGGGGGACAAATCCATGGACTTCGAGCAAGATCTCAAGTTCCGTCAGGAAACATGGAACAGCTTCACCAAGCTCGCCACAATCGGGGGCATTGGCGTTGCGATCCTCTTGATCCTGATGGCTATTTTCCTCCTGTAGCCAGCGCGGGATCGAGCCCGCGACGAGGTTTGCCGGTCTAGCCGACGATCTCGAGCTCGGAAAAGAAAAACGAAATCTCTTTCGCGGCCGTATCGGCTGCGTCCGAACCATGCACGGAATTGGCCTCGATCGATTCGGCGAAGTCCTTGCGAATGGTGCCAGCGGCTGCCTTTGCGGGATCGGTGGCTCCCATGATTTCGCGATTGCGCAGCACCGCGTTTTCTCCTTCCAGCACCTGAACCACGACCGGACCGGAGATCATGAAGGTGCACAGGCTGGAAAAGAACGGCCGCGCCGAATGGACGGCATAGAAGGCTTGGGCCTGCGCCAACGAAAGGCGCAGGCGTTTTTGGGCAACGACTCTCAAACCCCCGGACTCAAAACGGGCAACGATCGCGCCGGTAAGATTGCGGCGCACGGCATCGGGCTTGATGATCGACAGAGTGCGTTCGATCGCCATGTCAAATTTCTCTCGCAGAATTTTCAGGAACGCGCCTTATACAGGGCGCCGACCTCGCGAACAAGTCGGCCTCACGCCGCGCGGGCACCGTAGACCCCGCGTTCGGTGACCACGAAATCGATCCGGTCGTCGAGTAAGGCGCGCACGCATTCCTCGGGCCGGTTGACGATCGGCTCCTCGTGGACGTTGAAACTCGTGTTGACCAGGACGGGGATGCCGGTGCGGCGGGCAAATCCCTCGATGATGTCGTAGTACAACGGATTGGCCCGTCTTTCCGCGATCTGAGGACGCGCCGTGCCATCGACATGAACCACCGCGGGAATGCGATCGCGCCACTCGGCCCGCACGGCGCAGGTTATCGTCATGAACCGGCAGGCATAACGATTGACGCGGCCGACATCGAATACACGTTCGGCGTCCACATCGCGGACGACCGGGGCAAATGGCATGAATTCGGTTCGTTTCAGCCGCAGATTCAGCGAATCGTTGATCGAACGTTCGACCGGACTCGCCAGGATACTGCGCGCCCCGAGCGCGCGCGGGCCAAATTCCATGCGCCCGGCGTAGATCGCCACAATACGTCCCTGCGCCAGCAAATCGACGGTCGTGGCAATCGGATCGTCCGACACTTTACGCACACCCGGCGCCGCTGAGAGCGCCCGGTCGATGCCCTCGCCAAAGTCTCGGCCACAATAGACATCGTCAAGCCGGCGACGATGGGTCAGCCATTCGGGAAGCCCATCCCGCTCGAGCAAATGTTGAAGCGCGGCGCCAACGGCAAGTCCCTCGTCGCTCATCGCCGGAAAAACGAAAACTTCATCCGCGCTTGTCTGCTCCGCGAGAAGCCGGTTCAGCCTCACATTCGCGAACACGCCCCCCGACAAACCCAGATGCCGAACCGGATGGCGATCGAGCAGCCGGGTGATGGCCGCGAAGATGAAATCTTCGAGAACCTTTTGGATCGAGGCTGCGACATCGGCCGGCGCGCGGTCTTTGGCTAGGGCAAAGATGAACCCGCGCATGGCGAGATAGGACTCAAAATCGCTGTCGATCCGGCCATCGGCATCCAGGCGAAAATGCCGCGCGATTTCATCGTACAGGGTGGGTTCGCCGAGCGCCGCCAGGCCCGTCAGCTTTCCCTCGTGCCGGTTGATCCGATAACCGAGCGCCTGCGTCGTATAGCCGTAGGCGAGACCGAGGCTGTCGATGCGTTTTTCCGGGAGCAACCAACGATCGTCGCCGAACAGGCTATGCAAGGCGCCGTCGCGAAAGACGCGATGGCTGTACTGCACGTTGTCGCCGCCACCATCGGCCGTGTAGAGGAGGGCATCGTCCCAATCCGTGAAGAACAGGCTGGGAAGGGCGTGGGCGAAGTGATGATTGGCGAAGCCGATCGCGGTGTCGGCCCGGAAGTCATGATCTGCGTTGAACAGCGCCGCGTTGAAGATGCGTTCGGCTTGTAATTCCCCGGCGCGCCGGAGTTCGATCGTCATGTCCTTGAGTTTTTCACGACCGAGGAGTTGGCGCAGCTTGCCCTCGATCAGCCGCCCCCCTCGGAAATGACTGAAATAACGCCAGGGCATCGCCCCGCGCGTGCTGGCGACAACGTCCACGTCCTGCCGACGGAGCCCGGCGATTTCCAACACCTCGTCGATACACTCGTTGGGCACGCCCCGACCATCACCCTTGCGGCGCGTAAGGCGTTCCAGCGAAACGGCGGCGATCAGTCGATAGTCGTCGAACAGCGCGGCGGCCGCGTCATGAAAGCCCGAATGGATGCCGAGAATAATCATCCGGCGCGCTGCTCATTCCACCAGGAAAGCGAGACGCGCGGAACCAAGCCAAGATTGGGATTCAGCCGTTCTTCTCCCAGGCGCCGCGATCGGTCTGTCGCCAATAGGTCAAGGCATGGCCGGCATCGCGATAGGTCTTCCAGCGTGTCCTGGCGGCTTCCACGTTTTCGGCGACGCGGCCATCGAAGACTTCGATCACCAACGGAAATTCGGTCTGCGCCGGGCAAGTCGCGCCGTCGGTCAGAAATAGAACCGAGGCACGATTGGGATTTTCGTAGGCCGTCGTGAGCCAGACCGGCTGGTCCGGCGCGTTGCCGTCGCGGGCGCTGCCATGCGGCAGGAACGACTGGGGATCATACGTCCACAGGGCCGCGTTCAACGCTTCGACACGCTCCTCGGAGCCGGCCATGATGACCGTGCGATCGCCACGCTCCAACACTTTCTCCACCAGCTTGGGCAACGCGCGCTCCAGCGGACTCGCCGTCAAGTGATAAAAGCGGATTTCCGCCATCGCCGTCTCCGGCCGATTGCGTTAGGCGTTCTCGTAATAATCGGCGACGAGGCGATCAAGTAGGCGAACGCCAAAGGCCGTCGCGCCCTTCGGGTAAAGCGACGTGTCCTTCTTTGCCCAAGCGACACCCGCGATATCCAGATGCGCCCAGGGCACGTTATTAACGAAGCGCTGGAGGAACTGAGCGGCGGTGATGCTCCCCGCCCCGCGACCCGAGCCGACATTCTTCACGTCGGCGATATCCGAATCGATGTCGCGATCGTAGGCGTCGCCCAAGGGCAGGCGCCACAAGGGCTCGCCAACCTTCCGGCTGGTCGCGACGAGGCGATCGGCAAGCTCGTCATTGTTCGAAAACAATCCTGCATGTTCGTGGCCGAGCGCGATGATGATCGCCCCGGTGAGTGTCGCGAGATCGATCATTGCCTTGGGCTTGAAGCGATCCTGGCAGTACCACATGGCATCGGCCAGGACGAGGCGGCCCTCCGCGTCGGTGTTGATGACTTCGACGGTTTTGCCGGACATCGTCTTGACGACATCGCCGGGCCGTTGGGCCGTGCCTGAAGGCATGTTTTCGACAAGCCCGGCGACGCCAACGACGTTGACCTTGGCTTTGCGCTCGGCCAAAGCCTTGATCAGCCCGATGACGACGGCCGAACCGGCCATGTCCCATTTCATGTCTTCCATATTGGCGGCGGGCTTAATCGAAATGCCGCCGGTGTCGAAGGTCACGCCTTTTCCGACGAAGGCAATCGGGCGTTTGTCCTTCGCACCCGGCGCACCGTTCCACTGCATCACGACAAGACGGGAGGGACGCGCACTGCCCTGGCCCACGCCCAGAAGTGCACCCATGCCCAGTTTCTTCATCTGTTTGTCGTCGAGCACCTC
>CANFCX010000098.1 GCA_947445225.1 Rhodospirillales bacterium
GCAAAAACGCTCGTCATAGAGCTTGCGCGCCTCGTTGCGCCTGGCGGCGAAACGCCGCCGCCATTCGCGAAGAGTTTCGGCATAGTGAAGCCCTGGAATTTCGATGTCGGTCATAAACAGCCCGGACCGCTCCACGGCTGCCGTGACTTCGGACAGCGCCGGCGAATAGCCGCCCGGGAAGATATATTTGCGAATCCAAGGATTGGTAAATCCCGGTCCGTCGCTGCGACCGATCGAATGCAACAGCGCGATGCCGTCCTCGGTCAGCATTTCGCGGATCTTCCCGAAATACTCGTCAAAGTGCGCCACGCCGACATGTTCGAACATGCCCACCGAAACGATCCGGTCGAAGGTGCCCGTCTGCTCTCGATAGTCGCGAAGATGGAAACGCACCTGATTGGCCATGCCGGCTTCACGGGCGCGGCGATTGGACTCGGCCTCCTGTTCGCTGGAAAGCGTGATGCCGGTGACCTCCGCGTTCGCTTCGCGCGCCAGAAATAAGCTCAACCCGCCCCAACCGGAGCCGATATCGAGAACCTTTAGCCCGGGACGCAGCGCCAACTTGGCCGCGATGTGCCGCTTCTTGTTGGCCTGGGCGACCTCAAGGCTGTCGCTTGCGGAGGTGAAATAGGCGCAGGAATACTGGCGATCGGCATCAAGGAACAGGTCGTAAAGCTTGCCGGACAGATCGTAGTGGTGCGCGGCGTTCGCGCGGGCCCTAGCGGCGGGATTGTATTGCTGAAATACCCGGAACGCGTGGTCGAAGCCTTGGTAGAGCCGCATGGCCCAAGGCGCCTTGACCATCGCCAGATTGGACATGATCAGATCGACGAAATCGTAAAGGCTACCCTCCTCAACCGTGAGATCTCCATCCATATAGGCCTCGCCCACATGGAGTTCGGGGTTGAAGAACAGGTGATTATGCAGTCGTGATTGGTGCAGCCGGATAACGATGGCTGGCCCGGTGCCATCGCCGAAACGACGAGCGCTGCCATCGGCGCCGATGACGGTCAGCTGCCCTTCTTGGACGACCTTGTGCAACAGACGCGCGAACAGCATCTCCGCCACCGGTCCGCAATCGAATTGGTGCCTATTGGGCCACAGCCCACAGACACCCCCGACACCTAACAATAATAGAAAAAGTGTCGGTGGATTGCAAAAATCCGGAAGCGGCGGCCCCGCGCGGCGCGCGCTTTATTCGGCCGACGGCTCCGTGGGCGGGACTTCGGCCGAAGATGCCGGTGCGGCGGCGATTTCGCTGGCGGCGCGGCGTTCCGCCTCCTCTTGCGATTGGGCGATCGTCGCGTTCACGGTGACGAAGACTTCCGGATGCAGCGCTACGCGCACCTTGTGCAGGCCTATGGTCTTGATCGGTTGGTCGATCAGAACCTGCCTGCGATCGATGGTGAAGCCGCCCGCGGTCACGGCATCGGCGATGTCGCGGCCGGAAACGGAGCCATAAAGCTGGCCGCTTTCGCCGGCCTGGCGAATAAGCGCCACGTTGAGGCCATTGAGTTTTCCGGCGACCGCCTCGGCATCCTGACGTCGCTTAAGGTTCATGGCCTCAAGCTGCGCCCGCTGCTTTTCGAAATGGGTCTTGTTCTCGGAGGTGGCCCGCATCGCTTTTTTCTGCGGCAGCAGATAGTTGCGGGCGTAGCCGGGCTTGACCTTGACGACGTCGCCCATCTGGCCAAGCTTTTCAACGCGTTCGAGCAGGATAACGTCCATCGTGCTTACCTCGCCTTGCCCGAGCCTATTGGAGAAGGTAGGGCAGCAGGCCCAAAAAGCGCGCGCGCTTGATAGCGGTCGTCAATTCGCGCTGTTTCTTGGCCGATACTGCCGTGATGCGGCTGGGAACGATCTTGCCGCGTTCGGAGATGAACCGCTGTAGCAGTTTCACGTCCTTGTAATCGATTTTCGGCGCGTTTGTGCCGGAAAACGGGCAGGATTTACGCCGCCGGAAAAAGGGACGGCGTGCGCCGGTGCGGGGAGGACCGCCATTGTTCATGATACATCTCCCTTTTCCGCCGCCATGTCGGCTTCGACGCGATTCTCTCCGCTTTCGGAGTCGCGTCGGCGCGGCCGATCTTCACGAGGCCCGCGATCGTCGCGAAAACCACGATCGTCCCGCGGCCCGCGGTCGTCGCGGCTGCTTTTGCTCTGCATCATCGCCGAAGGGCCTTCTTCGAGCGTTTCGACCCGTACGGTCAAATAACGCAGCACGTCTTCGTTGATGCGCATATTGCGTTCCATCTCGAGGACGGCCGCCGACGGCGCCTCGAGATTGAGAAGAACATAGTGGCCCTTGCGGTTTTTGCGGATTCTGTAGGTCAGGGTCCGCAACCCCCAATATTCCTTCTTCTTCACGCTGCCGCCATTGGCGGCAATGATCGCGGTGAACGCGTCGGCCAAGGCATCGACCTGGGTCGCCGAAACGTCCTGACGCGCGATAAACACGTTCTCGTAGAACGCCATGAATGCTCCTTATGGCTGTTTGCGGATCGGCGCCTGATCGACAATCGACCATAGCCGCCCGACCCTAGCCGGCAATGCCGGCAAGGAGGCGAAAGAACGGGGGACTATACACAAACCGGCGCCTACCGCAAGCGACCCAATTGGGCGAAGCCCGACCGAAATTCCTAATTGGACGACGAGGCCCGATCCGACTGCATTGGCTCGGGCTTGACACCCCTGCCATCGCCGCTATCACTGGGCGCATTATGAGTCGCGCCTTAATTTTTCCCGGGCAGGGTTCCCAGGCGGTCGGAATGGGCCGCGAGCTTGCCGCGGCTTATCCTTCCGCTCGCGAGGTTTTCGAGGAAGTCGACGAGGCGCTCAAACAAAAACTGTCCCGACTGATCTTCGAGGGTCCGGAAGCTGATCTCCTCCTCACCGAAAATGCCCAGCCGGCGCTGATGGCCGTGAGCATGGCCGCGATTCGGGCGCTGGAGCGCGAGGTCGGCTTCGATATTCGTGGCGGCGCTGTCTTGGTGGCTGGACATTCGCTGGGGGAATATTCCGCTCTCTGTGCGACACGCGCATTTTCGATCGCCGACGCCGCCCGGCTTTTGCGCCAGCGCGGGCTCGCGATGCAAGAGGCCGTTGCCGTCGGGCAAGGGGCGATGGCTGCCCTTCTCGGTCTCGACCTTGCCGCGGCCAGCGCGGTCGCGGCGGATGCGGCACAAGGCGAGATTTGCTCCGCGGCTAACGACAATGCGCCCGGACAAGTCGTGGTCAGCGGGCATCGTACGGCGGTGGAGCGGGCGGTGAAACTCGCGGCGGAGCGCGGCGCTCGCCGCAGCGTCATTCTGGCCGTCAGCGCGCCTTTTCATTGCGCCTTGATGAAGCCGGCGGCGGAGGTGATGGCCAAGGCATTGAACGCCGGTGTTGTCGGTTCGCCGATCCTACCGGTCGTCAGCAATGTCACCGCCACGGCGGTCGCCGATCCCGAAACCATCCGCCGTCTGCTCGTGGAGCAAGTGACGTCGATGGTTCGTTGGCGCGAAAGCATGATGTTCATGAAGGGGCAGGGCGTTGACACGCTGATCGAGGTTGGCGCCGGACGTGTCCTGAGCGGCCTCGCGCGGCGAATCGATCCGGAGTTTGTCGCGGTCTCCATTCAATCGCCGGCCGATCTGGACACTTTTGCCAAGACCTTGTGAGCGGGGATCAATGTTCGACCTCAAGGACAAATCGGCCCTTGTCACCGGCGCGTCGGGCGGCATCGGCGCCACAATCGCCCAGGCGCTCCACTCTCGCGGCGCGACCGTCGCTCTTTCTGGAACCCGCATCGAGGCGTTGGAATCGCTGCGGGCGACCCTGGGCGAACGCGCTATTGTTGTCGCCGCCGATCTAGGCGATCCGGCCGCCGCCGACAGGTTGATCCAAGAGACCGAAACCAGACTCGGCAAGCTCGACATCCTGGTCAACAATGCGGGTCTCACCCGCGACGGCCTGGCCGTGCGGATGAAAGACGAAGACTGGCAGCGCGTCATCGACGTCGACCTGACCGCCGGGTTCCGTTTGGCGCGCGCCGCCCTGCGCGGGATGATGAAACGGCGCTGGGGACGAATCGTCGGCATTGCCTCGGTGGTCGGAGTCACGGGAAATGCCGGTCAGGCCAACTACGCGGCGGCGAAGGCGGGAATGATCGGCATGTCGAAATCGCTGGCGGCCGAAGTCGCCTCGCGCGGCATTACCGTCAATTGTGTCGCGCCGGGCTTCATCACCACGGCGATGACCGAGAAGTTGAACGAAGAGCAGAAAAACCGACTGCTCGGGGCGATTCCCGCGGCGCGGTTTGGAACCCCGGCGGATGTCGCCGCGAGCGTCGTTTTCCTGGCCAGCGACGAGGCCGCCTATGTCACCGGTCAGACCTTGCACGTCAATGGCGGAATGGCGATGATATGAACACGAAATTTTCCTGCGATGGCGGCGCTGGCCTGTCTCGCGGAACTGTGATAAACGGCGGCTCGATGGATTTGCGGCACTTCCGCGCACCGCCTCGCGGTTAGTGAAGTCGTCGTTCCTCGACCGGCGGAATCGTTCGATGATTCATTAAGTTAAGCAGGGGTATCGGAAATGAGCGATGTTGCCGAGCGCGTAAAGAAGATTGTCGTGGAGCATCTTGGGGTTGACGCTGTCAAGGTCACCGAGAACGCGAGCTTCGTTGATGATCTCGGCGCCGACAGCCTCGACACGGTCGAATTGGTCATGGCGTTCGAAGAGGAATTCGGTTGTGAAATTCCCGACGATGCGGCCGAAAAGATTACGACCGTCAAGGACGCCATCGCCTTCATCGAGAAGAAATCCTAGAGCGGGGCCGATGGCGAGCCGGTCGGCCGGATCGGGATCCATTTCAATCGACTCTCTCGTCCCTAATCCATGAAGCGTATCGTCGTTACCGGCATCGGTTTGGTGACACCGCTGGCTTGCGGTGCGGCGGAGACTTGGCGCCGCCTCATCGCGGGCGAATCGGGCATACGGGGTATTCAGTCCTTCGACGTGTCCGATCTGCCGGCAAAGATCGCCGGGCAGGTGCCGCGCGGCGTTGCGCCCCATCTTTTCAATCCGGATGATTGGGTGCCGCCAAAGGACCAGCGCAAGATCGACGATTTTATCCTCTTCGCCATCACCGCGGCCGTTCAAGCCATCGAAGATTCCGGCTGGAAGCCACAGGCCGAGGAAGACCGGGAACGAACCGGCGTCATGATCGGGTCGGGCATTGGTGGGTTGCCGAGCATCTTCGAGGGGTCGATTACGCTCCACGAAAAAGGCCCGCGCCGCATCAGCCCGTTCTTCATACCGTCGAGTCTGATCAATCTTGCGTCGGGGCAGGTGTCCATACGATACGGGTTCAAAGGTCCGAACCACGCGGTCGTGACGGCTTGTTCGACCGGCGCCCATGCCATCGGCGACGCCGCGCGCATGATCCAGTTCGACGACGCCGACGTGATGGTTGCCGGCGGTACCGAGGCGGCCGTTTGCCGTATCGGCATGGCGGGCTTCGCCGCCGCCAGGGCTTTGTCCACGAATTTCAACGACACACCGGAAAGGGCCTCACGGCCTTGGGACAAGGACCGCGACGGTTTCGTGATGGGTGAAGGCTCCGGCATTGTCGTTCTCGAGGAACTGGACCATGCCCGGCGCCGGGGCGCGAAGATTTACGGCGAGATCGTCGGTTATGGGATGTCCGGCGATGCACACCACATCACCGCGCCGGCCGAAGACGGCAATGGCGGGTTTCGGTCGATGCGCGGCGCCTTGAAGCGCGCACAACTCAACCCCGACGATATCGACTATATCAACGCGCACGGTACCTCGACGCCGCTGGGCGACGAAATCGAACTCGGCGCCGTGAAGCGCCTTTTCGGGCAACACGCGTACAAACTGTCGATGTCGTCGACGAAATCGGCGATCGGCCATTTGCTAGGCGCGGCCGGTAGCGTGGAGGCGATTTTCTCGTTGTTGGCCATGTCGGACGGCGTGGTGCCGCCGACACTCAATCTCGAGAATCCGTCGGCCGGCTGCGACATCGATTTGGTGCCGAAGGTCGCCAAGCAGCGCAAGGTGCGTTACGCCTTGTCGAACTCCTTCGGGTTCGGGGGCACCAACGCCTCGCTTGTCCTTGGGCCGCCTCCCTGAGGGTGTGGATCGCCAACGAGGCATTTCCGTAACGCCGTGCCCCGTGCCCTTCGCCTTTTCCTTTTCGCCGCGGCCGGCGCCAGCCTTGTCCTCATCGGTCTCGCCTGGGGTATCGCACGCCTCTATGCGCCAGGACCGACGGAATCCGCGCAGACTTTGATATTGCCGCGCGGGGCGGGCGCGGCGCGAATCGCAAACCTGCTTGAAAACGCCGGGATCATCGACGAACCGTGGCTGTTTCTCGCGGTCGCGCATTTTCTTGGCGATGCTCGGCGTTTGAAGGCCGGTGAATACGCCTTTCCCGCGCGAATCAGCGCGATGGCCGCGCTGGAGGCCATCGTCGGCGGCGACACCGTCGTCCGCCGCCTGACCGTGCCCGAGGGCCAAACCGTTGCCCAGGTCCTTGCGTTACTGGCGGCCACCGCCGGTCTCGAAGGGGATCCCGGACCACCGCCCGCGGAAGGTGCGTTGCTGCCCGAGACCTATCATTTCTCCTATGGCGATTCGCGCCGGCAAATCCTCGATCGCATGCGCCAGGCAATGGCGACGGCATTGGTTCGGCAGTGGGAAGGTCGTGCCGCTGGACTGCCGCTGCCGTCGCCCGCCGCGGCCGTCATCCTGGCGTCGATTGTCGAAAAAGAAACCGCACGCGAAGACGAACGTGCCCGCATCGCCGCGGTGTTCTACAACCGGATTCGCCGCGGCATGCGGCTGCAGTCGGATCCCACGGTCATCTATGGGCTGACCCGTGGCCAGGGCATTCTCAGCCGTGCATTGACGCATGCCGATCTCGACGCGCCGACGCCTTACAACACCTATCTGATCGCCGGTTTGCCTCCCGGGCCGATAGCCAATCCGGGGCTCGCCTCCCTGGCCGCGGTCATGAATCCGGCGGTGACGGACGAGTTGTATTTTGTCGCCGATGGCACGGGCGGTCATGCCTTCGCGCGCACGTTGGCCGAACACAATCGAAACGTGGCGCGCTGGCAGCAACTGAACCGCAGCGCGGCGCCGCCGCCCGCGGTTAGCCCTTCCGGGGCAGGATCCGCACCAGCGGGTCGGTGACCGAAGGTGGCAATGCCGCCAGAAGCAGCGCGGCGGCGTACATCGGCCAGGGAAACGCAATCCTCGATCGGTTGCGAGCGAGGCCCCTCTGGATGACCTGGGCGGCCCGGTCGACCTCGACAAGTAAGGGCATGGGGAAACGATTGACCGCGGTCATCGGCGTCGCAACGAAGCCAGGGCAGATGACACAAACGCCGATTCCATCGGCTGCGAGCCAGCCGCGCCAGGCCTCGCCGAGGACACGAACCGCCGCTTTGCTGGCGCTGTAACTTGGAGAACCGGGAAAACCGCGAAATCCAGCCAGCGAACTCATGACCGCAATTTGCCCCGCGCGGCGCCGGCGCATCGCGGCCAGCGCCGGCAGAGCGGTGTTGATGACCCCGTCGACATTCGTCGCCAGGATGCGACGTGCCTGATCGCTGCTCTCTTCGCCCCCGCCGGTCCCCGCCGAAACGCCGGCATTGGCGATGACAAGGTCAAGCGGCCGATAGCCGTCTGCCCGTTCGACCCAAGCTTTTGTTGCGGCTGAATCAACAACGTCGACGGACGCCGAGGCCACATCGGCCCCCTGGCGGCGGCATTCCTCGGCAATCCGATCCAGCCGTTCCCGATCGCGGCCGCCAAGTGCAAGGCTGATCCCTGGCCGAGCATAAAGACGGGCGAGCGCCGCCCCAATACCGCTGCTGGCTCCGGTGATCAGTATCGACTGGGGATTCTTCATGCCCCTGGCCTTGGGCTTGGTTGTGGGTATCAGTATCCATGAATATAGTTGGCGCAACATCAAGGAACCACAAGGAGTAGGGTCAGTTGGTCGC
>CANFCX010000099.1 GCA_947445225.1 Rhodospirillales bacterium
AACCGCCTCGGCGAAATCGCCTATCCGCTGGCCGTCTCCAGCGCCGAAGCCATGTTCGAGGCGGCGCTGGAGGCCGGCGCCGACGATGTGCAGACCGACGAGGAAAACCACGTCGTGACCTGCCGTGTCGAGGATTTGGGCGCCGTGCGCGAGGCGCTGGAAAAGAAATTCGGCCCGCCGCAGCGCGCCAAGCTGGTGTGGCGGCCGATGACCGCCGTCGCGGTCGCCGAAGAACCCGCGCAGGCCCTGTTCAAGTTGATGGAAGTGCTGGACGACAATGACGACGTTCAGACCGTCGCCGCGAATTACGAAGTCGCCGACGACGTGCTGCAACGTTTGAGCGCTTAGGGGCGGGGACCAAGAATGCGGCTCCTCGGTCTCGATCCCGGCCTCACCGCGACCGGTTGGGGCGTTTTGGAATCCGAGGGCTCGCGCCTGGTTCACGTCGCCAACGGCGCCATCGCCTCGGACCGCGCCGCCGGCATCGCCCAGCGGCTGGTCGAGATTTTCGACGGTATCGTGCGGGTCATCGACGAATTCCGGCCCGACGAGGCCGCGGTCGAGGAAACCTTCGTCAACAAGAACGCGTCCAGCACCTTGAAGCTTGGGCTGGCCCGCGGCGTGGTGTTGCTGGCGCCGGCGAAGGCCGGTCTGGCCGTCGCCGAATATTCCGCCAATGCCGTGAAAAAGGCGGTAGTGGGTGTCGGCCATGCCGACAAGACCCAAGTCGCCGCGATGGTGCGCCGCCTGCTCGCGGGCTGCCGCTTCGCCTCGCCCGATGCCGCCGACGCGCTGGCCGTGGCCATCTGCCATGCCCACCATGCGGGGACGCGGCGGGCTTGGGCCACGCAAATGGCGTCGGGAGGCGCGGCATGATCGCCAAGCTGACCGGCACCCTCGATTCCGCCGGCCGCGATAGCGCGGTCATCGATGTCGGCGGCGTCGGTTATCTCGTGCGCTGTTCGGCGCGGACGCTGCGCGCCTTGCCGCCGATCGGCCAGGCGGCGCGCGTGGTGGTCGAGACCATTGTCCGCGAGGACCGCTTCGATCTCTACGGTTTCGCCGATGCCGCCGAACGCGACTGGTTCCGCCTGCTGACCTCGGTGCAGGGTGTGGGCGCCAAGGTCGCGCTCGCGGTCTTAAGCGCGCTGTCGCCCGCCGATCTCGGCCGCGCGCTGGCCGCCCAGGACAAAGCCGTGTTGACCCGGGCCGAAGGCGTCGGCCCCAAACTCGCCAATCGCATCGCCAGCGAATTGAAAGACAAGGTTGCCGCCCTCGGCATCGAGCCGGAGGCCTTCGCCGCGCCCGCCGGCGGCATCGCCGTCGATGCCGTCTCGGCCCTGGTCAATCTCGGCTATCGCCGGGCCGAAGCGCAGGAAGCGGTGGCCGCGGCGGCGGCGCGACTGGGCGGCGCGGTGTCGCTGGAGGCCCTGATCCGGGCCGGGCTGAAGGGGCTGGCGGCATGAAGGAAACCCGCGCCGTCGCCGGCGATTTCGCCGCCGCCGACAAACCCGAAGCGAGCCTGCGCCCGGCCCGGCTCGACGATTTCGTCGGCCAGCGCCTGGCCAAGGACAATCTCGGCGTGTTCATCGCGGCGGCGCGCGCCCGCGGCGAGGCGCTCGACCATGTTCTCCTGCACGGCCCGCCGGGGCTGGGCAAAACGACGCTGGCCCAGATCGTGGCCCATGAACTCGGCGTCGGCTTCCGGGCGACCTCGGGGCCGGTCATCTTGCGCGCCGGCGACCTGGCCGCGCTGCTCACCAATCTCGAAGCTCGCGACGTTTTGTTCATCGACGAAATCCACCGGCTGAGCCCGGCGGTGGAGGAAATCCTCTATCCGGCGATGGAGGACTTCCGGCTCGACCTCATCATCGGCGAAGGGCCGGCGGCGCGCTCGGTGCGGATCGACCTGCCGCCGTTTACGCTGGTTGGGGCGACGACGCGGGCTGGACTGATCTCCACGCCGCTGCGCGAACGGTTCGGCATCCCGCTGCGGCTGGTCTTTTACGAAACCGTGGAGCTGGAGGCCATCGTCCGCCGCGGCGCCGGTTTGTTGAAGATGGATCTGGCCGCCGACGGCGCCACGGAAATCGCCCGGCGCGCCCGCGGTACCCCGCGCATCGCCGGCAGGCTGCTGCGCCGCGTGCGTGATTTCGCGGCGGTGGCGGGTGTGCCCCGCATCGACCGCGTGGCCGCCGATCGCGCGCTCGAACGCCTGGAGGTCGATGGCTTGGGCCTCGATGCCGCCGATCGCCGCTATCTGCGCTGCGTCGCGGAAAATTACGCGGGCGGCCCGGTGGGCGCGGAGACGCTGGCCGCGGCGATGGCCGAGGAACGCGACACCATCGAAGACGTGATCGAGCCTTATCTGGTGCAGACCGGGTTCCTTCAGCGCACCTCGCGCGGGCGGGTGCTGACGTTACGCGGCTGGGCCCATATCGGGTTGGAGCCGCCGCGCCCGACCGCGGCGCAAACCGACCTCTTGGCCGACGCCGCGGGCATCGATGCCTAAGGACCAGGCCCGCATGGACCCGGCCCGGCACATCCATGCCGTGCGTGTCTATTACGAAGACACCGACGCGGCCGGCGTGGTCTATTACGCCAATTACCTGCGTTTCGCCGAACGGGCGCGGTCGGAAATGCTCCACGCCATGGGATTTTCGGCCTCGCGCATGACCGCCGAATCCGGCGTCGCCATCGTGGTGCGCTGGTGTGAGGTGGATTATATCGCGCCCGCGCGGCTCGACGACACCCTCGAAATCCACACGCGCGTGTTGTCGGTCGAGGGCGCGAAACTGAACCTGGAGCAGATCGTGCGCTGTGGCGGCCGTGACCTGACCCGCCTGCGCCTCCGGCTGGTTTCGGTCTCCCGCGAAGGCCGCCCAGTTCGCCTGCCCGCCGATCTGCACGACGCCCTCAACACCTTGGTACAATCGGGAGAGACGGAATAATGGATAGAGCGGTCGACGCGGTCGCCCTCGCGGGATCGGTGGACGGACAGGATTTGTCGGTGATCGCGCTGTTCCTGCGCGCCGATCTCGTGGTCAAGCTGGTCCTGTTCGCCTTGATCATGGCGTCGTTTTGGAGCTGGGCGATCATTTTCGAGAAATGGATGAAGCTGCGCCGGCTGGCCGCGAGCGCGACCCAGTTCGAGGACGCGTTCTGGTCGGGCGGCTCGCTGGAAGACCTCTACGACCGCATCGGCGCCAAGCCGATCGATCCGATGACCGCCGTCTTTGGCGCGGCCATGCGTGAATGGCGGCGGACCTCGGCGCGCGGCCTGACCGATAATGTCATGCAGGCGGGGTTGCACCAACGCGTCGATCGCGTCATGCAGGTCACGCTGGGCCGCGAAATGCAGGGGCTGGAGCGGTACATGACGTTCCTGGCCTCGGTCGGCTCGACCGCACCCTTCATCGGTCTGTTCGGCACGGTCTGGGGGATCATGCACAGCTTCCAGGCGATCGCGTCGAGCAAGAACACGACGCTGGCCGTCGTCGCGCCCGGAATCGCCGAGGCGCTGTTTGCGACCGCGCTCGGTCTGGTCGCCGCGATTCCGGCGGTGATCGCGTATAACAAGCTGTCATCCGATCTCGGGCGCTACGCCAACCGGCTCGAAGCCTTCGCCGGCGAATTCGGCGCCATTCTGTCGCGCCAATTGGAGGAAAAGACCTGACATGGCGATGTCGGTTCAACCCCCCGGGCGGCGTTCGTCGCGCAGCACCTATCGCCCGATGAGCGACATCAACGTCACGCCCTTCGTCGATGTGATGTTGGTGCTGCTCATCATCTTCATGGTGACGGCGCCGCTGCTCACCGTCGGCGTGCCGGTCGATCTGCCCAAGACCCAGGCCGCCGCCGTGACCGGTCAGGACGAACCACTGGTCATCACGCTCAACGCCCAAGGCAAGATTTTCCTGCAGGAAACCGAAATCGCGCTTGATGCGCTGGCCCCGCGCCTGATCGCCATCACCGCCAATAAGCCCGATACCCGTATCTTCGTCCGCGGCGACAAGGAAATCGCCTATGGCCGGATCATGGAGATCATGGGCACGGTCAGCGCCGCCGGCTTCGCCAAGGTCGCGCTGCTGGCCGAACTCCCGACCGCCAAGACGCCCCCGGCGAGGGACCCAAAGCGATGAACCGGATGCAGCGCGCCGCCTTGGGTTCGGGCGCCTTCCACGTGGCGGTGTTCGCGCTCGCCATCTGGGGTGTGCCCACGCTGTTCGATCCGCCGCCGATCGAGGACACGCCGCTGATCATCGAGGTGTTGCCGATCGCCGAAATCACCAACGCCCCCAAGGCGACGGCGCCCACGCCCGAGCCGCCCAAACCCGAACCGCCCAAACCCGAACCGCCGCCACCCGCGCCGACTCCGCCGCCGCCGCCGCGCGCCGAGGCGCCGCCCCCGCCGCCCGAGCCGCTGAAGGTCGAGGCCCCGCCGGCGCCGCCCTTGCCGCCGCCGCCCGAGCCGCCCAAGGTCGTGGCCGCGCTGCCGCCGCCCAAGGTCGAGGCTCCCGTGCCACCCAAGGCCGAGCCGCCGCCGTCGCCCGCGCCCCGGCCCCAGGCGGCCAAGCCGCCCCCGATGCCGACGCCGCGCCCGGTGCGGAAGGAAGCGCCGAAACTCGACATCGATCAGGTGCTGAAAGACCTGACCAAACGCAAGCCCAACGAACCCGCGCCGGCACCGCAGCAACAGGCCGCGGTCGCGCCGCGCGCCGCCGCCAACGCACCGTCCAATCCCAATCTCGCCTTGTCGATGAGCGACATCGACATGATCCGCCAGCAGATCACCAGCAACTGGAATCCGCCGATCGGGGCCAAGGACGCGCAGAACATGATCGTCGCGGTGAGTGTCGCGATTTCACGCGACGGGACCGTGGCGGATGTGCGAATTGAAGACGAAGCCCGCGCCGCCCGCGACGATGTCTTCCGGGTTTTTGCGGAAAGCGCACGGCGCGCGGTGTTGCGATCGAGCCCCTTGCGGCTGCCGCCGGGCAAGGAAGAAAGACTGTCCAGCGACCGCCTGCAGATCGTGTTCAACCCCAAGGAATTGTTGGGAATGAGATGATGACCTTGAGCTCTCGTCCGCTATCGCCGCCCGCGGGTTTTTCGGCCGATTGGTCCATGGGCCGCCGGCTGGTCTTGACCGGCGGCGTCGCCGCTTTTTGGGGATTTTCGCAAAAGATGGCCGCGGCCGAAATCCGCATCGACATCACCCGCGGCCAACCGCAGCCTTTGCCCGTCGCGGTGTCGACGTTTTTTGGCGCCACGCCCGAGGAAGCGCAGGTCGGCGCCGACATGGCGCGCGTGGTGACGGCCGATCTTGAACGATCCGGGCTATTCCGGCCGCTCGACCCACGCGCCTTCATCCAGACGCCGGCCGCGCTCAAGGCCGCGCCGCCGCGTTTTCCCGATTGGCGCCAGATCAACGCCCAGGCCCTCGTGCACGGCAATGGGGAGGGGCAGCGCGACGGCCGCGTGAAGGTGGAATTCCGCCTCTGGGACGTGTTCGTCGATCAACAAATGGCGGGCAGCGTCTTCACCACGCCGGCCAGCAATTGGCGGCGGGTCGCGCATGTCATCGCCGACGCCATCTACAAACGCGTCACCGGCGAGGACGGTTATTTCGACACCCGCGTGGTCTATGTTTCCGAACGCGGGCCGCAGCAGCGGCGGCTCAAGCGCCTTGCGATCATGGATCAAGACGGCGCCAACCATAAATTCCTGACCACCGACGAACGCTTTTTGGTGCTGACCCCGCGTTTTTCGCCGACCAGCCAGGAAATCACCTATCTGTCCTATGTCAACAATCGGCCGCGGGTTTACGTCATGGACGTGGACACCGCGCGCCAGGAAGTGGTCGGCGATTTCCCCGGCATCACCTTCGCCCCGCGTTTTTCCCCCGACGGCAACCGCGTGGTGTTGAGTTTGTCGGAGGATGGCGATACGCGAATCTATGTGATGGATTTGCGGACCAAGGCGTTCAGCCGCCTGACCAGCAGCACCGCGATCGACACCTCGCCCTGTTTCGCGCCCGATGGCCGGCAGATCGTCTTCAACTCCGATCGCGGCGGCAGCCAGCAGTTGTATGTCATGGAGGCCAACGGCGCCGATGTACGCCGGATCAGCTTCGGCGCCGGCAAATACGCAACGCCCGTGTGGTCGCCGCGCGGCGATCTGATCGCCTTCACCAAGATCACCGAGGGCAAGTTCTATATCGGGGTGATGCGGCCGGACGGCTCGGGCGAGAGATTGTTGACCGAATCGTTTCTGGTCGAGGGGCCGACCTGGGCTCCCAATGGACGGGTTATCATGTATTTTCGCCAGGAACGGACCAACGAACGCGGTCAAGGCGGTCGCACGCGGCTTTATTCGATCGACCTGACGGGAGACAATGAACGCGAAATCAACACGCCGGAAGATGCTTCCGATCCCGCGTGGTCGCCCTTGATTCCGTGATTTTCCGGCATTATAGTCTGCAACATTCGGAGATCAGGGGCAATTTCCGGCTTTTGGAATCCAACTTTGCCGAGCGCATAAGGCGTTCGGGCGAAATAAAGTCGAATGGAAAATAAAAGGAGTTACTCATGCGTTCGAAGGTCTTGAGCCTCATTGCCTTGGGTTTGCTATTGGCGGCCTGTCAGACTGCGCCGCAGCAAGGTGGCGCCGCGGGTGGCGCCGGCGCGGCCGTTCAGCCCGCCGCACCGCCGACGTCGGCGGCGCCAGCGACGACGCTTAATGCGCCGGCGCCGGGCTCGCGCGGTGATTTCGAGCTGATCGGAGACCGCGTGCTTTTCGATTTCGACAAATCCGATCTGCGGCCCGAGTATCGCGCCCGCATCGAACGGTGGGCGGACTGGCTCAAGCGTTATCCCAACGTGCGGCTGACCATCGAAGGCCATTGTGACGAGCGCGGCACCCGCGAATACAACATTGCGCTGGGCGATCGCCGCGCGAACGCGGCGAAGCGTTACCTGGTTTCGCTGGGCATCGACACCAATCGCGTCACCACCATCAGCTACGGCAAGGAACGCCCGGCGGTGGTGGGTTCGAACGAAAGCGCTTGGCAGCAGAACCGCCGCGGCCAGGCGGTCGTGAATTAATTTCGACCGGATATACTCAAAAGCGAAACCTCATCCCTACATAATAGGGATGAGGTTTTTTTTGGATCGCCGCGAAGACCGACCGGGGACATTTCGCCCCAAAGCCGCCGGCCTTCGCCTCCCGGTTCGCCGGGTCATGGTTGTGATGGGCCGCATGTTTCCAGGAAACACACGAGCCGCCTGGTTGGCCGCGATTGTCGCCACGGTCGTGGCCGTCGCCTTGCCCAATCCAGGTGCGGCTCAGAACGCCGATATTCGGTCGCTCAACGAGCGGCTGGATATGATGCAGCGCGAATTTCGCACCCTGCTCGGACTCAACGAGCGGTTGCAGCGTGACATGCGCGACCTGCAGAACGATGCGGCGCGCACCGGCCCCCGACCGGCGACCGGCGGTCCGGCGCCGTCGGGTTCATCGCCGAGCCTGGCCGCCGAGCTTGATTCGCGGCTGTCGGCATTCGATGAACAAGTTCGCGGCCTCACTGGCAGGATCGAGGAATTGACCTTCACGGTGGCGCAGCTTCGCGGCCGCCTCGACAAACTCGTCGGCGACGTCGATTTCCGCCTCAGCGCCCTGGAAAAGGCCGCGCCCGGCGCCGTGGCGGGTTCGTCGCCGTCCGATGCCGCCGGCAATGGTCAGCAGGCACGGCCGGGCGGGCAGCAGGCCGCCTTGCCGCCGGCGACGCTGCCGGCCGGTCCGCCCCAGGAACAATACGACTTCGCCTATGGACTGTTGTTGAAGGCGCAGCGGGATCAGGTCGAAATGGTCAAGGCCGAACAGGCGCTGGCCGCCTTCGTCTCCACCCACGCCGACCACAAACTCGCCGGCAACGCCCAATACTGGCTCGGCGAGACTTTCTACGTGCGCAACGATTACGTGCGCGCGGCGACGGTTTTCGGCGAGGGATACAAGAAATAC
>CANFCX010000100.1 GCA_947445225.1 Rhodospirillales bacterium
AATGATCGAGCGGTCGAGATCGACGGAGGAATCGGCCGGCACCGGAACGTCCGCCACCTGGTCGAGAGCGGAACGACCCTGAGTTGACGGCGCATCGCCCTGCCCCGGTTGCGAACCGGTCGACATGGTCGGCGTGCAGGCGGCCAACCAAAGGAGCACGGCCCCGCTCGACATCAGCCGCTTAAGCGCGGTGCCACCAGTTCCGTCCGCGCCGAGCCGCGCGAAGCGGTCGCGTATTCGATTGAGGGGAGCACGGCGGACGAAAAAACCCGTCCCAGTTCTTTTTGGATTGCGATGGATCATGCGGCGCCTAGTTTGTGGTCAATCCGAGCGTGGCGCAAGCGCGCCGCCGCGGTTGTGGAAAATCGCGGCGGCGGTTAGCATGTCCCGCTCAATACCGCAGGGGCGCGGCCTCGGTTTCGGGGTGGCGCGATCATCGGGCCAGGGCGCAGGCTCCTGGTCAAGGAGTAGGCATGGACGACACGGCGGAGGCCGGAAAAGCCGCCGGCGGTAGCGGCACCCAAAACCGCGCGCCGGTCGATGACGAGGACAATCGAGACCTTCAGCCCGTCAGCCAGCGCGACCTTATGGAATTGGTCGCCGCGCACGAACGCATGGTCAAAGGCCAAGGCGGCGGTGCCCGCCTGAATCTGCCATTTCGCGATCTGTCCTATTGCAATCTCGCCGGGCGCGACCTGACCGGGGCGGTGTTGAGCGGCGCCAAACTTCAGCACGCCAAAATGGCCGGCTGCAATCTCTACACCGCGAATCTGTTCGCCGCCGATATTCGTTATGCCGACCTGCAAAAGGCGAACCTGACGCGCGCCGATATGCGCGGCGCCTGCCTGCGGGGCGCGATCCTGAACGACGCGTTGCTGGTCGAAGCCGATATGCGCGAAGGAGTTCTGGCCCGGACCGACCGCAAAGGCGAACTCCACGCCATGTCCTATGACATGCAAAAGGCCGAGCTGGGCGCCGCCACCGCCAAGGGCGCCAACCTTTCCAACGCCAAGCTGTCGAATTCCTTCGTCGTCCAGACCGATCTCACCGATGCGATCTTGCGCAACGCCAAATTCATGCGGGCCGATTTGAGCAAGTGCAATTTGACCGGCTCGAATCTGGAGGGTGCCGATCTCACCGAAGCCAATCTCAGCGGCTGCATCATGCACGGCGCCATCTTGACCGGGGTGACGCTGCGCAAGACCAATTTCGAGGGCGCCGATCTCATCGGGGCGATCCTGGACGAGGCGGCGATGGCCGGCATCGACCTGACCAAGGCGAAGCTGCCGAAATCCATCAATTCCCTGGGGGCGCCGCTACGCACGATCATCCTGGCCCATACGGAATGGGTAAAGACCTCGGGCCGCCAAGGAAAACGTGCCGAACTCGGCGAGACCGACCTGGCCAATCTCGATCTCGCCGCCTGCAATCTGTCGGCGGCTTCGCTCAATCACAGCGTCCTGCGCAAAACCAACCTGGCCGAAGCCGATCTGTTGATGACCGATCTTTCCTTCTCCGATCTTCGCGAATCCGATCTCAGCCACGCGGATTTGCGCGGCGCCAATCTAAAACGGGCGATCCTTGACGACGCCCGGATGATCGGCGCCCGACTGGGGCCTGTCGATCTGGTCGGGTCGACCGGCCAGATTTGGGTCGCCAGCCTGGAGAACGCGCGCGCGCGCGGGGCGAAGCTGAACGGCGCCATCCTGTCGTACTGCAATTTGCAGAGTTCCGATTTCTCCAATGCCGATCTGCGCGACGCCCGCCTGGATTTCGCCAATTTGCGCGATGCCAATTTCATGGGCGCGGATTTGCGCGGCTGTGTTCTCCAGGGCGCCGATCGTCGTGGCGCCAAGGGTTTACCGAAAGAACCAAAGCCAGAGGATGACTAAGGTCGGGCGCCTCGCCTTGCTGGCCATGCTTCGTTATACTTGCGGACTCGAGCGCATCGTTTCCCCCTGAACAAACCGCCCAGGCCCTATGCGTCGAATTGGTATTTTCCTCGTGATGCTCGCGGCGATCGTCGGGTCGGGATCGATTCGCCCGGCCGCGGCCATTCCCGTCGATCTGGAGTTGGTGCTGGCCGTCGATGTCTCGCGCAGCATCGATGACGAGGAATTCAATCTTCAGCGCCAGGGCTACGCCGCGGCGTTGACCAACCCCCTGGTCCTGGGTGCCTTGTTGTCCGGCGCCAACCGTTCGACCGCCGTCGCCTTCGTCGAATGGGCCGATTCCGAATTCCAGAAACTCGTCGTCAATTGGACGCTCATCACCGGCCCCGAATCGGCGAGCCGGTTCGCCGCCGCCATCCTGGCGGCGCCGCGATCGTTCTACGGACGCACGTCGGTGAGCGGCGCGGTCGATTTCGGCGTCGCCCTTTTCGCCAAGAACAATTACGAAGGCACGCGGATGGTGATCGACGTATCCGGCGACGGCATCAACAACAGCGGCCGGCCGGCCTTCCTCTCGCGCGACGACGCGGTTCAAAAAGGCGTCACCATCAACGGTCTCGTCATCATGAACGACAAGCCGCCGCCCGGCCTTCTCTTTCAGCCGCAAGCAAGCCTGGACGAATTCTATCGCGACAACGTCATCGGCGGTCCCGGCGCGTTCATGATGACGGTCGAGGATTTCGATAGTTTCGGATTCGCGGTCGTGAACAAGCTGATCCGGGAAATCGCCGGCGACCCGCCGCACGAGGCGCCATCGCTCGCCGACGCGGCGCGTTAAGCGCCCTTTTGCGTTCCCTCTATTCGGATCGACGCGGGTTCCGCTCGACCACCGCCGGACTGCTCTCCGGTACGGTAACGAAGGCTCCCCGTTGTTCCGCCGACGGCGGCGCCCGGCGCGAAATGCGCCACGCCATGAAACCCGCAAGCGATCCGGCCAGGATTGCGTTGTAATAGAACAGCCCGGCCGGACCCAACCACGCCATCGCCGCCGTCGCCAGCGACGGGCCGAACACCGACCCCAGAGCCCAGCACATCAAAAGACTGCTCGACAGCGGTACAAGCTGATGCGGTTGCGCGTGGTCGTTGGCATGGGCGATGGCGATGGCGTAGATCGACGGTCCCAACCCGCCCCACAAAAAGAACAGAATCGCCGCCGGCACCGGATCGGAGGCGCCAAAGGCGGCGATCGACAGCGCGATCAACGCCTGCGCGCCCGTCGCCGCGGCGATCACCGCGCGGCGGTCGATTTTGTCGGACATCCAGCCCAGCGGCCATTGAAAGAACAGACCGCCCAGCTGAATCGCCGCCATCAATGTTGCGATTGCCGCCGACGACAAACCAAGCTCCGTGGCATAGACCGGACCGATGTTGATGACCGCGGTGTTCATCAGCCCCGCCGCCAGGCAGGCCACCAGCGCCGCCGGTGCAAGGCGGAGCAACGCGCCGATCCCCATCATCCGCGGCTTGGCTATCTCCGGGCTGGTCGAACGAGTCAGCGCCACCGGCACGAGAGACAGGGAGAGTATGGCGCTGGCGATCATGAAGGAGGCTGGACCGCCGACCTCGCCGAGTGCGAAAAGAAGCTGGCCGCCAGCCAAGGCGAGGCGCCCGCAGACCATGTAGAAGCTGAGGATCCGTCCGCGTGCGCCGCTCCCGGCGCGGTCGTTGAGCCAGCTTTCGCCGACGGTGAACAGGGCCGCGAAGCAGAAGCCGACAAAGGCCCGCAGGACCAGCCACAGCAGCAAGTCGGTCGCCAGGGTATAGGACAAGGTCGCCGCGGCGGCGAGGGCGGCAAAGGACGCATAACAACGGATATGCCCGACCCGCGAAATCACCATCGGCGCGCCGAGGCATCCGAGCAGGAAGCCAACGCCGTGGCCGGCGACCACCAGCCCGATCAGCGGCGTCGAAAAGCCGTCATGGGCCATGCGGACCGGCAGGAAGGTGCCGAACAGCCCGTTGGAGAGCTGTAACAAGGACACCGACATCACAACCGAAAGGACGCCGAGGTATGGGCTGGGCATGGGCTTTGGGTTCGAGGGACGGGCAACGCGCCGCCCCGGCTAGACATGGTAGTCTTCTATAGCAGGCCTATCGAAGGGAGTCGGTCACCATGACCACAAGCGCCGACATATTGGAGTTCTGGTTCAGCCCCGCCTCGAAGCGGCTCTGGTTCGCCAAGAGCCCCGAATTCGACGACGACATCCGCACGCGATTTCTCGGCATTCACGAACGCGCCGCGACCGGAACCCTGGCCGAGTGGGAAGCCAACGCCGACAGCGCCCTGGCCCTAGTCATTCTGCTCGACCAGTTCCCGCGCAACATGTTTCGCGGGACCGCGCGCGCATTTGCAACGGATGGAGCGGCCCGCGACATCGCCGTGCGCGCGATCGGCCGCGGATTGGATCGCGCGGTCGCCGCGGAAAGGCGAACCTTCTTTTTTCTGCCCCTGGAACACAGCGAATCCCTGGACGACCAAAAGCGGTGCGTGGAGCTGTTCCGCGCCGCCGGCCCGGCCGGCCAAGGTCTCGACTACGCCCTTCGGCACCTGCGCATCATCGAACGCTTCGGCCGATTTCCCCATCGCAACGCCATCCTCGGCCGGGTTTCGACGCCCGATGAAATCGCCTTCTTGGCCGAACCCGGTTCGTCTTTTTGATTGCGGTCTAAGGCCCCGAAGCCAAAGCCTGCATGAACGTCTTGGCGAAATCCGTGGACGCCTTGGCGTCGTGCGCCATCAGCACATTCAGGGCCAGATCGTGGGAGCCGTAGAGATCGTGCAGGATGACCGCCAACTTCAGAAGTTTGGCGGCGGTCATTTCGCCCAGCCGCGTGATATCGCGAACGAACACCGCGTCGGCCCATAAGAGCTGACTGAAACCCGCGTAAACGTCGTTGTTGACGATCATCGGCTGCACGACGCGGCTGACGAGCGGCTCGAACTTATGGAGCATGAAGCCGTGTTCGCGCAGGAACATCTCCACCTCCGAGAACAGCGGCTGGCCGACATACATCGGCAGAAACTCCACCTCGGCATGGATCGCGACGCAATCGGCGAGCCGGCGCACACCGTTGCGAAAAACCGTCAGCTCCGCGCCCTGAACATCGATTTTCAGGAAATCGAGGGTCTGGATGGCGGCCACGTCATCGAGGCGCACGGTGTCCATCGGCGTCCGGTCGACCACCTCGCTCCATTCGGGAAATCCATGAAAAAACTTCAGCAAGTCCCGGTTCGGCGCCAGGAGCGAGGACATTCCCGGCGCCTTGCAGACATTCAAGAGATGACGGCCGCCGTCATAAACCGCGTGCGGCAGATAGGTTTCATGTGGGCCCTTGCGCCGGTTGAGCTCGGCCAAGGCCTGCGGGTTCGGCTCGAAACCGACGAGTGTCGCCCGACCCGCATCCAGGAGCGGCTTGTAGGGGGGATCGCCGTCAATCGGATTGGCGCCGATGTCGACCACATCGATCGTCGCGGCTACACCCAGAATATCGAGGAGCGACTTTGACGCCGGGCGTAAGGATGCCGCCATGTACTCTTCCGGTCCGCTCTCGTGTCGCCCGCAGCTTGAGCTATCATTGACCGAGGCGCAATCGCCGATCGCGACCTCCGACTGGATCGAGGCTCGAATGTTGGTGGCGGCGTTCCTTTTTGGTGTTGGACTCGTGCCAGGTGCCGGATGCCGGATTGGACCGTGATCCGCCGCCGCGGTTAGGCTAAAAACGACTCCTCACATCGCGAAGGTAGGGGAACTCAAAGTCGATGACTCAGGAAGAAACCGGTTCCGACGGCGAAGAGACTTGGGAAGACGTGATCGCCCTCGGCGTCGCCGCCAATATGGCGGGGCGGCATGACGAAGCCGCCACGACGTTCACGGCGGCGATGGTCAAGGCCTCCGCGTTCGGGGCCGAAGACCTACGCGTGAGTGCGACGCTCGATCACCTCGCGGCGGCGCTCATGCCCGCCGGTCGGCATAAGGAGGCCGAAGATGCGCTGTCGCGTTCGATCGCGATTTGGGAGAAAAACCTGGGGCCCCATCACCCGACCTATTCCTTCGTCGCCGAGAGGCTCCAGATCCTGGCCGAGGCGCTAACGGCCCAAGCCAAATACGACGAGGCCGAGGCCGCCCTGCGCCGGGCCTGGGACATATTGCAGCGGACGCTGGGGCCGCGGCACTCGGATTTGGCCCCGCTCCTCGAAACCTACGCCGTGCTTTTGCGGAAGATGGGCCGCAACGACGACGCCGACGCCATCGATCAACAAGGCGGGAGACTCTACTTTCCGATGCGATAATCGCGACCCCGGCGCCCTGGCGACGTGCTCGTGGTACGCACCCGGCGCCTTCAAGTTTCGTTGATCGCGGCGATCGAGGTTGCGCTTGACGCTCGCGGCGCGGGCGGCCCACAGTAACCCCACGGGGGAGTGTCGCTTTCCATCCTTTTCTTGCTCCAGGGGAGAAACCTATGCACCGAAATTCCGCAATCGGCGGCATCGTGGCTGTCGTGGTCACCGCGTTCATCGCCGCGTCGCCTGCCTCGGCGCAGACCTACCGGTTCGCCACCGGTCCCGAAGGCAGCAATCTGCCCGCGCTCGGCAAGGCGCTTAAGGCGTTATGGGACGCGGAGATGCCGAAGACCAACCCGAATTACCAGACCACCAACGTATTGACCGGGGACGCGGTCGCGAATGTGACCGCCATCGAAGACGGCACCGCCGATCTCGCCATCAGCAACACCATCATCACCAACGATGCGATCGAAGGCCGCGCGCCGTTCACGAAGAAACACGCAAAGGTCTGCCAGTTGGCTTTGCTGTACCTGCAGGCCTTGCAGGTGTTCGCCATGCCCGACGCCAATATCCAGACCCTCTCCGATCTGAAAGGCAAGACCGTCGCCGTGCCCCTAAAGGGCGACATCGCCGATCCCGTCGCGCGGCAGATGTTGCAGGTGAGCGGCCTGACCGATGTAAAGACGGTTCCGGCCGGAACCAAGGACGCGCTTAAGATGTTGCAGGAAGGCAAGGTTCAGGCCGCCATGATCGGCGCCCCGGTGCCATCGCCGGAAATCGCCGAGATCGGCGGCGGCAAACCCTTCGCGGTCGTTGGCGTCGCGCAGAACGTGATTTCGCAGATCGAGACCGTCAATCCGGGCTTTCTGACGGCGACCTTGGAAGCGGGGACCTACCCCGGCCAAAACAACCAGGCCTTCGCGGCGGCCTATGCCGCGCAGATCCTCGCGCCGTGCGACATGATCGACCGCCGCGCCTTCAATCTGACCCGGATCGCGGTCAGCAATCTGTCGGCTCTCGCCAATACCGAGGGATCGATGAAGGAAATGGAAAAGGACATGATGGGGGTCGAACTCGGCACGCGCGCTCATCCCGCGGCCGGGAGCTTCCATGAGGGCTCCACCGGCAATTGCCCGGGCGGCTGCTAATACCGATTTTCGAGCGTTCGTGGGTCGCCCTCGGCGACTCGGGAGCGGCGAATTAGGTACGGAATCAGGGGCTTCCACCCGTCGGTCTTTTGCTAGCTAAAATTACCCATGCAAATTGCAATTTAACCTCGAGTCAGTGCCGCAATTTGCATGCGCGCCAAAATTTTGCCATAATCGCCAAAGTTGCCTGTAAGCGCCGGAGCAATAATCCCTCACTGAAGCGGCCGGATATTCCGGTTGCGCCGGAGTAAAAATACGGCAGCAGATGGCCTTTTGCCTGGTTGGCGGAAGGCAGAGGGATGAAGGGCGTGGAGCTATACGGACGGGTTCGCCATG
>CANFCX010000101.1 GCA_947445225.1 Rhodospirillales bacterium
AGGGCCGCCGCCGGAATTGCTGGAGAATCTCAGCCGCGCGCTTGCCCATCGCGGCCCCGACGGTCAGCGTGTCTACCGCGCGGGCAATGTCGGGCTCGTTCACGATCGCCTGGCGATCATCGATCTGGCCACCGGCGATCAGCCGATCGTCGAACCCGGCGGCGCCGCCATCGTCGCCAACGCCGAAATCTACAACTACATCGAACTCCGCGCCGAGTGCGCCGGCGCGCAGTTTTCCACGGCCTCGGATTGCGAGCTGCCCCTGCACCTCTATCGGCGCCGCGGTCTGGATTTCGTGAGCCGCCTGCGCGGCATGTACGCGCTCGCGCTTCACGATCCGCGCGAGGGGCGGCTGGTGCTTGCCCGCGACCCCTTCGGCATCAAGCCGCTCTATTACGTGGAAACCGCGGCCGGTGTGGCCTTCGCCTCGGAGGCGCAGGCGCTGCTGGCCGCCGGCCTCGCGCCACGCGTGCTTCGCGACGAAGCGCGGGCGGAGCTGCTGCAACTCAACTTCGTCACCGGGCGGGACACTATTTTCGCCGGCATCAAACGTGTGTTGCCGGGCGAGACGCTGGTCATCGCGCAAGGACGAATCGTCGAACGCCACCGCCTGGCGGCGTTGCCCGAAGGTGGACCGGAATCCTGGTCCGAGGACGAGGCGCTGGAGCGGCTCGATCGGGCCTTGATCGACAGCGTTCGCATGCATCAGCGGTCGGACGTGCCCTATGGCCTTTTCCTGTCCGGCGGTGTCGATTCCTCGGCTTTGCTGGCCTTGATGGCGAGGCTGAACGAACGGCCGGTGTTGACCTTCACCGCCGGATTTTCCGGGACCGCCGTGGCCGACGAACGCGCCCATGCCCGCATCGTCGCCCGCGAAGTGGGGGCCGACCATGTCGAAGTCGAATTCGGCGAATCGGATTTCTGGTCGCTGCTGCCGGAAATCGTCTCGTTTATCGACGATCCTGCCGCCGACTACGCCATTCTTCCGACCTACAAGCTCGGACAGCTCGCCAGCAAGCACGTCAAGGTCGTCTTGAGCGGGGAGGGCGGCGACGAACTCTTCGCCGGTTATGGCCGCTATCGTGGCCTGTTGCGGCCGTGGTGGCTGGGCGGCCGAGCGATGCGCGCGCGCGGCGCGATCGAGCGGTTTCCCGTCTTGCGCGAGCGCCTGCCGGGCTGGCGCGACGGCGTGGCCGCGGCCGAAATCAACGCGACCTTGCCCGGCCGCACGCGTTTGCAAATCGCCCAAGCGACCGATTGCGCGGAATGGCTGCACGCCGATCTGTTGACCAAGCTCGATCGCTGCCTGATGGCGCATGGGGTCGAAGGCCGCACGCCGTTCCTCGATCCCGCCGTCGCCGCCATTGCCTTCCGTTTGCCCGACCGGCTCAAGGTGCGCGGCGGCGTTGGCAAATGGCTGCTGCGGCGCTGGCTGATGGACGCGCTGCCGGAGGCCAAGCCCTTCGAGAGAAAACGCGGCTTCACCGTGCCGGTCGGAGAATGGATACAAAAACAGGGCCGCCGCCTGGGCCCGCTGGTCGCCGCGCAGCCCGGAATCGCCGCGCTCTGTGAAAAGTCAGCAGTGACGGCGCTGTTCTCGCGGCCGGGAAAACATGAAGGGCAGGCGGCTTGGAGTTTGTTGTTCTACGCCCTTTGGCATCGCCGCCACATCCTCGACCGCAAGCCCGAGGGTGATGTTTTCGAGACCCTGGCCGCGGCATGATCCGCCGATCGGTATAGGCAGCCTTCGCGCGCCGGAATATGATCGGCGTCCGGCAAGTCCGCCAAGAGACTGCCGCGAGAAGAGGGGCGGGGTGTGAAGGATCAATACGACCTAGTCGTGCGCGGCGGCATTTGTTTGATGCCGGGAGGTCGGATCAAGACCGACCTTTGGGTCCGCAGCGGCCGCATCGCGCTCATCGGCGAATCGGCCAAGGCCACGGCGGCGGCGAGCTTTGATGCCGCGGGTCTGCATGTCTTGCCGGGCGTCATCGATAGCCAGGTTCATTTGCGCGAGCCCGGCCTCGAGCACAAGGAAGACATCGAGACCGGAACTTCGGCCGCCGCGATGGGCGGCGTCACCGCCGTCTTCGACATGCCTAACACCCATCCCAGCACGCTGGCGGTCGAGGATTTGGCCGATAAGGTCGAACGCGCGGCGGGCCGGGCTTGGTGCGACATCGCCTTTTTCGGCGGTGCGGCGCGCGAGAATGTCGATGACCTCGCCGAACTCGAGACACGCGCGGGATGCAGCGGCATCAAGATTTTCATGGGCAGTTCGACCGGCAGCCTGCTGGTGCCCGACGACGAGACGCTGCGCCGCGTCTTGTCATCGGGGTTCCGCCGCATGGCCGTCCACGCCGAAGACGAATATCGTCTTCGCGAACGCCGCAAGCTGGTCGAGCCGGAAGCATCGGTCGAAAAACATCCGCATTGGCGCGACGAGGAAACGGCGCTGGCGGCGACCAAGAGGGTGCTGTCGATCGCCCGATCCGTCGGCCGAAGGGTCCACATTCTCCACGTCTCGACCGGCGTCGAGATGGAGGTGCTGGCCGATTATCGTGACCTCGCCACCTGCGAGGTCACGCCGCAACACCTGACGCTGGTGGCGCCCGATTGTTACAAGCGGCTGGGCACCCGTGCCCAGATGAACCCGCCGATCCGGGGCGAGGCCGATCGGGCGGCACTTTGGCGCGCGCTGGATCAGGGCGTGGTTGACGTCATCGGTTCGGATCACGCCCCGCACACCCTCGAAGAAAAGGACCAGCCCTATCCACGTAGCCCGTCGGGCATGCCCGGCGTGCAGACATTGCTGCCCCTGATGCTCGATCACGTGCACCACGGGCGTTTGTCGCTCGAGAGGCTGGTGGATCTGACCAGCGCAGGCCCGGCGCGGGTTTACGGCATCGCCGGCAAGGGCAGCATCGCGGTTGGTTATGACGCCGATTTTTCCATCGTCGATCTCAAGGCCAAAGCGCGCATCGAAAACGCGTGGATCAAAAGCCGCTGCGGCTGGACGCCCTTCGACGGCATGGAGGTTCACGGTTGGCCGAAGGCCACAATCGTGCGCGGCGAGATCGCCATGCGCGAGGGCGTGTTGGTCGGCCGGCCGGCGGGCAAGCCGGTGCGCTTTTCCGAATGCCTGCGCCGGGAGTGAGCGACACGTCCCGACCGACGCCCAAGGCGAAGTCCCGGGCCGCCGATTTTTGGAATTTCTCGGTCGAACTTTATGGCCGACCCGGCGTGGCCGCCGCCTGCCTCTCGCTTCAGGACCGCTTTGAAGCCGACGTCAATATCGTGCTGTTTTGCTGTTGGCTGGCAAAGACCGGGCGCGGGCGGGTGTCGGCGCGGTTGCTGGCGAGCATAAGAAAATCGGTGTCGCCCTGGCATGCCGAAATCGTTCGGGTATTGCGCGCCCTTCGCCGTCGGCTGAAGGCGCCGGATCCCGATTGGCCATCGCGGGAAACCGAGCGCCTGCGTCAGTGCATCAAGGACGCCGAAATCGAGGCCGAACGCATCGAACAAGTGATGATCGCTGGTCTTAACCTGCCGGCGCCGCGGGCGGGCGCGACGCCGCGCCGCGATGCAAGGGCCAGTCTCGACCGGTATTTCGCGACGCTTGGTTCCAGTCTTGACGATGCCGATAGAACGACCATCTCTACTTTGCTCGATTCATGTTTCTTGGAGGTCGGTCGCGACTTCCCCGTTGGCAAGTCGCCAAGACGGGCGTAACATTTCCGTTACTATTGGAGTTGGAGAAGAAATTCGACGTTGGAGGAGAGTTTTCGGGCACATCAACCTCATGGAGGTCGAACGTATGGGCGATACGGTAAATGCGGATTACAAGCTCGAGGCGCTCAAAGTAAAACACGCGCGCCTCGACGGCGAAATCCACGACGAAAATAGCCGGCCGCAACCCGACTTCGTGCACATCACCGAACTCAAACGCGAAAAGCTCAAGATCAAGGACGAACTCGACCGCATGACCCGCTAGGGTCGCGGCCTCGAACCAGCCGACCTCGACCCGGCCCGCCGCCGGGATTGATCCGTCGCCTGACCCTTTAGGGTCACGGCATCGAAAGTGCCAATCTTCGTCCCGGCCCCGCCGGGATCGACAAGCCGATTATTGTATCCGAAGTTTGCCCCGCCGGACGCCACGCGTCTGGCCGGAACCCGCCGGTTTCTTGCCGTTCGGGAACGCAACCGCGCACCTCCGCCGCAACGCCACTCGTGGGTTGTGACTTGCCGATTCCGTGGTAATCTTCCTAATATTTTGACGAATCGTCGGTATCGCCGCCGATATCTTGAGGACGTTGGGAAAAGCAACACAGGAGAGGAGACCGCGAAATGTTCACGCTCAGGGTCAACGGGAAGGCGCACAACGTCGATGTCGAACTCGACACACCGCTGCTGTGGGTGCTGCGCGACACCATTGGATTGACCGGCACGAAATACGGCTGCGGCGTGTCCGAATGCGGCTGCTGCACGGTCCATATCAACGGCCAGGCCAAACGTTCCTGCGTTACCCCAGCCGGTTCGGTGGTGGGCGCCGAAGTCACCACCATCGAAGGGCTGGTGGAGAACCGGAGCCACCCGGTGCTTTCAGCCTGGATCGAGGAAGGCGTGCCGCAATGCGGCTATTGCCAGCCGGGTCAGATCATGGCGGTGACGGCCCTGCTCAACCGCAAGCCCAAGCCGACGGACGCGGATATCGACCGCGACATCACCAATATCTGCCGCTGCGGCACCTATGCCGAAATCCGCAAGGCGATTCATCGCGCCTCGGCGCTGATCGCCAAGGGTTGAGGGGAGTAACCATCCAATGACCACCAAACTGGAAATGGATCGGCGTCAATTCGTCGTCAGCACCGCCATCGTCGGCGGCGGCATGGCTTTCGGGCTTGCGGTATCGCCCGATGCGGCCGCGCAACAGGTCAACAGACAGCCCTGGCTGCCGCCGACGGAGGGCGGCATCGATATCAGCCCGTGGATCGTCATCGGCGGCGACAACAGCGTGACCATCCGCGTCAATCAATCCGAGATGGGGCAGCATGTCTTCACCTCCAACGCGATGATGATCTGCGAGGAGTTGGAATGCGACTGGTCGACGGTCCGGGCCGTCTATGCCGACGCCAACCGACATTTCCGCGAAAACCGGGTCTATGGCCGCATGGCGACCAACGCCAGCGCCTCGGTGCGCGAAGGTCGCGTGATCTACCAGGCGGCGGGCGCGTCGGTGCGCGAACGCCTACGCATGGCGGCGGCCCAGGAATGGAACGTGCCGGTCGCCGATATCGAAGCGAAGAAAAGCATCCTGACGCACAGGCCGACCGGTCGCACCTTGACCTATGGCCAAGTCGCGGCCAGGGCGGTCGCGATCAAGCTCGACAAGGAGCCGGAGATCAAGACCGCCGATAAATTCACGTTGATCGGCAGCCGCGTGCAACCGCTGGACATCGAACTAAAGGCCTTTGGCCAGGCGACCTTCGGCATCGATGTCCGCCTGCCGAACATGCTATACGCCGCGATCAGGCAGGCGCCCTATGGCGGCAAGCTCAAGAGCTTCGACTTCGATGCCATCAAAAGCCGCGCGGGTGTCCATTCGGCGGTTCCGATGGAGGGTATCGCCGAATTCGGCGGCATTGCCGTGGTCGCCGATAGTTGGTGGCGGGCGAAGACCGCGCTCGAGGTGATGCCGATCGAATGGGATCCAGGCCCAAACGCGAAGCTCGGTTCCAAGGACATCTTCGACGCGTTCAAGAAGAAACTCGGCGAAGAAGGGCCGGGCGTGGTCAATGACGGCGACTTCGCCGCCGCCATCCGCGCCGCCGCCAAGACCGTCGAAGGCGACTACGAGGCTTCTTATCAATCGCATTCGCGGATGGAGCCCCTCAACTGCACGGCGCAAGTCACGGCCAACCGCGTCGATGTCTGGCTCGGCACGCAGGGACCGGATGGCAACGTCACCTCCGCCGCCAATCTGACCAAGGTGCCGATGGAAAACGTCTATGTTCACAACTGCTTCCTCGGCGGCGGCTTCGGTGGTCGTGGCGGCTCCGGCGAGGTGGAGCAGGCCGTCACCATCGCCAAAACCCTCAACGGGCGGCCGGTCAAGATGTTGTGGAGCCGCGAGGAGGATACCCGCCACGAAAACCGCTATCACCCAGGCGGCATGGCCCGCTTCCGCGCCGGGCTCGCCGCGGACGGCACACCCACGGCGCTCCTAATCCGCCGCGCGCACGATGTCTACAACAGCCCGACCAATCTTCCGGGTATGAAGGCGCCGGCCGTCGCCAACTCGATCCGCGGCCTGCATCTCTTGCCTTACGGGATCGCGAATTATCGCCTGGAATCGCATGACGTGAAGTCGTTCGTTCCGACCGGCTCCTGGCGGGCGACCGGGACGGGCTACACGATCTTCTTCCTGGAAAGCATGATCGACGAAATGGCCCATGCCGCCGGCAAGGACCCTCTTGCCTATCGCCGGCAATTGATCAATGCCGCCAGGGCCGACCAGTTCGAGGACGCCACGGCGAAAGCGGATTGGCTGCGCGCCCTCGACATGGTCGAGAAGATGTCGGATTGGGGCAAACCGTTGCCCAAGGGCACGGGGCGTGGCGTCGCGATGTTCGACCGCCGGGCCATTCCGCCCCGCGGCATCACCGTGACGGCGGTCGTCGCCCAGGTGACGGTGACGAAAGCGGGCCAGATCGTCCTCGACCGGTTCGACTTCGTGCACGATTTCGGCCAGGCGATCATTAACCCGAACGCGGTCGAACGTCAGATCCGCGCTCAGATTCCGTGGACGATCGGCGCGGCCATGAACCAGGAGATCACGTTCAGCAATGGCCGCGTCGTCGAAGGCAATTTCGACGACTACCCGATGTTCCGGATGTCCGACATGCCGAAGGAAATCAACATTGCCTTCATGAAGTCGAACCGGTGGATCGCGGGTGCTGGGGAGGAACTCGTGCCGCCCCTGGCGCCGGCCTTCTGCAACGCGATCTTCGCGGCCACGGGGAAGCGCATCCGTTCGCTGCCAGTCAGGAATCACGATCTGAGTTGGGCGTAGGTACTTCGGCGGCCGGGGGTTCCTCCGGCCGCTGTTTCCCTTTTTCGGCGCGGTTGGAATCGAATTCTTGTCGTATCCCTAACCTTGGGATAGCGTTCCCTGCTCTTTAAGCAAAAATGGGAGGAACGAACAAATGATCACACTCAATGTGAACGGCAAGAACTACAACGTCGATGTCACGCCCGACACGCCGTTGCTGTGGACCTTGCGCGACAACATGGGCATGACCGGCACGAAATATGGCTGCGGCATTTCCGAATGCGGCGCCTGCACCGTGCACGTCAATGGCCAGGCCAAACGTAGCTGCGTCACCCCGGCCGGTTCGGTCGTGGGCGCGCAGATCACCACCATCGAAGGCCTGTCGGCCGATAGCAGCCACCCGGTCCAAAAGGCATGGATCGAGCTGGACGTGCCGCAATGCGG